>JAAUSC010000003.1 GCA_012031965.1 Scytonema sp. RU_4_4
AGGCGGCGAGGCTCTGCCTCGATCTAAGTACCGGAGGCGGAGCCTCTTAGTAGCGCATTCCCTGGCTCAGCCAGGGAACGAGAAGCTTAGGGGGTGTAACGCCTCATTTATTCGCCAACAACATCATAAATTTTCGCGCTAACCGACTGACTAACGTTGTCTCTTAGTCAGTTGAAACTGAGTTTGGTTATAAACCAGGAATTTTGATTCTTGGTTTAGTACAGATTGGCTGAGCACAGAATTTAGAGATTTATTGGAGATTTCACTCATGAGTACTAACATCAACTTACTCTCCCCCTACAAATTAGGTCATTTAGAACTACCCAACCGCATAGTGATGGCTCCTTTAACTCGTAATCGTGCAGGAGAGGGTAACGTACCGCACCAACTCAACGCCATCTACTATGCTCAACGCGCTTCTGCGGGGCTGATTATCACTGAAGCAACTCAGGTTTCTCCACAAGGTCAAGGGTATCCCTATACACCAGGTATTCACTCAAGCGAACAAGTAGAAGGTTGGAAGTTAGTCACAGATGCAGTACACGCTCAGGGAGGAAGAATTTTCCTGCAACTATGGCATGTAGGACGCATTTCACACCCTGATTTTCAACCGAATGGTGAGTTACCACTAGCACCTTCTGCTATTGCACCTAAGGGTGAGGCACCAACCTATGAAGGCATGAAACCATATGTGACTCCTCGTGCTCTAGAAACGTCGGAGATTCCTGAAATTATAGAACAATATCGCAAAGGGGCAGAAAATGCTCTGGCAGCTGGTTTTGATGGTGTGGAAATTCACAGTGCTAATGGTTATTTACTTGACCAATTTCTCCGGGATGGTACGAATCAACGTACAGATAAATATGGCGGTTCTGTAGAAAATCGTGCCCGACTGCTGTTAGAAGTGACTGAAGCAGTTGTTGGAGTATGGGGTGCAAAACGGGTTGGGGTACGTTTGTCTCCCAGTGGAACGTTTAACGATATGCAAGATTCTAATCCGCTGGTAACATTTGGTTATGCAGCCCAAGCGTTGAACCAATTTGATTTAGCATATCTGCATATTTTTGAGGCGATAGAAGCAGATATTCAACATGGGGCGACAGTGGTGCCAACCAGTCATATACGGGAGCGCTATCACGGTACACTCATGGTTAATGGGGAATATACTCCTGAAAAAGGTAACGCAGTTTTGGCAAAGGGAGAAGCGGAGCTCGTTTCTTTTGGCACACTGTTTATATCAAATCCCGATTTACCCCGACGTATAGCCCTCAATGCACCACTGACTGAGGCAGATTCGACAACTTTTTATGGTGGTGGAGAAAAGGGTTACACTGACTATCCCCAATTGGAAGAGCAATATCCCTCTCTAGTAGGAGCAAAATAATTCTTAAGAAGAACGTAGATAATCCAGATATGGCGATCGCCGTTCTTGTACCTGTTGGATATGCAGCAGAACCACGCCGCAACCCTGGACGCCTACCATTTGCCCGCAACGTCTTTGTGGATAGACTGGGAAATCCTTATGAGGGTTGAGATGAGAACTGTCCATGTTGAGAGAGATTCAACACGAGCAAACAGTGGGTAGACAGCAAGTCGCCAGAGTACTGCTCATTTGATTAACTCATAAGCGATTGACTTTGCACCAAAGTCAATCGCCCCAAGATTATCTACCAAGCAAAAAACATTTCAACATGATTGCAAAATTTAAGGAAATAACCAATGATTGAGCTTTATTATTGGACAACACCAAACGGACATAAAATCACGATGTTCCTTGAAGAAGTCAGCTTGCCTTACACTGTTGTTCCTGTCAACATTGGCGCTGGGGATCAGTTTAAACCTGACTTTCTCAAAATTTCTCCTAACAATCGTATCCCCGCAATTGTGGATCCAGAACCTGCAACTGGAGGTGAGCCGATTTCAGTCTTTGAGTCTGGTGCTATCTTGCTGTATTTGGCAGAAAAAACTGGAAAGTTAATCCCAGCAGATTTACGCGATCGCCTTGAAGTCCTTCAATGGTTATTTTGGCAAGTCGGGGGTTTGGGACCAATGGCGGGACAGAACCACCACTTTAACAACTACGCTCCACAGAAGATTGACTATGCCATTAACCGCTATGTGAATGAGACCGCACGCTTATACGCTGTGCTGGATAAGCGGCTTGCTGATAGAGAGTTTATTGCTGGGGATTATTCCATCGCTGATATTGCTACATATCCGTGGATTGTGCCATATGAGCGCCAAAGCCAAAAGTTAGAGAACTTTCCTCACTTAAAACGCTGGTTTGAAACAATTCAGGCGCGTCCAGCAACAATTCGTGCTTACGAGAAGGCTGAAGCCTTCAAAAATCAGGCGCTTGATGTAGAGAAGGCAAGAGATTTGTTATTTAACCAGTCGGCAAAAACAATTCAGACGCCTACAACCTAAAAGATGCGGCTCTTTTGGAGTATCATTGTAAGTCCTACGGACACGTTGCGCATTAGCGTAGCGTGTCCGTTAGGGCAAAGGGGGTGCTGCGAACCATTACGTGGCTCTAAGTTTGGTATGTGTATCAAAAGCAGCATATTAGACTCGGATAAGTGTTTAGGGATGTCAAGATGAAATTCTTTATTGTTCACGCCCATCCAGAACCCAACAGTTTTAATGGTACCCTGACTCGTTATGCCAAGGAAGTACTACAGACCATAGGACATGAGGTCATCATTTCTGATCTTTATACCATGCAGTTCAACCCAGTTTCTGACCGTCGCAACTTCACTTATAATAAAGAAAAAAACTACTACAATCAGCAAAGTGAAGAAATGTATGCCACTGAAGTTGATGGCTTTGCACCAGACATCAAAGCAGAGATGGAGAAACTTGACTGGTGTGATGTGCTGATTTTTCAGTTTCCTCTTTGGTGGTTTGGACTTCCTGCTATCCTCAAGGGTTGGGTTGATAGAGTCTTTGCGATGGGGCGAACTTATGGTGGTGGGAGGTTTTATGACAATGGAGTTTTCAAGGGCAAAAAAGCTATGTTGTCTCTCACCACAGGCGGTCCATTAACCATGTATACCGAAATAGGGGTTAATGGTGATATTCATACCATTCTTTATCCGATTAATCACGGAATTTTTCACTTTGTGGGTTTCGGTGTTTTGCCACCTTTCATCGTTTGGAACGCAAGTCGCATCGGGGATGAGCGCCGCCAATCTTATTTAGAAGAGTACAGGCAGCGGTTGTTAATGGTTAATGCAACGCCTCCTATTGTCTATCCCTCGCTGCAAGATTTTGATGAAGATTTCCAACTTAAGGAATAACTTAAGGAATAATTATAGCGCTTTTCAATTGAGTGCAATACATCAAAGAATTAAGGAACTGCACCCTCAACGAGGCACTACTGGCTCCACGGACAGGTGCGCGATTGTCGGAAAACCATGCACGACTTGAGGCAGTCGCTCATAGGGGGGAATCTCCAAGACCGCGCTGCCTCACATGCAACGTCAAATCAGAGGTGATGGTTCTTGCAAATTATCTGATCAGCAACCGTATTTGGGTTAAATCCCATCCTTACGGACTGGCTGAGCACAAAGTATATGCTGCCCTTATGCTTCATAATCCTCGAAGTCAAACAATATCGAGACCTTGTTAAGCACTAAATTTTACTTCAAGTATAGTGTTTTCTACCAATTTAAATTTCCTAAAAATTTAGTATACTACGAAAAAACGTTTTCAACAGACTTAGTGCTTAAAATTTCTATTTATATAGAAAAATCTTAAGAAGAGGTTTTAAAAACTAATGTTATTTTTCTATCAAAATAACCAATATGTGTAACTGGTTAGTAAAAATAAATTAAATTTATTTTTGTGACTAAAAAGGATAAGAAGTAAAATCTAAAGAGTGTAGAAATATTGACTTCGTTTGATATAATTTCGTTCTATGCTGTAAAAAACTGCCCTAACAGCCAAACACTTATACGCTTAGATTTTCTACATCCTTACCAATGATTCATCACGTTTACGGTTGACCTTTATTTTATCAAACTCCTATGAGTAGGTTAGTTGTTTTAAACTTAGGTCAAGGAAACCTACACGAAGGCTGTGCTAGGGTGACGGCACAGCTTGGAGAAGCAGACAACCCCTACCGGATGAAATTTTCTGCCAGTTTACCAGCAGCACCCAAAATTTATGAACTCTACCAAAATTGGCAGTTAGTTTATTATGCTTTTTATCAACGTTTGAGTTGGCGTCTCGATCACGAAATCGATGACAATTTTGAAATTGAAGAAGATTATGTAACTAATATTTCAGAGGCTGATATTTATGAGTTGTGTCAATTGTTGTCAAAAAAAATAAATACATGGCTCAACTCAACAAAGTTTCGCAAAATTGACCAGCAATTACGCACGCACTTAAAAACCTCTGAAGAAATTCGCTTTATTATTGAAACCAACGACAATATATTGCGACGACTTCCTTGGCATCTATGGAAATTCTTTGAGGATTACCCATATGCAGAAGTGGCGTTGAGTTCAGCAGAGTACCAAAATCCAAATAAATTGGTTATTAAGAACCGCAAAAGTCAAGTCAGAATTTTGGCTACTTTTGGAAATAGTCAAGGGATTGATATTAGTCATGATAAAAATCTTTTCGAGAGATTATCAACTCAAGCAGAAATTAAGTTTTTGGTAGAGCCGAATCTAAATCATTTAAACGAGCAGCTATGGCAACAAAGTTGGGATATTCTCTTTTTTGCAGGTCATAGTTTTAGTAAAGAAAAAGGATTTTTGCAAATCAATCAAACAGACACGATTACTCTTGAGCAGTTAAAATATGCTCTGAGGCAAGCGATTAGTCGTGGGTTAAAGCTAGCGATTTTCAACTCATGCGATGGTTTAGGGTTGGCGCAGGAACTCCAAGATTTGCATATTCCACAAGTGATTGTGATGCGTGAGCCTGTCCCGGATGTGGTTGCTCAAGAATTTTTAAAGTATTTTCTGGCAGAGTTTTCGAGTGGAAAATCTTTGTACACTGCGGTGCGTTCTGCACGCGAAAGACTGCAAGGATTAGAGGGGGAATATCCCTGTGCAACTTGGCTACCAATGATTTTCCAAAATCCTGCTGAACCATCTATGATTTGGTCACAGCAAAGTGTATGGACTCAATGGAAAGAGAAGACAGATTCTTCCAGACTGGTTTCCAACGGAAATGCTAGAAGTGTGCAAACAAACGTCCGATTCCCAGTCGTCGCTTCAGTTCTCTCCAAAACCACGGCTCTCGATTCACTTATTGAGATACTAGATGGCAAGCTTTTGGAATACCAGAATCACCCCCTCAATCACAAAGAAATTTTGGTTTTACGAGGTATTTGGCAAAGTCAAACTTACAATCAAATTGCTCAACAGGGGGGCTATAGTCCGAGCTACTTTACTAGCGTTGTCGCCCGAGGATTGTGTCAAAAATTGTCTCATCTCATCGGCGAGCGTGTGACCAAAAAAAACTGTCGAACTCTATTAGAGTCGTATGTGACTGCACAAGCTTCTCCAAAAATAATACAACAACAAAATCCTCCTATCAGTTATTTTTCTCATCCCAAACAAGAAATCTTACCTCGCTTTCCTAGTGGTTTAGTCCCGCTTGGCTCTCCTTATTACATTGAACAACCGGAGATTGTGACACAGGTTTATGAAGAAATTATGAATCCAGGAGCTTTAATTCGCATTAAAGCTCCTCAGGAATGGGGAAAACCTCGTTCCTATTGAGGATTCTTGAGTATGTGAATCGGAGTGGTTACCATACAGTCAGCTTGAACTTGCAGGAGCAAGTTGACCGAGCTATTTTGAGTGATTTGAATCGTTTTTTGCGTTGGTTATGTGCTAATGTCTCTCGTCAGCTTCAGCTTGAACCAAGATTAGACGAGTATTGGGATGAAGATATTGGTAGTAAAGTCAGCTGCTCGCTTTATTTACGAAATTATGTGTTAGAGCAGATTGATTCTCCTCTGGTTTTGGCGTTGGATGAGGTACACCAGATTTTTGAACATCCGCAAGTCGCAAAAGAATTCTTACCTTTGTTGCGTTCTTGGTACGAAGATGCCAAAAGACAACCTATTTGGCAAAAGCTGCGTCTTATTGTGGTTCACTCGACTGAAGTTTATGTTCCTTTGCAGCTCAATCAGTCTCCATTTAATGTAGGATTACCGATTCAGTTAACCTGTTTCAGTTTAGATCAGGTGCAGCAGTTAGCTCAACGCTTTGAACTCAATTGGACAGATGATGAGGAAGCAAGGCTTCTGATGGACATTGTTGGAGGACATCCTGCATTGGTACACCTCACACTTTATCACCTCAGTCGTGGAGAGGTGACTTTGAATCAACTGCTGCAAAATGCTTCTACACCTAAAGGCATTTATTACCATCATATGCAGCGTCATTGGGCAACTTTGCAGGCGCAGCCAGAATTAGCATCTGCTCTTTCTATAGTCATGAATGCGACCCAACCTGTAAAGTTAGAACCTGTTGTTGCTTACAAGTTAAGCAGTATGGGGTTAATTAAGTTGGATAACAATCTAGCGACACCTAGTTGTCGGTTATATCGACAATATTTTCAGCCGAAGTGTGAGATAAGTGTTCGTTGAAAACGGGAGCATCCGGTAATCATGTCCGAAAGTCGGTGCAACTAGCGTGCGATTTCCTTGATTCTAAAGACCAGCTCTCCAATGCAGTAGCACTTACAGCGCTTTTCATCCAGGTGAAGTACAGATTTATCTGCGTTTATCTGCGTCCGTCTGCGGTTTCTTAACTCTTTGATGTACCTCACACAATTGAAATCCGCTGTATCTGGTTCAGCCCCAGCTTTTTTGAATCGGTTTCTAATGGTGGGACTCCCCATAGGAGTCCAGAAGCATGTTTCTAACGCACTTGCTGATATGTTGGATTGACACGAAAACATGACGGCGCTACCATAAAAATCTCGACATTTGAATGTCGAGATAGGGTCTTTCTTTACATCAATCAACTAGATAGTAGCAAGTTATTGAGCAGAGCAAATCCCGTCCGGGGGGATTTGAGATGAAATTGATACACGATTTTTCTCGTAGGCGATACGCGCAGCGTCAAGCCAGAGGCTGATCGCGCTATATGTTGGATTGAGCAATTACTTATTTGAATAATTACTCAATAACCTAGTACAGGTCGGCGGAAATAAAGCTACTATTCCAAATCAACGAAAAGCTTATGATGTAAGCTTTTCGTTGATTTTTGACTTTTGACTTCCGCCTTGCGGTACTAGTCCTTTTCATACGAGAAGATCAAAATCAAGTGACCTTCAAAACCGAGAAACCAAAACTTAAGTGAAAAGTCACTTAATGGATTGGACCTCATGCACCCTGATATATGTTTTATATGCGAGTAATTAGGGTTTGCACTGAGGGGGAACACCCCTCATATGGAGATCAAAATAAGGCGACCTTCACAAGCTTGACTACGAAAAAGGTTCAGATGGGAATTGGCACAAGAAACCAAGGTAAATTCTACTAGGGCGATCACGCTCTCCATCTTTTACATAAGTACAATTTGTCATTCTGAGCGGAATGAAATGGAGCGAAGAATCCCAATTTTTCGTTGAGGCTCAGATGCTTCACTCCACTGCGCTACGTATGCGCTAAGGCGCACGCTACGCGAACAGCATGACAAAAACTATACTTTTCAAACATCCTCTTAGAAGCAGCAGTCGAGGCAATACAGGAATTGGTCAAACCAGATGAAAACAGAGTAAACTAGCAAACATAAGGACAGTTGAGTTACTAATAGGAGTGAGGGAGTAAGAACCTTGCTGTTAAAGAGGGCTACAAAATTCAGCTAGCGAAAGCTCTGATGGGCGATCCGAATCGACAAGAATATGAAAAAGCACTGATGAGTGACGCTCAATCTCTATTCGATGTTTTCCTTTGCCACAATAGCGAAGATAAGGAAGCAGTCATAAAAATTGCAGAGCAATTAAAGTATGAATATAAAATTGAACCGTGGCTGGATGAATGGGAGTTACGACCTGGTTTACCTTGGCAGTCGGAACTAGAAAAACAGATTGCTCATATAAAGTCAGCAGCAGTTTTTGTTGGTGAGAGTGGTATCGGTCCTTGGCAAGAAGATGAAATAAATGCCTTTTTGCGTCAATTTAAGCAACGAAAGTGTCCTGTTATTCCTGTGTTGCTTCGTAATGCTCCACAACAGCAGCCTCAACTCCCACCTTTACTTGAAGGTATGACTTGGGTTGATTTTCGGGAACAGATACGTGTTTATACTCCTCCAATGGTTAAACTGGTTTGGGGAATTACTGGGAAAAAGCCAGAGACGATAGTGAAGGTGATCCCACAAAGTCAACCTCAAAACACTCCACAAAATCAAAGAAATGATTCAGGTGATGACCTCAGTTCTGAAAAAGGCGTAAACTACACGAAACTGCGAGATTTACTAGCAGCCAAGAAGTGGAAAGAAGCTGACTATGAAACTTACCTAGTGATGCTACAAGCTGTCGGGCGCAAGGAAAATGACTACATTAGAGAGGAAGAACTCTTAAACTTTCCCTGCACTGACCTCCGCACAATTGACCAACTTTGGGTAAAATACAGCAATGGGCGCTTTGGCTTCAGCGTTCAGAAGGAAATTTACCTGAGTGTCGGCGGCAAGCTGGACGGTAAATACTACGAAGAAGCCTGGGAAAATTTGGCGATCGCGTGGGATGGAGAGTGGGCGATCGCGTGGGATGGAGAGTGAAAGGAAGCTGGATTTCTTATAGAGAAGTCACTTTTGATACTAGTGCTCTCCAAGGACACCTCCCGGTTGGACACCTCCGCATGGACACCTCCGCATTCATATATCGCATTAGTATGGTACCTGCATGGTGTGGTACCTGCATTGGGTTCTCTTCTCTCGCATCGAGACTTGTAGAGCTTAACATTTAAGCGTTTCAGAAGAGTGTAAATATTTATTGCTGCTTCCTTTCACACGCTAGAATCAACATTTCAGGATTTCATTACCTGGCACCCCGAGGGGAAATATCCATTGGCTTCGTCATTGCGTTAGCGCAGCGTGCCCGAAGGGCATACGGAACGAAGTGGAGCGTAGACCCCGGAGGGGGCTTCCCGCTTTCTTAGCAATCTCAAGATTCGGCGATTGCTTCACTCCGCTATCGCTACGTTCGCAATGACAAAAACGAGTGTTTAGGACTCGCGAACGAGTCTTTGAGACTCGACGACGAGTGTTTAGGACTCGCGAACGAGTCTTTGAGACTCGACGACGAGTGTTTGAGACTCGTTCACAAGATTTATACTAGCTACTAAAAGGAGTGAGTTATGTCTGATTTGTCGGCTGCTCAGACTAATCCGTTGCTTGGAACTTGGAGGCTAATCTCAGCGATCGCCATCAATCCTGATGGGACAGTGATTCCTCAAGTGTATGGTCCTAACCCAATCGGCTACATCACTTATACAGCCGAGGGGCGGATGATGGTCGTCTTTTCAAAGAGCGATCGCCCACCCTTTAGTGAAGATATTCGCACACCATTCAGCAAAAACATTTGCTCTTTACCGACAGAGGAATGTGTGCAGGCGTTTTCTACATTCAATGCTTATGCAGGGACATACACGTTGAATGGAAACACGGTCACTCATCACGTCGAAGTAGCATCAATTCCCAATCGGATTGGCAAGGATTTAGTCCGAACGTTCATGTTGAATGGAAATCGAGTCACGCTAAGAACGCCACCGACTAACACAGATGGAGTCCTCAAGGTCTTTGAACTGTTGTGGGAACGTGTGGAGCATGCTGTATCAAAATAGACCAAGATTATTCCAAGCTAGAGCGTCGGTCCAGTAATGCCAAAAACCTGGTTTCTTTGTGTTTACTCCCTTCCCGCCAAAAGATTACCGATTTGAAAACCGCAGAGGCGCAGAGAACGCAGAGAAAATACGCTTCGCTTGATAGGTAATTTTAGAGTGGGAAGGGAGTAGTCAACGAGATATCAAGCTTTGCAGGCGAATAAACCGGGTTTTTTAGCCCACTTTTTGAATAATGGACTGATGCTCTAGCCATTCAACTCAAGTCTCCTTTTTTACCGTTTATCATTCTGACTACTGTGTTCTGTGTTCTGTGTTCTTTCCTGGGAAAAAGGTCAGACTGCATAAGTCAGATTCGCTTACATCTACATGCAGGTTAGGTAGTGATAGTCAACCTAATCTAACCTTTGAAACAAAGATGGTAGGAAAAGTCAGACTGACTTCAGCTATCTGATGTTATACATGAGGTCAAAATAAGTAAACGGTAAGCTAATATGACCAACATAATCCCAATGTCCATTCTGACTGTTCGCCAGGAAGAGCTCTCAGATACTCAGATGATTGTTGATGGAACAATACCAAATGATTTATCTGGTCATATTTTTCTCTTAGCTCCTGTAGGACACGTAGATTCTAAACGAGATGGTGCTCTTGTCTTTCCATCTAAAGATGGTACTCCACTGTTTAATGGCAATGGAATGATTTATCGGCTTGATTTTGACAAGCCTGGGACAGTAGGGTTAAAGTCCAAGATTGCTAAAACGCCGTGCTACTATGCCGATGACGCAACAAAACCAGGAAGTGAATATCAAGAGTATGGCTTCCGCAATTTCGGCTTGGCGCGTCTCTCAATCTCGCTAGGTGTTCGCAGTGTCGCAAATACAGCATTGGTACCTCTGAAATTTGCGGGCGAAGATGAGCGTATGCTGGTGACTTGTGATGTGGGGCGTCCCTACGAAATCGATACGCATTCTCTTGAGGTTGTCACGCCTATCGGATGGAACAAAGAGTGGAGAGAACAGTTACCAATTCATCTTCCTTTTGAAATGGTGATGAATACAGCGCATCCTTTCTTTGATGCTCATACCAATGAGATGTTCACAGTTAATTATGGTAAGTCATTACCGACTTTTTTATCAACCATCTTCAAATCTGAGGTAGGAAAGTTATCATCAGCCTTCAAAGGAATGATTGAAAGGTTTGCGAAATTACCAGAAGAAAAGCAGAATATAAAAAACTTAGAAATCGAAAAAGAGATTCCTAGGGAGCTTTTCAATAAAGAAACTGATGAAAGTTCAGAACGTGTCAAGAGTTTTTGGCAAAGATTGCGAGAACTGCTCAAAAGAGAGAAAGAAGAACAAGAACAACAAGAAGAGAATGAAGGAAATGCTCGCGAACTGTTAAGTGAACTCAAACAACTGATGATAGTCGTCAAACAAATGATGGAAGGATTGGATGAGTTTGACGATTTTGTCTATCTCATGCGCTGGGATGGTAAAAGTGAGTTTGAAAGATGGGAGGTGAAGCTTCCTAATGGTTCACCAGTTAAAATTAGGCAGACAATACATCAAATTGGTGTCACGCAGGATTATGTAGTGTTGATGGACACTGGCTTCAAAGTTGGTCCAGAGCAACTGATTACCAAACCAGTGATTAAAAATAAAAAGCTACAAAAACTATTCAGAGAGGTACTGAATGAGCCAGTATCATCTGAAATGTGCTTATATATCGTGCGTCGTGCTGATCTAAAAGCCGGAGAACGCCCCGCATTAGGTCAAAACAACGTTGAGGTTGTTGCACAAAAGGTGGTGATACCTGGGGGGGTGATTCATTTTCAGGTTGATTATGACAATCCTCAAAACCAGATTGTACTTCACGTTGCTCATAGTTCTGCCTGGGATGTGTCTGAATGGGTGCGGGAGTATGACATAACTTCTCTTTTAGCTTCAAACTCAATAGCTTCAAACTCAAACCGTCCGGTGGGAATGATGTCTGGTCCTGTAGATATTCACTCCCTAGGACGATATGTGATTGATGCTCAGACAGGGAAATTGGATGAGGGACTGTCTAAGGTGATTAGCGATCGCGATCTGACTTGGGCTATTGCGATCAGCGCTTACAACGAGCACACCACCTCGAAAAAGCTCGATAATATCTACTGGAACTCTTGGGGATGCTCACCAGATCTGTTACCCGATTTCATTGTTAACCTATATGAAAATTATCCTGGTCGGAATTTACCGATGGAGGAAGTCAAGAAAATAACACAAGAAACCAGACCTGCAAACATATGTCGGTTAGTCACAGACTCTAAAGAAGGGATGGCGATCGCCGACAATTACAAGTTCCAACCAGGGTACTTTGGTAGCTCAATTCAGTTTGTACCACGAACTCACAGTGATGGTAGCTCAACTGATGGCTATATCGCGTGTACAGTTCTGTCTGACAAAAGCGAAATCTGGATTTTTGACGCCAAGAATCTCGCTCAAGGTCCCCTTTGTAAATTAAGCCATCCCCAACTCAAGTTTGGATTTACCACCCACACCACTTGGTTACCCAAAATTGCACCCCGCACCAATAGCTACTACATCCCTGTGCGTGAGGATTATAAAGACCTGGTGGAAAAACAAAATCGTGAAATCCAGAAACTCTTTGAGGAAGCTGTTTACCCCAATTTTCCCACAGCTTGGGCGTCTGTTCCTGATTCAGTTCTCGACGCTAGTCGCCAAGAACTCGACATCAAACTGAATATTCTTGAGTCAAAATTGCCAGACAAAAAACTACCAGAGGGACTGCACGGTCATGTTTTTATTATGGGTCCAGTGGGTTCTCTTAATTCTGGCGGTCTTCCCTACAGTAATGGCGATCCAATCTTCAATAGTGATGGGATGATATACCGACTCGACTTTAATCAGAAGGGAGAAGTTGGTTTAAAAACTCGGATCACTAAACCACCATGTTACTACGCCGACATGGCAACTCAACCTGGAACCAAATATGCTAAGTATGGATTCCGTAATCTTGGAATTTCACGATTCTCCACTCAGTTAGGTACTCGCAACCAGTTGAATACTGCTTTTGTGTCAATATATGGTGGAGAAGAACCTGAACGCTTATTAATCAGTTGTGATGCTGGTCGTCCCTACGAGATTGATAGCGAAACTCTTGAAGTTGTCACGCCTGTTGGAACAAACAAAGAGTGGCGTCCAGAGATTAAGCTGAAGTTTCCGTTTCCACCTGTTCTGACAACAGCGCATCCCGCTTTTGATGCTCAGACTCGTGAGATATTCACTGTCAATTATGGTCGGTCGTTGTCAAATTTCCTGGAAACCATACCTTCGATTAACGAATTGGATAAATTTCTTGATGAAGTTGAGGAATTTTTGGAAAAAGGCTTTTTAAAAACCTTTTCTCAGGTTTCTTACAAACTTCGTCAATTACATCACAGATTTGTTTCAAAAACTGCCAATTTCATACCTCAAGACTTTGTTTATCTCATCCGTTGGGATGGCGTTGGTTATCTTGAGCGATGGAAGTTGGTACTTCCGGATGGAACTCCTGTTGAGATTGAGCAATCTCTGCATCAGGTTGGAATCACGAGAGACTATGTTATCCTCATAGACACAAATTTCAAAGTTGGAATTGCTCAAGCATTCAACAATCTTTTTCCAAATAACAAGAAAGTAGAGAGACTCACAAGAAAATTACTCACACTACCAGTGTTACCTGATACGACACTTTATATTGTCAGCCGTGCAGACTTGAAAAACGGACAACGCCCAGAAGTGAGTCAACAGGAAGTTAAAGTTGTCGCGCAGCAGATAATTATTCCAGAGGGTACAATTCACTTTGCATCAGATTACGAAAATCCTGACAACAAAATTACGCTCCACGTAACCCATAACAGTGCTGATGTCGCTGAGTGGGTGCGCCAGAGTGACAATTTAGCCTCTAACTCCGAAACACCCGTAGCATCAAATCTAGTCGGTATGCTCACTAGCGTGACAGATGTTAGCCGTTTAGGTCGCTACGTTATTAATGGTGAAAGTGGAGAGATTCTTGAGTCAAATGTGTTATCTAATTCCAGGTACACTTGGGGAGTCGGACTTTACACTTACTGTGATAGATTATCAACAGGTCTACCTTCAGGGCAGTTAGAAAATATTTACTGGCAGTCTTCAGGATTTTGGCAAGAGCTATTCACAAAATTTATCTTTGATTTATACAAAGATAACCAAAATCGGATAGTGTCACCTAAGAAACTACTTCAAGCAAACAATAGACAAAACAGACCTTCTTGTTTATTCCGTCTAAATACAACAGACATGAAAATTGCTGACGCTTATGAATTTCCTGTCACGTTAGAAGACGAGAAATGGAACAGCCATATGATTCTGTCTCCACAGTTTGTACCCCGCGCTAATGGTGATGGTAGTTCAACAGATGGTTACATTGTTTGTACCGTTGCTTCAGAAGACGGCGACGAAATCTGGATTTTTGATGGCAAAAATCTTGCTCAAGGACCTCTTTGCAAACTTGGTCATCCCTGTTTGAATTTCAGTTATACAATACACACAGCCTGGTTACCAAAAATAGCACCTCGTACAGCTAGTTATAACTGTCCCGTGCGCGAAGATTATCAAGAGCAAGTGGAGAACAATTCTCAAGATATTCAGGATTTGTTTGAGACGGAAATTTACCCGTATTTTGAGGGAAAATCAGCTAAGTGAACTGTTGAAATTGTTGGATGGTAATTGTTGACAATACCATTTCCCTCGTTCTCTCGTTTTCTCGTTCTCTCGTTCTCTCGTTCTCTCGTTCCCATGCTCTGCATGGGAATGCCTATAAGGAGGCTCTGCCTCCGAATAATTATATTGAGGCAGAGCCTCAAGTTATGCATTCCCTGGCTCTGCCAGGGAACGAGAAATGTATTGCAAAGATACAATAAAACTCACATAGTGAAACGAGTGTCATCTTGAACTATGATTACAATTCCTGGCATTGAAATTACCAAGCACATCTATGAAAGTGCTAATACCCTGGTTTATCGAGGTCTCCGAACTCAGGATAAAAAACCTGTTATTCTCAAGGTTTTGAACAAGGAATATCCTACTTCAGAGGAACTAGCTAAGTATAAGCAGGAATTTGAAATCATTAGCTCGTTAAATATGCCTGGAGTGGTAAAGGCATACTCTTTAGTCAAATATCAGAGGACTTTAGTCATTATTTTAGAGGATTTTGGTGGTGAATCTTTAAGAGTTTTAAGAAATGCTAGAAAGTTAACACTAGCAGAAGTTCTCTTAATTGCTATACAAACTGTTGATAGTTTAGCAAGAATACACTCTGCGAACATTATCCATAAAGATATTAATCCCTCCAACATCGTTTTTAACTCAGAAAATGGTGAAGTTAAACTTATTGATTTTGGTATTTCTACAGTTTTCTCCCAAGAAAAATTCAGTCTTGAAAATGTCAATTTTTTAGAGGGTACCCCAGCTTATACTTCGCCAGAACTCACTGGTAGAATGAATCGTTCATTTGATTATCGTACTGATTTTTACTCTCTAGGAGTAACTTTTTATGAACTCCTAACCAATCAACTGCCTTTTGAAACGACTGATTTAATGGAGTTAGTACATTGTCATATTGCTAAACAACCTGTACCTCTCCATGAAATCAATCCAGAAATTCCCCTGGTGATTTCCAATATTGTTATGAAATTATTGGCTAAAAATGCTGATGATAGATATCAAAGTGCTTGGGGAGTTAAAGCAGATTTAGAAGAAAGTTTACTCCAACTCCAGGCAAACGGTGAAATTTCAAACTTACCTATTGCTTGCCAAGATATTTCTAATAAATTTCAAATTTCTCAGAAACTCTATCACAGGGAGCAAGAAATTGAAACTCTACTGAAGGCGTTTAAGAGAGTCAGTCATGGAAACTATGATACGCCTAATAGAAGTGAAATGATGCTGATATCTGGATATTCAGGCGCTGGGAAATCAACCTTAGTTCAAGAAGTTTATAAATTCCTGACTCAGCAGCAAGGTTATTTCATTTCTGGCAAGTTTGAAGAATTTTATCGCCATATTCCCTATTCAGGATTGATTCAAGTTTTTCGGGAGTTAATCAAGCAATTATTAACCGAAAGTGAATTACAGATTAATCAATGGAGAGAAAAATTGTTAGAAGCATTTGGACCTAACGGTCAAATGCTTATTGATGTCATTCCTGAAATAGAATTAATTGTTGGTCAGCAATCGTCAGCTCCTGCATTGTCATCGATAGAATTTCAAAATCGCTTTAATTTAGTCTTTCAAAACTTTGTGAAAGTGTTTACTCAACCAGAACATCCGCTTGTCATATTTCTGGATGATTTACAGTGGGTAGATAGCGCTTCAATGCAATTGATACAACTGCTGATGACAGCAGAGAATAGCCAGTATTTGTTTTTCATTGGTGCGTACCGTGATAATGAAGTGGGTGCAAACCATCCATTGATACTAACGTTAGATAAAATCCAAACATCAGGGACTGTTGTAAATTATCTTCATCTTTCTCCTTTGGATGTGCAAAATGTTAGCCAGTTGATTGTAGATACCTTCAATTGCTCTTTAGAACGAGGAAAACCTCTAGCAGAATTAATCTTTCGTAAAACGAATGGTAATCCTTTCTTTATCAATCAGTTTTTGCAATCACTTTATCAAGAAAAACTGTTATATTTTGATTTTTCTTATCTTACGTACGAAGGAAAATGGCAATGGAATTTAGAGCAAATTCAAGCGCGGGACTTTACAGATAATGTTGTTGAACTCATGGTTAGCAAGATTCAAAAGTTGTCCCCTGATACGCAAGAGGTATTGAAGTTAGCAGCTTGTATAGGTCATCAATTTGATATTCAGACAATAATAGATGTCAATCAAAAATTACCGCAAGAAACACTGATTTCGCTGCATGAAGCAGTTGCAGAAGGTTTCGTTATGCCCTTGAAAGATGCCTACAAGTTGATTGCTCCAGATTTGTCACAACAAAAAGAGCATAATATCAAAACTGAATACAAGTTTGCTCATGACAGAATTCAGCAAGCAGCGTATTCTTTGATTCCGCCAGAACACAAAAGCGCCGTTCACCAAAAGGTGGGTCAAATTTTGCTGCAAAATACTCCACAAGATAAACGTGAACGGAACATTTTTGATATCGTCAACCAATTGAATTTGAGCATTGAATTAATCAATCATCAGTCAGAGCGAGATGAACTGGCTATACTTAATTTAATGGCTGCTCAAAGAGCAAAAAATGCAGTTGCTTACGAACCAGCATTGAGATATCTAAAAATCGGCATAGAATTATTAGCAGAAAATAGCTGGCATAAGCAGTATAACCTAACACTGGCGTTGTTTTTAGAGGCAACAGAAGCAGCATATCTCAACACTAACTTTGAGGAGATGGAGAGACTGGCTGAGGTAGTACTGTGTAACGCAAAAAATTTGCTGGACACAATAAAAGTCTATGAAGTTAAAATTCAAGCTTATATGGCACAGAATCAGCCACTACAAGCTTTAAAGATTGTGTTACCTGTCGTGAAAATTTTGGGAGTGAAATTTCCGGAAAAACCAAATCAATGGAATATTTGGATTAGTTTTTTAAGGACAAAGATATCTTTGGCTGGACATCGAATTCAAGATTTCATTGATTTACCGGAAATGACTGACCCCTACAAACTCGCAGCTATAGACTTATTATCTAGAGTAAGAGTTGCTGCATATCTGGCTTCTCCTCAACTATATTCACTCATTGTATTTCAAGAAATTAATTTATTAGTTAAATATGGAAATACTTTTGACTCTGCTTTTGTCTATGCTGCTTACGGGATGATTCTCTGTGGAGTCGTGGGAGATATTGATTCTGGGTATCAATTTGGTCAACTTGCTATGCAGATTTTAGATAAGTTCAATATAAAACGTAAAGAGAATCGGGTATTGCATCTGATGAATGGTTTTATCAGACATTGGAAAGAGCATGGAAATCAAACATTACAACCATTGGCAGAAACTTATCAAATGGGAGTAGAAAATGGAGATTTCGAGTTTGGCAGCTATTCAGCATTTATGCATTGTTTCAATTCATATTGCGTTGGTGAAAACTTGAGAGAAACTGAGCAGCATATCTGCTCATATAGTCATGCGATGAATAGGCTAAAACAACAAACTATATTGAATTATCTAAAAATTCTACATCAAGGAATTTTGCAATTAATGGAGAAATCAGATGGTGAAGATTGTGGTCAATTAGTAGGTGAAAAATACGATGAAAGAATAATGCTTCCAATTCATTTTGAAGTTAACGACCATACCGCAATTTGCAATGTTTATTTACACAAAATGATGAATTGTTATTTCTTTCATAATTATCCAGAAGCTATTAAAAATGCAACTATACTTCAACAGTATTTAGCGAGTGTTACAGCATCACTTCTTGTTCCTCTATTCTATCTTTATGATTCTTTAGCGCGGCTCGCTGTTTTCGGTGATGTTTCTAAATCAGAACAAAAACATATTTTCAAGCAAGTTATCAATAACCAGAAGAAAATTAGGAAATGGGCACATCATGCTCCGATGAATTATCTACACAAATTTTATTTGGTGGAAGCTGAACACGCTCGTGTATTAGGCAAAGATAAAGAGGCTAGAGAATATTATGATCGTGCGATTGCTTTAGCACATGAGAATGAATATCTTAACGAAGAAGCCCTCGCCTACGAACTCGCAGCCAAGTTTTATTTAAACAGAAACCAAGACCATGTTGCTCGCCACTATCTGCAAGATGCTCACTACACTTATCAACTTTGGGGCGCTACAGCCAAAGTAAAAGATTTGGAAGCGCAATACCCACAATTTCTAAGTCAAGCTAATAAAGGTTATCTTAAGACGACTTTATCCACTTCAACAACGGGGCACAATACGTCTCATGTCTTAGATTTTCAAAGTGTACTTAAAGGAACACAAACGATTTCCGGCGAAATCATTATAGACAAGTTACTAGCAAAGTTAATGAAAATTGTGATTGAGAATGCAGGAGCCCAAAAAGGGTTTCTAATTCTGCATTCTCAGGCGGAGCCAGGGAACGAGGAAGAAGAGAACTGGGTTATCGAAGCTACAGGAACTGCGGATTCTGATGAAGTTAACATTCTGCAATCAATACCCATAGAATCACTCAATACCGAGACTCAAATTCCCCTCTTATCAGCCGCTATTATCAATTATGTCGCCCGCACTCGGGAAAATGTGGTTTTAAATGATGCTGTCCATGAAGGACAATTTACACGTGACTCCTACATTGTCACTACTCAAACCAAATCTATTCTCTGTACTCCCTTATTGTATAAAGCCAAACTCAGCGGCATTTTATATTTGGAAAATAATCTCACAACAGCCGCATTTACTCCAGAACGTGTCGAAGTCTTAAGAATTCTTTCTGCTCAAGCCGCCATCTCGATAGAAAATTCCCGTCTCTACGAGCAGTTAGAGGGTTATAGCCGAACTCTGGAACAAAAAGTAAAACAGAGAACTCAAGAATTACAACAGAAGAATCAGGAGTTAGCAAGTCTGTTGCAAAAGCTTAAAGCTACACAGTCTCAGATTATCGCACAAGAGAAATTAGCTTCTTTGGGAGCTTTGACAGCAGGGATTGCTCATGAAATCAGGAATCCCTTAAATTTTGTTAACAATTTTGCTGAACTTTCCGTAGAGTTAACTCAGGAACTGCTTGAAGAGATTGAAAGTCAAAAAGACCGATTAGACTCAGAATCTAGAGAGTATATAGAAGAAATATTAAATAATCTTAAACAAAACACTCAAAAAATCAATGAACATGGCACAAGAGCAGATAATATAGTGCGTGGGATGCTCATGCACTCACGGGGGCAAACTGGCGCTCCACAACTGACTGACATTAACGCTCTGCTAGCAGAAGCTGTTAGTTTAACTTATCACGGAATGCGTGCCAAAGACGCTTCCTTCAACATCAACATAGAAACTGAATATGATGATAACCTTGGCGGGCTCAGTATCATACCACAGAGTATGAGTCGTGCTTTTATAAATATCATTAATAACGCTTGTTATGCAGCATGTAAAAAGAAAAAGCGTTTGTACGCTGAGCTAACACAGGAGGGTGAGGAATTTTCGCCTATACTTTTTGTTAGAACGAAAGATCTGGGTGAGCAAGTAGAAATACACATCCGAGATAATGGCGAAGGGATTCCTCAGAAAGTGCTAGATAAAATTTTTAATCCTTTTTTCACTACCAAACCGCCTGGTGAGGGAACTGGATTGGGTTTATCTATTACTCATGATATTATTGTCCAGCAGCATCAAGGAGATATCAGGGTGGAAACAGAAGTGGGTAGTTATACAGAGTTTATCATTACTCTACCCAAACTAGCTTCCTAAAGAAAGAGAAAAAGCATGAAAATAATGGTTGTAGACGATGAACAAGATGTTCAGTTTTTGTTTGAGCAAAAATTTAGAAAAGAACTCAAACAAAATCAGGTTAGCTTATGTTTTACCCTGTCAGCAGAGGAAGCACTGGAAAAAATCCAAAGTCAAAGTCAGCTAATAGAATGCCTATCCTTGATACTAGCAGATATTAATATGCCTGGGATGAATGGGTTAGAATTACTCAAAATTATCAAAGAAAATTTTCCTTATTTAAAAGTTTTTATTATTACTGCTTATGATGATGAATATAATTACTTAATAGCCAAAAAATATGGGGCTGATGAATATATTACAAAGCCAATTGAATTTAACAAACTGAAGGAAAAAATTTTTACTGTGTGAAAAATCCCAATCAGGGAAAAAACTATGCCAGCTAAAATACTGGTTGTGGATGATGAGCCTGACTTAGAACCGCTCCTTTGTCAGGCATTTAGAAAAAAAATTCGGCAAAAGCAATTGCAATTAATTTTTGCCCAAAATGGTTTAGAAGCACTAGAAAAACTGCAAGCCGAACCGGATATAGATATGGTATTAACTGATATCTATATGCCAGAAATGGATGGACTTACTTTACTGACTAAACTTCATGAGTTATATCCCATCATTAAAGCAGTCATTATTTCTGCCTATGGCGATATAGAAAATATCAGAACGGCGATGAATCGGGGTGCTTTTGACTTCCTGACTAAGCCAATAAATTTTCAGGATTTAGAAATTACGACCAACAAAACTCTGCAACATGTGCAGCGGATGAAAGCAGCACATGAACAGGAGCGTTTAGCACAGCAGGCTCAGGCAGAATTATTAATTCGTTTACAACAAGAAGTGACTGAACGCCAGCGAGCAGAGGAAGCATTGCGCGAAAGTGAGCGAAGATTGGCTCAATTTCTAGAAGCTGTACCAGTCGGAATATTTGTCGTTGATGCCAACGGCCAACCCTACTATACTAATCAGACAGGTCAGCAGATACTTGGTAAGGGAATCGTCACCGAAGTGACAGCTACTCAATTTCCCGAGATTTATCAAGCTTATCTAGCGGGGACAAAGGAGTTATACCCCGTTGAACAGCAACCTATTTTACGAGCTTTGAATGGCGAAAGTGTAACCGTCGATGATATAGTGCTCCAGCAAACTGACAAAATCATTCCCTTAGAGGTGTCCGCTACCCCAATTTATGACGAGAAGGGGAAAATTATCTATGCCATAGCTGCTTTTACTGATATCACCCAACGCAAACAGGCGGAAGCCGAACGGATTCAGTTTACTCAAGAATTGGCTGGTAAAAACGCAGCCTTGCAGCAAGCAAAAGATGCATTAGCCGAGTCCAATTGTAGCTTGGAACAAAAAGTTGAGGAGCGGACTCGTCAACTGTCTCAAACATTAGAAATTCTTAAAGCGACTCAAGCTGAACTGGTTTTTGAAAACGCTTTGCTTAGAAGTGCAGAACAATCCTCAACCTTTGATTACCAAGTTGGGGGTAGTTTACCGATGAATGCTCCCACTTATGTGGTACGTTCCGCAGATCGTCTCCTCTATCAAGCACTCAAGCGCGGAGAGTTTTGTTACATTCTGAATGCACGGCAAATGGGTAAGTCAAGCCTCATGGTACACATGATGCATCATCTCCAGCAAGAGGGGTTTAGCTGTGCAGCGATTGATATCACTCGCCTTGGTTCTGAAAACGTCACTCCTGCTCAATGGTATAAAGGATTTGCTGTGGAGTTATGGCAAAATTTTAACTTGTTTGGAAAGGTGAATCTAAAAGCGTGGTGGAATGAGCAAAAAGATTTATCTTCTATTCAGTGCTTGAGTCGGTTTATAGAAGATATCATACTCACTCAAGTTGAAAGTGAAAAAATATTTATTTTTGTCGATGAAATTGATACTGTCTTGGGTTTGAATTTTCCTGTTAATGACTTTTTTGCTCTCATTCGCTTCTGCTTCAATCAACGCAGTATTAATTCAGAGTATCAACGTTTAACTTTTGCTCTGTTTGGAGTTGCAACTCCTTCAGATTTGATAACTGATCATCAGAGAACGCCCTTCAATATTGGTCAAGCAATTCAACTAAATGGCTTTCAAATTCATGAAGCTCAACCTTTGCTTTCTGGGTTGACAGAGAAAGTGAGTCATCCACAAGTCGTGCTCAAAGAAGTGTTAGCCTGGACAAGCGGTCAACCTTTTCTCACTCAAAAGTTGTGTAAATTCATACGCTGTTGCTCATCTCCTATTCCTACAAACAGTGAAGCGCAATGGGTTGAGGATTTGGTGCAAAATTATGTGATGAAGAATTGGGAATCTCAGGATGAGCCAGAGCATTTGAGAACTATACGCGATCGCATTCTCAATAGCAAGCTGAAATCATCTAGGCTACTAGAAATATATCGACAAATTTTGTCTCAAGGAGAAGTCGTCTCTGTTGATAGTCCAGAAGAAAAAGAGTTACTGTTGTCAGGGCTAGTCGTCAAGCAACAGGGTTCTTTAAAAGTGCATAACCGTATTTATGAATTGATATTTAATAATAGTTGGATTAATCTGCACCTTTAAACAAGATTGTCACAAGCTAATGCGCATAGAACTTGCATATTTTTTACCTTTCTATGGCTTTCAATACCGTACCTGATTCGACGTGTGACGATACCACAGAGAATTCTTGAAGTTGCATTTTTGTCCACCACACCCTGAGGACAATGCTCAGTTTACCTGTTTTTGGTCTTAACCGAACGCTATTGAGAGTAGCCTTCCAAGCATTTCTGTGATGTTGCTGGATTTTTTAGGTGTCTTTACTTTATTATATGTAGCAGCAGTTGCCACATAGTGCAAAAAAGTCGTGGGGCAGTGACTATAGATAGTCACTGCCCCACAGATAGTCTTCGCTATCTGAGCGTTTGCTTACGCAGGAATTAACACTGTGTCAATAATGTGGATGACACCATTATCAGCAGCAACATCCGGCGTTGCGACTGTTGCATCATTTACCTTGACACCATTGGAAGCATCAATTTTCACATCTGAACCTTGAACTGTTTTAGCTGATTTCAGCTTAACTACATCAGCCGCAGTCACTTTGCCTGAGACAACATGATAGGTCAGGATTTTCTTAAGCTTTGGAATGTCCTTAAGCAATGCGTCTACTGTGCCTTCTGGAAGCTTAGCGAACGCCTCATCTGTAGGTGCAAAAACAGTGAATGGACCAGCACCTTTAAGAGTATCTACCAGGTTGGCAGCTTTGATTGCAGCAACTAGGGTGTTAAACGAACCAGCATCAACAGCGGTATCAATAATGTCAGCCAAGTGTTTCACCTAGTTTTGTGTAATCTATTAACAAGTGTAAACTATTTTTTAAGAAAAAGTATCTAATGTTAAATATTTGTCTAAATCTATTTCATTGAGATCCATAAAAATACAGTATATATTTTATACTTATTCTTACCAAAGATGTGTAAACTGAAACTTGATTGTAGATGACATACTTGATGAGCAAAGAATTAGGGGCAAAAGTAGCTGTGCTACTTTTGCCCCTACCTAAATTGAATAAAATCGAGCTTGGAGTTGGACATACATAATTTTTAGCTTGCTAAATCCACCAAAGCGTCCCACCGGAACCGGACTACGCGTGAGATGGATTGGCGATAATGCTCAGCAGTAAATACTGATAGTGTGATATTGGGCTGAGCGGAATCTAGGATACTTTTCACCGTGCAGATCTGCCTTCTGTTATTGCAGTATGCAACGATGCGGTCTCCAACCTGGATGTTTAACGCTTTAATTTTCAATGACGACTCTACTTTATTAAGAGATTAGCAAAGCTTGCGCTGCATTTAACGCTATCTGATTGTATAGTAACTAAAATCTATGAAAATAAGTTATGTAAACTTGTGTCTACTCAAATTCCTCATCCTCAATTACATCCCTCAAGTGATATTGTCGAAGCACCAAAATTATCTCGTCTATGGCTAAGTTGGCTACAACCCTTGCCATTGCTTGCACCTGCTGGGATCTGGTTGTTGCTTTTGCTGGTTCTGCCAACACTGATCATTTTTGAGTTGAGTTTAGTACCAAATATTCGACCAGGAGAGTTCGTCAATCCTAGTGGTTTCGATAACTATACCCGAATACTTGACCCCCTGTACTTACAAGTCATGGGGCGATCGCTCTTTTTTGCACTCACCTCAACAATCATTTGTTTAATCTTGGGTTTCCCTGTCGCCTATTGGATTGCTCAAATGATACCTCGGGGATGGCGAAATTTGCTCCTCATTGGCTTTGTCTTGCCTTTGTGGACTTCTTCTTTACTTCGTTCTTATGCTTGGATTACAATTCTCCGTCCTACTGGGTTACTCAATAGTCTTCTTAGTCGTTTCAGCTTACCAACTTTAGATATCCTTAACAACAGTTCAGCCGTCTTAATTGGTATGAGCTACAGCTTGCTACCCTACATGGTTTTGATTTTATATGCAGCCCTAGAAAAACTAGACAAGCGTTTGCTAGAAGCAGCAGCTGATTTAGGCGCAAATCCCGTACAAACTTTTTGGAAAGTCACTGTTCCACAAACTCTCACTGGAATTGCTGCAAGTTCTTTTTTGGTATTTATCACTGCATTTGGGGATTTTATCAATCCAGAATTACTTGGTGGTGCTTCCAGTATGACAGCGGCGCGGCTAGTTTATAACCAGTTTCTTGGACCTACCCAAAATTGGGGATTTGGTTCAGCTTTAAGTACGACGATAATTTTGGTTGTTAGTCTTGCTATTGCTCTTTTAATTAAGTTTGGCGATGCAAGACCAAAGCAATAGAAAAATCCTTAGTAAACCAGTATATTCTTTACTAAAGAGCCTTTATTCTTTTGGTGTCATCATCTTCTGTTCTTCTTTGACCAAACTAAAATTGTAGTAAAATAGTCCAACACCCAACAGACTAGCTATCGCAAATATAATTAGTATTAACTTCAGATTCAGCCCAGACTTTGTAGCAGGAGATTCTGTTGGCACAAAATTAAACATATCTGAGTTACGACTCGACTGCGATGCATTCTCTAAATTGGAAATGTCCTTCTCATTGTTCAAGTTAGATGTAGTAACAGGAGGCTCGATAGAGCTAGAATCAACAGTGTCTTGGTTTGTACTTGACCAGATGTCATTCTCAAATTTAAGAGCTTCTTCATGAGACTTTGTTCCTTCCAGCATTAAGTCTACTATCTGTGCATAGGCATCTGACCATACCTGTTTAATATCTGGAGTCCAGTCCGTTCCTAAATATTCTTCTAAGGTTTTCAATAGCACTTCACCTATAATTGGATAATGCTCTGGTATAACAGCATACCTTGCATGTCTTTCTCCTAAGTTCTTGAGTATCTCTGATAAGTAAGCAAGGTTACCTGAATTGTAAATGACTAACACCAAAGTTTGTATTAACTTCTGGTTTTGCTGCTCCATATTGGTGTTGACAAATAAGGGCGTAAACTCTGGATAGTCACGAAACAGATTGTAATAAAATTTAGAAGCAAATTTTTCTCCGTAGGGTCTAATGGGTGCAAAACTTTTTTGTAAGATATCGAAATTCAAAGACATGGTTTAAGGTTTCCTAGAGATAAGATGTGGTGAACAAATCCTAGTAAAAGGTTATGTTGTGGATTTGTAGTGAACGACTTTGGAATCAAACCAGATTAGGTTGCAACAGAAGTCCACCAAGCAAGTCTGCAAATAAACCTAAAATACTGATAGAATCAGCAAGCATAGTAGCATAGTCAGATGAAAATTCACTGTTCGTGAACTTTTCATAGTTTATCTGCTTGTCAGTTATGACTCTTAGAAACAAAATTTTTATCCAAACCTGTAGTGAACACTTCTGTACACTAACAACAGTTATGGGTCAAATTCTTAATTGCTTTTTATCATGTATTTTTCAAGTTTTAGCTGGGTTTACATAACCTTCTTGCAGTCTTTATTAAAAAAACAAATTTTGGATGAAGTGGGCGAACAAACAGTGTGATGAAAGAAGTCAGAACGTAGACACAAAATACAGAATAACTCCACCCATAAAAGGATGGAGTTTCAGTAAGGAAGATATTTTAGTACTAGTACAACGCGGCGGAAATAAGGCTACCCTTCGGGGAAGACCTCCGGTCTCGCTGCGCTAACACCAGTCGCCTACGGAGGGAAACCCTCCTGCAACGCTGGATTCACCATTTTCAATCAAGGAAAAGCTTATGATGTAAGACTTTTGACTTTTGACTTTTGACTTTTGACGAACGCCAGCGATACTAGCCCTTTCAAGGTAGGTAAAAAATCTGGAAAATCATGCCCGATTTTCGATATCCGTTCTATGATTTCCTTGCTGCATTACAAATGTAGTCGTAACAGATGTCACTTGTAAACAAGAGGTACTCTCTGCCAATCTGGTAAAGCTTCCTCTATTTTTACCTCAGCATTTAACATATGAAATACCACCCCATTCCAAAGAGAAATACGGGATAAAAGGGCTTTTTGAGCAGCTATTGTACTCTGTTCCCATTTTTCGTCGTTATCTTCACATAGATTCTTAAGGAGTTGTTCACCCATTGGTCCATGAACATCTTCGTCAAGATAGGTATGACGTTCTAGGTAGAGAGATAATTGCTGACAATCTAATTTGGAATTATCTAAACTTTGAAGAATTCGTCGAAACATAGATGGAATAACATCTTCCCTGCCAAATAAAAAGGTGGCAGCTACCTCATGGATTGACTGAGAAGTCGCTTTCATTGTAGAGAGGACAAATGCCTTAGTTGCAGATGGAATTTTGATATTCTCTAGGGCATATTGTACAGATTTACCATCTTGAAGTTGCCGGACAAAGCTTTGAATAGGAATAGTATTAGCACCAATTTCATGCATCCCAGCAACATAAAGGTCAAAATGACTTATGAATCGACCCGGTAAAACTTCATCGGTTTCTTCAGCCAAAACAATATCATTAATTAATCGAGCTGAAAAAATATCTTTGGGTGGTATCCAAGGTACCGTTACACAAGTCAGTTTGGTTTGTAATGTTTTTATTAAACTCATAAAATCCCATACTGCAAAGATATGAGATTCCATAAAAAGTTGTAGAGAGTATAAGTCGTGAAGTTCAGTATAAATTGGATGGTTTACTAGAGTATTTTTAAGATAAGAAATACGCTCTATCAGTTGCGAATAACGTTCTGACATATGTAGGCACCCTTATTTTTAAAAAAAATCTCTCTACTTTTTTGGTGTCATTCTTGAGAGAGTTGAGCTAATTCCGCTAGAGATAAAACATCAACAGTTTGATGCATACTTGATATTTTTATTCAAAGTATTAGCAATCAAGCTATTTTCGTTTTTCTCTCAGTCAAGGCTGTATTTGTATAAATTTCAGCATTGATCATGTCAAGTATATATTGAACATGATTGAAACATACTAAATATAAGAAATCCTGACATTCAGCATTAATACAAAACAAAAGTTAACAAGTATTAATTGCTACCTTGTATCAAAAGTGAATGACTTTTTATTTTGC
Organism: Scytonema sp. RU_4_4; assembly: GCA_012031965.1. Classification (GTDB taxonomy): domain Bacteria; phylum Cyanobacteriota; class Cyanobacteriia; order Cyanobacteriales; family Nostocaceae; genus Brasilonema. Next base: position 27,836 of record JAAUSC010000003.1, read on the forward strand.
AGTATAATAACTATCTTGGCAATTTTACTTACTTGTATCTTATCAAGGTAAGATACATTTTTAACTCTTCAGATATAATTGTTTTAACAAAACGATTTATAAGATAAACTAAAATAAAAACTATAGCAGTTTGCATTTGAGTGCAATACATTAAGAATGAGTCTACTCTGAAAAGAAATTTTCATTGGTGGTGCTGAACTGCAAGTTCATGACCCACTAAACTCCAGTATCTGGCGTCCGGGCAATGCCCGACTTGTAGCACCTGCCGTGCAAATAAATTTGTACAACTACGTGTCACAACGCATTAAAAAACCGCCTGTGTGTTAAACAACAAAACAAGCGGTTTTTTTACGGTATGAAAAAAGTCGTGGTTAGTTGTTAATAGTAAAAAACAACCAATAACCAACAACTAACTCTAACAAACCTAAAGATTAATTATTAGCACCAGAAGCAGCGAGTTCCGCTAAGCGTTCTTGCTGGTCTTGAGAAATACAAGCCTGAATAATATCCTCAAGTTCGCCTTCTAGAATTGTGTTGAGCGAATAGTTTTGACCCAAGCGGTGGTCAGTGGCGCGGTTATCTTTGTAGTTATAAGTGCGAATCTTTTCAGAACGCGACCCTGTACCTACTTGCGATCGCCGCATAGAAGTCACAGCTTCCTGTTGTTCGCGCAACTTCATCTCATACAGCTTTGCTCGCAGGATCTGCATTGCCCGTTCTTTGTTTTGTAACTGGCTGCGTTCTTCTGTACAGAAAATGCGGATACCAGTGGGTTTGTGGAACAAGTCAGCCGCTGTTTCTACCTTGTTGACGTTTTGTCCACCTGCACCACCAGAACGGGCAGTGCTCATTTCAATATCCTTCGGATCAATATGGATTTCTACTTCATCCACTTCTGGCATGATCGCCACAGTTGCGGTTGAAGTATGAACCCGTCCCCCAGCTTCAGTGACTGGGACACGCTGCACGCGATGCACTCCAGCTTCAAACTTTAGCTTGCTGTATACGTTATCGCCTTGAATTTCCAAAATGGCTTCTTTAAAGCCGCCCATTTCCGCCAAGGACTCACTGACCAACTTCACACGCCAACTTTGGCTATCAGCATAGCGTGAGTACAATCGTACTAAATCCCCCGCCCAAATACTTGCTTCATCACCACCAGTACCTGCACGAATTTCCAACATGATGTTTTTATCATCGTTGGGGTCACGGGGTAGTAGCAATATTTTTAGGCGATTTTCTAACTGTTCTATTTTTTGCTCAAGTTCTTGAACTTCCAGGGCTGCCATTTCTTGCAGTTCCGAGTCACCTTGAGCTTCTTTGAGTACCTGACGCGCCCCTACCAGTTCTTCCTGGGCGTTTTTCCAGATTTCGTAGGTATCTACAACTTCTTCTAAAGAAGAGCGTGCCTTTGCCACTTTTTGATACTCATCAGGGTTTTTGGCAGTATCAGGGTCAGCAAGGCGACGAGTCAATTCATGAAAAGTTTGTTCAACGGATTTTAATTTCTCCAGCAGATATATTTCAGCCATGATGATTATAGTCGCTCCTTAAAAATAGCAAGTTGGCTTGAGCATTAAATACAACAATCGACCCGGCTGATGCAGGGTCGTTGTTAACAGCTAAAGCCAATCCGCTACTTTTTCTTTCTACCGCCTTTGGGTTGACCTTCCACCATGCCGTATTTACGGAGGAAGCGTTCTACGCGACCTTCGGTGTCAATAATCTTTTGGGTTCCTGTGTAGAATGGGTGGTTTCCAGACCAAACATCTACGTGCAATTCTGGCTTAGTAGAACCAACAGTCATCACATGTTGACCGTTGCAGTAAACTTTTGCTTCTGGATACCACTGGGGATGAATCTCTGGTTTCGCCATTTTTCTTGTCGTGGTCTATCTATATAGATTATAACTTTTGCCTTTGGGTTCTTAGCATTGAGAAGTTCCGAGTCATGAGTGCTGAGTAGACTGACTCATCAACTCACTCATAACTCGTGACTCAGTACTCATCAACTGTCTGATTAACGCTTAGAGTACTGAGGTGCTTTGCGAGCTTTGTGCAAACCGTATTTTTTGCGTTCTTTCGCCCGTGGATCGCGGGTGAGGTAGCCTTCGATTTTTAAAGGTGGACGGTTTGCTGGGTCGAGTTGGCATAGGGCGCGAGCAACTCCCAGACGAACCGCATCTGATTGTCCGGTTAAACCACCGCCTTCAGCTTTTACGAGAATGTCGTATTCGTTTTCCAAACCTAGGGTTTCTAAGGGTGCCTTGGCAATGGAAATGTAGTTAGGGTTGAATTGAAAGTAAAGGTCTCCTGGTTTGCCATTGACAATCATTTGTCCAGTTCCGGGAACCAAGCGAACCCGTGCGATCGCGGATTTACGACGACCTGTACCCCAGTACATGGCACGACCACTAGTGTTATCTACTGCTTGCATTAGTCTTCTACTCCTGGAATTGTCTGAATATTTAACTCTTTTGGTTTTTGTGCTGCATGGGGATGAGTGGGTCCAGTGTAGACTTTTAGCTTCGTAAACAACTGCCGTCCCAAGCTATTTTTCGGTAGCATACCTTTGACAGCATGTTCTACAATCCGTTCTGGCAAACGTTGTTGTAGCTTGTCAAAGGTTTCTGTCTTCATTCCACCGGGACGACCGGAGTGACGACGGTAGAGTTTTTGTGTCCGCTTTTTACCTGTGACTTCCACTTTTTCTGCATTTACAACAATAACGAAATCACCTGTGTCCATGTGAGGGGTGTAGTGGGATTTCTTTTTCCCTCTGAGAATTATGGCGATTTCGGTTGCTAAGCGACCAAGGCGTTGGTTGGTAGCGTCTACAACGTACCAATCGCGCTCTAGAGTATCCACTGGAGGAAGGAATGTTTTGTTTGTTGTCATTAGTCAATAGTCCTTAGTCATTTATCATTAGTCATTGGTCATTAGTATTGACCCAACAGGAGAGCCAGTGCGGACGCCACATGAGCGCGGAGGAAGACAAGGACGACTACTTTACTTGGTTCGTCTTGGGGTGTCAGCGTTGGAAACCCTCCCGCAGTGCTGGACTCACTGCGCTGGCTCACCAAAAACTAATTTGGGCTGAGCGTCAAACCAAATCTCTGGGGGGAAGGGGAAATCAGGGTAGCCAACTCGCAACAAGCATAAGCCATGAGGGGGTGCGGCATATTTCACTTCTTCCCGTTGTTCGTGTTTCCAAAGGTCGGTGAAGTTAGTCAGTGTCCGTTGTCTGGAACCAACCTGCACCAACATCCCCACTAATAACCGCACCATACCATACAAAAACCCATCTGCTTGAATTTCAATATGGAGAAATGGTCCGTTGCGATAACACTCTGCTGCTTGTACGTCTACCCAAGAATGCTGACGTCCTGAGTTCGAGCGGTGAAAAGCAGCTAGGTGATGGCGTCCAATCAGAGGTTTGAGTGCATTCTGAATCAGAGATTCATCCAGGTGTGCATGATAATAATGCCAACTCAAAGGGCTGGCAAATAAATTTGGTAGCTCTTTATTATAAAGTGTGTAACGGTACCGTCGGTATGTGGCACTAAAACGAGCGTGCCAATTTTGACTCACTTTTGCGGAAGCTCGAATCAGTACATCTTTGGGCAAATAGCTGTTAAGAATTGTTGCCCATTTGTGATCTGGTATCACACTTGTGGCATTAAAATGTGCTATCTGAGCAGCTGCGTGAACTCCAGCATCAGTTCGCCCTGCACCGTACAGTGTCACTGGATGACCTAGTACCTTAGAAATAGCTGTTTCTATCTCTTGTTGGACAGTGCGGTGTTGCAGTTGCCTCTGCCAGCCATGAAAATGAGTGCCCAGGTATTGAATGACCAGGGCAACTCGATAAGTTTGTGTCGGCTGGTGGCTATCTAACATAAAATCAATCAGAGGCTGAAGTCTAAAGGATAAGATGAAAATTTTATCCTTCTACCTTCATCTGTTTAGACGAGTTCGACAATTGCCATCTCAGAATTATCACCCCGACGCCTTATGGTATGCAGGATGCGGGTATAACCACCTTGGCGATTACCATACCGCGTGGGAGCTTGCTCAAACAGAGCATGAACGAGTTGTTTATCGTATATGTAGCCGAGAGCTTGACGGCGTGCTGGTAAAGAACCTTCTTTCGCAAGAGTAATCATTTTGTCCACTTCGGAGCGTAGCACCTTAGCTCGAGCTAAAGTGGTAGTGATCCGTCCATGACGGATCACTTCAGTGGTCAGCGATCGCAACAGAGCGCGGCGTTGGTCAGCTGGTTTGCTGAGTTTTTTGACTCGACAACGGTGACGCATAATCTTTCTTTAGGTTGTTAGTTGGTAGTTGTTAGTTGTTGGTTGTTAGTTGTTGGTGAGTCAGTGCGTTACGGTGAATCCAGCGCTATGCAGTCCTTGTTTCCCACGCTCAGGTGACTGGTGAGACCAGTCGGAGCAGTCCGGGAGCCAGTGCGGACGCCACATGCCTACGGAGGAGCCAGTGCGGTCTTGGGGAAACCCCAAGTAGAGCATCTGGCGTTGGAAACAAGGACTGCAGCAGTGGGTCGTCTTGGGGAGCCAGTGCGCCCTTGGAGGTTCCTCCGAGAGTGCCATCTGGCGTGTCTCCCCAAGTAGAGCATCTGGCGTTTTCCCAACAGAGGGAACTAGCTCTCCCGTTAAGCGTTGGGGTCTCCTTCCTTGCCATTCATCCCCAGAGAGGACGCATGAGCCTCCCGTTGTAGCAACTGGCTCTCCCGTTGGGTTGTTGTACTAACCACTCACGACTAACCAATAACCAGTTTTAGGTGTGTTTGGAAGCTCTTTCAGTTGGTAGAGTGATCCCCAAGCGTCGCTGTAGAGCTTCAACGACCTCTTCAGCTGACTTCTGACCAAAGTTTTTTATTTCTAATAAGTCTTCTTGGGTATAATCCAATAAGTCAGCAACAGAATTCACTTGTGCCCGTTTGAGACAGTTATAAGCTCGTACAGACAGTTGTAGCTCTTCGATAGGAATCTGAGCAGTTGGATCATCTGGAATTTCTGCGCCTACGTCTGGTGTGTCGAGTGATATATCTTTCAACGGGTTAAATAAATCCACCAGTATAGTAGCGGCAGAGGAAAGCGCTTCTTGGGGGCTCAGACTACCATTCGTCCAAACTTCCAAAAGTAATCTGTCTCTTGGTATCCCAGTATCTCCACGAGTTTCTTCAACGCTGTAGTTCACTTTCCGCACTGGCATAAATACTGAGTCGATTTGGAGAAAGTCCAAAGATGTGGCTTCTTCACGACTCCGCTCTACAGTGCGATATCCTTTGCCTCTTTCAATCCGAAATTCCATTTCCAGCTTGCCACCTTCAGCGACAGTAGCTACATATTGGGTCGGATCGATGACTTCTACTTCACTAGGCAAATCAAAATGTGCCGAAGTCACTGTTGTTGGACCTGTAACGAGTAATCGACCAATCTGGGGTTGAGAGGAGTAGCTTTTAAGGATAACTTCCTTCATTTTCATTAGGATTTCTAGCACGTCTTCCCGTACACCCGAAACGGTGGCGAACTCGTGTGTAACGCCAGCAATCCGAACTGCTGTGACTGCTGTACCCTCCAAGTTGGAAAGTAATACGCGTCTGAGGGCATTGCCAACAGTCGTTCCTTGACCGCGCTCCAGAGGTTCTATGACAAATTTACTGTGGTTACTCCTATTATCCTCAGTACTTGACTCTACACATTCAATTTGAAACTGCGCCACGGGGTAGCCTCCCTTCATATAAGGTCCTGCTAGCAGACAAATTTGTTACCTTAACTGACATAAGTTGTGGTCAAAACCATCTTTACAGTGTCTTTAACGAGCAGTCCAACACCAGTTGCCTAGAGTTGGAGAAGTAGCCCTGAAAAGCTCCTGATGCCGAGCTTGTGCTGTATAGAGATATTCTCCGTAGAACCGACACTTGCTACCCTACAGGAAGCCGAAGAGCACGTCTACAAGCTGGGAAACAACGGCAGTTCCTTTAACGGGGGGCTTACGCTCACCATGCGGCTCTGCCCTCTCGAATTTACTTAAGACCCTTTTAAGCTACGACGTTTATCAAACTCTATTTCCAATGGCGGTGAAGTTTGGCTCCTCAAAGAGCTAGCGGGCGCTCATGGTGTTTTGTTGTTTGAAATTTTGAGCTTTCAAGGGTAAGTTGGTCAATACAAGGAAAGAAAACTCTCCGTAGTGGAGATGTTTTGTAGAATCCTTTTGCAACCAAAGTTGTTTAAACTTTTCGTCCTTACACCTTTGGGGTACTCTGCGAGAAGCCGTCTTCCGGGCGTCTACGGCAATTGCACAAGAGGGGAAACCCCCAAGACCCTTACGGGATAGCCAGTCACCAGCACCAGGGTTACCCTCATCAAGTGCTGGACTCACCGCGCCACCTCACTGCCTCACAAGTTATATTTATACTCGGCGGCGTTTGGGTGGACGGCAACCGTTATGAGGAATCGGGGTAATATCCCGAATTAATGTAATTTCTAGTCCTGCTCCTTGGAGTGCCCGAATCGCTGTTTCTCGACCTGCTCCAGGACCACTGACCATGACCTCTATTTGGCGCATCCCTTGGTCGATCGCTCGACGTGCTGCACTTTCGGCAGCGGTCTGAGCCGCAAAAGGAGTACCCTTTTTTGCTCCCTTAAAACCGCTAGAGCCAGCACTTGCCCAGGAGATGACATCTCCATTTTGATCGGTAATGGTAACAATGCTATTGTTGAAAGTAGACTGGATGTACCCAACCCCATTTGGAACATTACGTTTTTGCTTTTTGCTCCCGGGTTTCTTACCACTTTGTTGTCGCGCCATATTGCACTTAGTTAAATTAGGATAAGTATTGCTGTAGGTTAGCGTAGAAAGAATTACTTGGATGGGGCTTTCTTCTTACCAGCTACTGTCTGCCGTCTTCCTCGGCGAGTTCTGGCGTTCGTGCGAGTTCTTTGTCCTCTTACTGGTAAGCCCATGCGGTGGCGACGACCCCTATAGGTGCCAATTTCGATTAAGCGCTTGATGTTCAATGCTTCCAAGCGCCTTAAGTCACCTTCAACTTGGTAGTTCTCTTCTATTTCTGCCCGCAAGGCTGCTACGTCGGCATCGCTCAGGTCTTTGACACGAGTATCAGGGTTGACACTCGTGGCTGCTAGAATCTCTTTTGAGAGAGATAGTCCAATTCCGTAGATATAAGTTAGACCAATTTCAACGCGCTTGTCACGTGGAAGGTCTACTCCGGCAATACGTGCCACAACTAGTGTCTCCCTATTCTTCAAAGCTAGTAGTGTATCTTTTATCAGTCAGCAGTTATTTGGATGATTTTCCCTGATGACTGTTCGCTTTTGGTTGTGTTATCCTTGGCGCTGCTTATGCTTGGGATTCACACAAATCACCATGACGCGACCACGACGTCTGATCACGTTACACTTTTCACAGATTTTCTTGACAGAGGCTCTAACTTTCATGCCTTTTCTATTGACTCCAAATGGTGAATTATAACATTTTATGATGAATTAATCAGTAAAATTCATTGTTAAATACCAAAAAAGATTTTGTGGTATTATTTTCTACATAGTCTTGCTTAACCTCCCAGGAAGAGTTTGAAAGTGACCTATTTCTTACGCAGTCGATAAGTAATCCTGCCTTTTGTCAGATCGTAAGGTGTTAACTCCACCTTGACGCGATCGCCAGGTAAGATTTTGATGTAGTTACGGCGAATCTTGCCAGAAATGTGAGCTAAGACATTGAAGCCGTTATCTAAATCAACACGAAACATCGCATTTGGCAGGGACTCGGTGACCGTGCCTTCCATTTCTATCAAATCTTGTTTAGACAAGTTTTTTCCTCAACTCAACAGTCTCCTACTTTAGTTACAACGACTTCTAGTCTGCAAAAGAACATATTTCGGAGAATATATCAACAGTTCATTAATATATCTTATCCAAGATTTACATACATCTGCTTGGGGGACAGGGAATAGGGTGCTGGGTACAAGGGATTGAGAAAAAGTAGTCACCTTTAACCTGTCACCTACTCCCCCGTTCTAAGACGCAATGACCTTTTTTAATTCAGCAGTGACTTCTTCTAGGGACTGATTACCGTTGATACTGAGGAGAATCTGGCGACTGCTGTAAAAGTCAATCAAAGGTGCCGTTTCTGCGCGATAGACTTCTAAGCGACGACGGATGACCTCTTGTGAGTCATCTTTTCTACCTCGCTCCAGCAACCGCGCGATCACAGTTTCATCTGGCACTTCCAGATTGACGACCTTTTCTCCATGCTGGTTGAACTTTCGCAGTAATTCCTCTAAAAAAACTGCTTGACTGACTGTGCGGGGAAAGCCATCAAGAATCCAACCTGATTTCGTATCAACTTGGCTCAGACGTTCCTGTACCATTTCCTGTACGAGATCGTCAGGAACCAACTCACCTTTATCCATATAACTTTGAGCTTTAACACCCAAAGCAGTTTGGTCTTTGAGGGCTTGGCGCAGTATGTCACCCGTAGAAATATGAGGAATATTGCAATCGTCAGCTAATGTTTTAGCTTGAGTTCCTTTACCAGCTCCAGGTGGTCCCAAGAAGATTACTCGTGTCACTACTGTTTCACCATTCCTTCATAGCGCTGAGAGATAACGTAGGTTTGAATTTGCTTTGACGTATCAATCGCTACACCAACCAGAATTAACAAAGAGGTAGCGCCTAGTCCCCTAAAGGTTCGTACATTTAAAGCACTTTCAACGGCGGTAGGGATAATAGCAATCAAGCCCAAGAAGATAGCACCTAAAAAAGTTAATCGATTCAGCACACGCTCAATGTACTCGCTTGTTGCTTTTCCCGGACGAATACCAGGAATACTAGAACCCATTTTCTTCAGGTTCTGGGCGACATCAACTGGGTTGACAATCAATGAAGAATAGAAGTAGCTGAAGAACACGATGGAAACTAGGTAGACAAGGGCATAGACCCAAGCCCCAGAACCGCCAGGTATGAGATAGGTGTTAACAATTTTTGAATATTCTGGATTTCTGATAAAGTTCTCTGCCAACAGTGGCAAACTCAGAATCGCAGCAGCAAAGATAATTGGCATCACACCCCCTTGATTGAGTCTCAAGGGCAGGTAGTTACGCTGCTCTGCAAAAATTCGTCTACCGACTTGGCGACGCGCTGAAATAATTGGGATACGGCGGATCCCTTCCTGTACAAACACAATACCAACAATCGTGACTAGGAAAAGCAGCAATAGCACAACAACTCGACCCACTGTTTCCCGGTTTCCGCTTTGTACAAAATCGATTGTGTCGCCTAGAGATTTTGGCAGTGTTGCCACAATATTGACAAAAATCAACAAAGATGCACCATTGCCGACGCCCCTCTCTGTAATCACTTCTGATGCCCACATGACAAACATCGAACCAGCAACAAGAGCTAGCGCGGTCTCAATCACGAAAATCGGTCCATAGTTATGAGCAAAGGGTTTAAGCCAGAACGATGCCAAGAAGACACTTTGAATAATCCCCCAACCCAAAGAAACATAGCGTGTAATCTGGGAAATCTTCCGCCGTCCTGCTTCGCCTTCATTTTTCTGTAAATTTTCTAAAGCTGGGATGGCAGCGGTAAGCAATTGGATGATAATTGAGGCATTAATGTAAGGCAAAATACCCAAGGCAAAGACTCCCAAAGCAGAGAGTCCACCTCCAGAAAAGATATCCAAAAAGCTTAATATCTGGTTATTACCTTGGATGGCTCTGGCAAACTCATCTCGATTAATACCTGGTATTGGCAAATGTATGCCCAGACGAATCAAAAATAAAATACCTAAAGTCACAAGCAGCCGACCTCGCAGCCCTGCTGCTTGCGCCATCTGCATAAAAGTTTCTTGAGCCGTTGGGGCTTTGTCTCGACTGATCATAAAGGGCTACCTTGCTAGTTAAGTAAGGCGCTAGATTGGAGTAGGATCTGTCATAGGTGTGCTGTTCTAGCTCACTCTAATACTTCGCAACTTCCACCAGCCGCCTCAATTTTGCTACGAGCTGTACCTGTAAAAGCTGCCGCTTGCACCTTGAGCGGAACGCCCAATTCCCCATCCCCTAAAATTTTCAAAGGTCCTCGAACAGCAGTAAGGATACCTGCTTCTTTTAACGAGGTCAGTGTGACTTCTGTATTTGCAGGGAGGGAGGCTAGCTTTTCTACATTAATCGTAGTGTACTTCTTACGATTAACGAGAGGGAAGCCCTTTAACTTGGGTATGCGGCGGTACAATGGCTGTTGACCACCTTCAAATCCGGGTCGTGTGCTACCGCCTGAACGTGCTTTTTGACCACGCATACCCTTACCAGCACTAGCACCCTGACCGGCAGAAACACCTCTACCTAAACGACGAGGGCGTTTTTTTGAGCCTTTTTGAGGACGAACATCAGTGAGTCTCATAATTGAAACCTTATGTAAAATTTGTCGTTTGTCATTTGTCATGAGTCACTTGTCATCTACTAAGGACTAATGACCAATGACTCATGACTAAATATAGAGATTTTCAACAGGAATACCCCGGTCTTCAGCGACTTCTGCAAAAGTCCGCAAAGTAGATAAAGCATTAACAGCAGCTCTTGCATTATTGAGAGGATTGTTTGATCCGAGTTGCTTAGCTAGGATATTACGAACTCCTGCTAATTCTAGTACTGTACGCACAGCACCACCAGCAATAACTCCAGTACCAGGTGCAGCCGGTCGCATGATAACCTTAGCACCACCACCAATGCCATTAATAGGATGGGGTATGGAGTTGGATTTGGTCATAGGAATTTCAATGAGATGCTTTTTGCCATCAGCGACACCTTTTTTCACAGCACCAATGACATCTGAGGCTTTGCCTACTCCTACACCAACTTGACCGCGTTCGTTACCCACAACAACGATTGCCCGGAAGCTTAGTTTTTTACCTCCCTTGACGACTTTACTGACCCGTCGGATTTGGATAACCCGCTCTTGCCAGGTGATTTCTTCTTTTTTTGTACGGTTAGCTTTACGACGACCAGTTGCCATTTTAATTACCTCGTGTTACAAGTCAATTGTCATTTGTCCTTTGTCTTTGGTCATGTGTCCTTTTTGACTAATGACTAATGATCAATAACTCATGTTCAATAACTCATTTAGAAATCTAAACCAGCTTCGCGAGCTGCTTCTGCTAATGCTTTGACGCGACCGTGGTAAAGATTGCCACCTCGGTCAAAGACGACTTGGGTGATACCTTTTTCTAAAGAGCGAACTGCGATCAATTTGCCGACTTCTACTGAAGCTTGGCAGTTTGAACTCGAAGCTAATACAGATTTCAACTCTGGTTCTAAAGTTGAGGCTGCCACCAAGGTATGATGCTTGGTATCATCAATGACCTGAGCATAGATATGTTGGTGGGAGCGAAATATAGCTAACCGTGGACGGTCGGAAGAACCATCAACTTTGCCACGAATGCGTCTATGGCGACGCTCCCTAGATTCTCTACGAGTACTTTTCATTTTTACTTCTTACCACTCTTACCAGTCTTACCAGCTTTACGTCTGACCACTTCACCAGCGTAACGAATACCTTTGCCTTTGTAAGGCTCTGGTGGGCGAACAGCACGAATCTTGGCTGCTGTATTGCCAACAACTTCTTTGTCATAGCCGCTGACAATAACGTTGGTATTATTTTCAACAGCAAACTGAATTCCTTCAGGTGGAGTAATTTGTACTTGATGGCTGTAGCCCATGTTCAAAACCAGGTTACGACCTTGAACTTGTGCTCGGTAGCCAACTCCTTGAATTTCCAAACGACGTTGAAACCCTGTGGAAACTCCCTCAACCATATTGGCAACCAAGGTGCGGCATAAACCGTGCATTTGGCGGGATGTACGAGAATCATCGCGACGATTGACTTGCAATATTTCTCCTTCTTGGGAGACTATCACATGGGGAGGCAAGTCGCGAAAAAGTTCACCTTTAGGACCTTTGACAAGCACTTTTGTGCCATCAATGGTCACTTGCACCTTGGCGGGGATTGTAATTGGGCGTTTACCAATTCGAGACATAACTTTTTGTCCTTTCTTATTGAGTCTTGAGTCCTGAGTTCTAAGTCTTGAGTCGAAAAGTCAATAATTAATGACTAATGACTACCAAACGTAGCACAGTACTTCACCACCCAAATTCTGACGCCGTGCTTCCCGGTCAGTCATAATGCCACTTGATGTAGAAATAATGGCAATACCGATACCGCCTAGTACCCTTGGTAGTTCTTTTTTATTGGAATAAACGCGCAAACCAGGTTTACTCACCCGCTTAAGGGCAGTGATCAGAGGCTGGCGATTTTTGCCTTTGTATTTCAAAGCAATCACCAGATTGCGCTTCACTCCTTCTCCTGCTTCTTCAAACTCACCAATAAAACCTTCTTCGCGCAGCACTTTTGCAATGCTACGAGTCATTTTTGTGGATGGCACTTGTGTTGTTTGATGCCGCGCCATGTTCGCATTGCGGATGCGCGTGAGCATATCTGCAATTGTGTCGTTAACCGCCATCGTTTCCTCTTTAGATGAACTTATTGATCCCGAAAGGGCATTCCCATTTCTTTAAGTAAGGCGCGACCTTCTTCGTCATTCTTTGCCGTGGTGATGATGGAAATATCCATACCACGAATTTGGTCAATTCTGTCATACTCAATTTCTGGAAAAATGAGTTGCTCTCTGACGCCTAAAGTATAATTGCCGCGACCATCAAAGCTTTTGGGACTAATACCGCGAAAATCTCGGATTCTTGGTAATGACAGATTGATGAGACGATCGAGAAAGGCGTACATTCTTTCGCTTCTTAAGGTCACCATGATACCAACTGGCATGCCTTGACGAATTTTGAAGCCCGCGATCGCCTTTTTCGCCCGCGTCACAACAGGTTTTTGACCCGTAATCAGCGCAATCTCGCTTAAAGACGCTTCCAACGCTTTCGCATTTTGAGATGCTTCCCCCAAACCCCTGTTAACCGTAACTTTCACCAACTTCGGGACTTGATGAATGTTAGTGTACTGAAACTGTTGTATCAGTTTGGGGACAATGGTCTCTTTGTATAGAGTTTTCAGTCTTGTTGTTGCCATAGTTTTTTGTCCTTTTTCTCCCTGGGCTTGGTCAGGGACGATTGTCCTTAGTCTTTGTCTATTGTCTATTGTTTTTTTACTAATGACTAATGACCCAAAGGGTCTCTCCTGCAAAGACGCGGCGCTAACGCCACTTGCTACCCTACGGGAAGCCTTCTGGCGGGCGTCTATATGCTGGGAGACTTGTCCACCACAGTGACTCACTATTTATCTAGAATTTCGCCAGTTTTTTTAAGCATTCTAACTTTCTTACCTTCTTCGGTGAAAGTGTAGCAGATGCGGCTGGCAACGTTTTGTTTGGTGGAATAGAGCATGACATTGGAACTATGGATTGGGTATTCCTGAGTCATAATACGACCAGATTCCCCTTCTTGCTGAGGTTTGACGTGCTTAGTTTTAATATTGACACCTTTGACAAGAACTTTACTTTCTTGGGGAAGTGTTTTGATAATTTCACCAACTTTGCCTTTGTCTTTCCCAGCAATGACTTGCACAGTATCTCCTGTTTTGACGTGCATTTTCAAAAATCTTGGTTGATCTTTTTTCTTGCTTGCCATTACAGCACCTCCGGAGCCAGGGACACAATTTTGGTAAAGTTTTTATCACGTAGTTCCCGTGCGACTGGTCCAAAAACCCGTGTTCCTCTGGGGTTACCATCTTTGTTGATGATAACTGCGGCATTATCGTCAAAACGAATACTCATGCCGCTATCTCGATTGATATGATGACGAGTGCGGACGATGACTGCTTCTACAACATCAGACTTCTTCACAGCCATGTTTGGCTGAGCGTCTTTAACGACGGCGATAATCCGATCGCCTATGAAGCCGTAACGGCGGTTACCAGCTCCTAATACGCGAATGCACATGAGTTTGCGGGCACCGCTATTATCTGCAACATTAAGGTAAGTTTGGGGCTGAATCACAATTGTTCTCCCTTTTTTGTGTTGTTAGCGACCTAACAACAATAATCTTTAGCTAAGTTTTGTATTCAGGATTTCTGTGACTTTCCAGCGCTTGGTTTTACTCAGGGGTCGCGTTTCCTGAATACGAACGCGATCGCCTACTTTGCACTTATTTTCTTCATCATGCACCTTATAGCGCTGGGTTCGCACGACGATTTTGCCGTATTTCGGATGGGGAGCGCGGTTTTCGATAGCGACTACCACCGTTTTTGCATTTTGTCGCTCACGACCAAGCCAACTCGTTCTTTTACTGCCATAATCTCCTACTCTGATTCTTTAGCGCTTTGACTTAAGGAAGCGCGTTTGCGCTCTGCTTCTACAGTCATTAATTGAGCCAGACGGTGGCGAGCATGTCTGAACTGGTGGGGTTTGTCGAGTTGTCTGGTTGCTTGTTGCAAGCGCAACTGGAAGAGTTGCTTTTTGACAGCGACAATTTCTTGATCGAGTTGTTCGTCAGTTAATTCTCTAGCTTCTGAAATTTTAGGAAGAGGCATAACCTACACCTGCTGTTGCTCTTCGGAGCGTGTGATGAACTTAGTTTTAATAGGTAACTTGAAAGCCGCTAGACGCATTGCTTCGCGAGCAGTTGCTTCCGGAACGCCTGCAATTTCAAACAAAATTCGTCCTGGTTTGACAACTGCAACCCAGTATTCGGGCGAACCTTTCCCGGAACCCATCCGGGTTTCTGCAGGACGCATAGTGACTGGTTTATCAGGGAAAATCCGAATCCAGATTTTGCCACCCCGGCGGATGTAACGAGTCATTGCTCGACGAGAAGCCTCAATTTGACGAGAGGTGATCCAGCAGGGTTCTAGAGCTTGCAAAGCAAAATCTCCAAAATTCAGGTCGCTACCCCGATAAGCTAGACCATTCATTCGTCCGCGCTGTTGTTTGCGGAATTTCGTTCTTCTTGGACTTAGCATGATTTGTCCTTTGTCATTTATCCTTTGTCAAACGTCCTTTGTCAAAAGTCCTTTGTTAAATAGTTATTTGTTAGATAGCTAATGACGAATGACTAATGACTGATGACTATCCTTCATTTGAGCGGTCTTCAAATTGCTGGCGGCGGCGTTGTTGACGGCGAGAGGAGGGGCGATCGCGATCACCACGATCACCGCGATCGCGCTCGCGAATTGCTGGGGGAGGTGTTTGTTCCTGTCCAGGAATAATTTCTCCCTTGAAGACCCACACTTTAATACCGAGAATGCCGTAAACTGTTTTTGCTGTGCAGTATGCGTAATCAATGTCAGCCCGTAAGGTATGTAAAGGAACTCTACCTTCACGAGTCCACTCTGTCCGGGCAATTTCTGCCCCGTTGAGCCGTCCGCTGACTTGAATTTTGATGCCTTGTATGCCAGCACGTTGGGCACGCTGAATGGCTTGTCGTACGACTCGCCGGAAGGAAACGCGGCGTTCGAGTTGTTGAGCAATGTATTCAGAAATAAGGTAAGCATCAGCATCAACTCGTTGGACTTCAACAACGTTAATGCGAATCTGACGATTGCTACCTAACAGTTGCTGGAGACCAGTACGTAAAGCTTCTATACCTTGTCCGCCTCGACCTACGACAACACCAGGTCGGGCTGTACGGACTTCTAAATCAATTTGGTCTGCTTTACGATCAATCCGCACCTCAGAAATTCCGGCGTTGTTTTGAGCGTATCTACCCAGTTTTCGTTCTATATATTGACGAAGTTTGTGGTCTTCTTGTAGAAGTTCTGGATAGCGGCTAGGGTCAGCAAACCATCGGGATTGATGCTCTTGGGTCACTCCCAAGCGAAAGCCTACTGGATGTATCTTCTGTCCCACAAATGCTTCCTCTAAATAAAAATTCTTCTCGTGTACCTATACGTCATTTCTTATTGGGCTGCGGTGGGGTCAGCAGCAACAGCCACGGTGATATGACACGTTGGCTTGCGAATTTGGTAAGCACGACCTTGCGCCCTCGGTTGGAACCGTTTCAGCACAGGACCTTGATCCGCGTAAGCTTGAGTAATGACAAGCTCACTTCGGTCTAGCCCAGCGTTATGTTCAGCATTGGCCGCAGCACTTCTGAGAACCTTCAACACCGGCTCACAGGAGCGATAGGGCATGAATTCTAGGATGATGAGCGCTTCTCTGTATGAACGCCCTCTTATTTGGTCAAGTACGCGACGCACTTTATAAGGTGACATACGTACATAACGGGCGATCGCTTTTACTTCAGTCGTATCTATTGCCATGTTTTTCTCCATTTGTCAAGAGTCAAGAACCACTCATTTTGACTTTTAACTGGTGGACTCTTGAGAGTTGGCTATCTACTTGATTTTTTGTCACTCTTGGCGTGACCTCTATAAGTGCGCGTGGGGGCGAACTCGCCCAGTTTATGTCCTACCATCTGGTCAGTGATAAAAATCGGAACGTGTTGGCGTCCATTGTGAACTGCGATGGTATGACCTACCATAAGGGGCAAAATTGTTGAAGCCCGTGACCAAGTTTTAATAACTTCCTTTCTGTTGGCGTCATTGAGCCTTTCAATTTTTGTTAGGAGATGATCCGCAACAAAAGGACCTTTTTTTAGAGAACGACCCATAATTCTATTTTGGATTTTGGATTTTGAATGAACCAATTTTGGATTTCGGATTTTGGATTAACTTCCCAATCTAAAATCCAAAATCTAAAATTCTAAGATTCACGACCACCACGACCGCGCTTAGAAGATTTACGACGACGGCGCACAATAAACTTGCTACTGGCTTTTTTGGGCTTGCGTGTCTTCAAACCTAAAGCAGGCTTACCCCAAGGTGTGACAGGTCCCGGTCTACCGATGGGTGCCCTACCTTCACCACCTCCGTGTGGGTGGTCCACTGGGTTCATTACACTACCTCTGACTTGAGGACGGCGACCCTTCCAGCGAGTTCTACCGGCTTTACCCGCGCTCAAGTTTCTGGCATCGATATTACCAACTTGTCCAACAGTGGCGTAGCACTCACGACGGATCATCCGGACTTCTCCAGAAGGCAACTTGAGTGTTACGTAACTACCTTCTTTTGCCACAACTTGAGCAGTTGCACCAGCAGCGCGAACGATTTGACCGCCTTTACCAGGTTTTAATTCCACGTTGTGAACGCTGGTACCCAAGGGAATGTTGGACAAGGGTAAAGCGTTACCATCTTCAATAGGAGCATCTGGACCAGCAACAATTGTTCTCCCTACTTTTAAACCGTTAGGTTGAAGGATATAACGCTTTTCGCCGTCTTCGTATTGCAAAAGGGCAATCCGGGCATTCCGGTTGGGGTCGTATTCAATCGCCGTCACTTTGGCAGGAATACCACGCTTATCCCTTTTGAAGTCGATGATACGGTAGAGACGTTTGTGCCCACCACCTCTGTGGCGAACAGTAATCCGCCCTTGATTATTTCTACCTTTGGCGCGATGCTTCGATACGGTGAGCGATTTTTCTGGCTCGGTTTTGGTAATTTCTGAGAAGTCAGAAATCGTAACTTGGCGAGTACTGGGGGTGTAAGGGCGATAAGAACGAGTACCCATTTTTTTAAACCTCTGGGAATAGAACTTGTCTAATCTTCTCTACGTCCCCAGACGCCACTGTAACAATGGCTTTTTTATATTGGGGCTTGTAACCAAGAAACTTACCAACGCGCTTCTTTTTGCGTGGTGGTTTAGTGGTGTTGACCTTTTCGACTTTGACTTCAAATAAATCTTCAATCGCCGCTCTGATTTGTGGCTTGGTTGCTTTTGGAGTCACTTCAAAAGTGTATTTATTTTGCTCCATTAAGATGGTCGCTTTTTCAGTCAGTATTGGGCGACGTACAAGGTCGGGGAGGTTGCGGGGGTCAAATCTAGTCACTGTAGACCTCCTGAATTTTTTCTAAGGCTGATGCTGTCACAATAATCTTGTCAGCGTGCAGCAAATCGTAAACGTTTAACTGGTCAGCTCCTATCAGCTTCAGATTTGCTACGTTACGAGCTGACAAATAGACGTTTTCTATCCGTTCAGACAAGATTAACAAGGTTTGCTGTTCTGGTTCTGACCCCCAACGGGCGATCGCTCCCACCAATTCTTTCGTCTTGGGACGCTGAATCTGATCTCCAAATTCTTCAACGATAATTAAATCGTCAATCCGACTGGCAAAAGCTGTTCGCAAAGCTAAACGCCGTTCTTTGCGGTTCATCTTGATGTTATATTCTCGTGGTTTTGGTCCAAAGATGACACCACCACCACGCCACAACGGTGAACGAATAGAACCAGCACGCGCACGACCAGTTCCTTTTTGTCGCCAAGGTTTACGACCGCCACCTCTGACTTCAGAACGGGTTTTGGTACTCGCAGTTCCTTGGCGGGCATTGGTCATTTGTCTTACCAAGGCTCGATGGACGACATGAGATGCCGTTTTTCTTTGGCAACTTTGAAGTCGAACGTTTTTTGTCCGACTTGTTCTCCTTGCCAATTTTTGACTATACACTCAAACATTTTTTATCCTTAGTCATTAATCATTAGTCATTAGTCATTAGTCATTAGTCATTTGTACAGGACAACAGAAATAACTAGAGTGAAATGACTCATGAGTTACGATTTTTTACCAACTACGTTTGCAGGGACAATATCTACTAAACCACCTGGTTTACCAGGAACACTTCCCTTGATAAGTATTAAGTTGCGTTCTGGGTCTACTCGTACCACAGTCAGTTTGCGGATTGTGACGCGGCTACCACCCAAACGTCCTGCCATCCTCTTACCTGGATAAACACGACCGGGAGTTGTACCCGCACCAATCGAACCTGGCTCTCTATGGTTTTTTGAACCGTGCGACATCGGTCCTCGACCAAAGTTGTTGCGTTTTTGGTTACCAGCAAAACCGCGACCAATACTTGTACCGATGATGTCTACAGTTTGACCTGTACTAAAAATATCAGCTTTAATTTGTTGACCTAAAGCATATTCGCTCTCGTTATCTATGCGATACTCTTTCAAATGACGCAATGCTGGGGCAGACGATTTGGCAAGGTGTCCCAACAGTGGTTTGTTCAGCGCCTTTGGCTTGACTTCGCCATAACCTACTTGGATGGCGGAGTAACCGTCGGTCTGTTTTGTTTTTACTTGGGTAACGGTGCATGGTCCCGCTTGAATGACGGTGACAGAAATAGCGATTCCTGCTTCGTCAAATATTTGGGTCATGCCCAGCTTGGTGCCGAGAATACCTACAGACACAGTTACTGGCTCTCCTTATTTGCTTTTTGTTGACATCGGATTCTCAAGGACACACTTTGTGAACGCTCCTCAGGACGAGTTCCAATTTTTTTTTGGACTGACCTCTGAAGTCGAGCTGGTCAGGTTGTGACAACTGCAACTTCTTTGGGTCTTCACTCAGAGTCCATACTGTTTGATGAATCCGTTTACTTTGTACTTGTTACCAGAAAACCCAAAAGAGCCTTCTTTTTCGGAAGGGACAACTCTTGAACTTAGTGCAAGGCTTTTGGTGCTTTGCGCTTTGTGCAGCAATGCCTTCATCCAAGCAATTGCTCTGGCACCTTGTTGTAGTAGGACTTGGGCAGCTTGCTGCCCAGTATCCGTTGGCTGAGATTTATGCAATGCTACAAACCAACACGACTGCTCAACTCCTACTTCATCAATAACCTCAAATAGTTGTTGAAACTTGTTTAAGGCTTTTCCTCGTTGTCTTGAGGTTCAGGAGTGAATGCAGTCTATTCTCAAGGTTGGCGTTGATTTTTTAACCAACCACTCCTA
The DNA here is from genome assembly GCA_012031965.1 of Scytonema sp. RU_4_4. GTDB lineage: Bacteria > Cyanobacteriota > Cyanobacteriia > Cyanobacteriales > Nostocaceae > Brasilonema. The sequence goes on from JAAUSC010000003.1 coordinate 47,675, forward strand.
AGTTGCCCTCGTAGCTTTTACAGTTTACCAGTCTTTTATCAATTTCTACTAGTTTATCCGACTCGGAACGTTACTCATCAGTTTTTGATGCTAACACTAGGGGGAAATATCCATCAGACGGTTACTTATCTAATTTTTTGGTCACAATCTAATAATATAGATCATTGATTTATATTTGTCTACAAATTTGTTTCAAGCGTTTTTTGCTTTAGCGTGTAGCAGCGCCGCTAGAAACAATAAAACAGTATATTCAGTTGCAATTAAAGAAGTCTGACGGCGAATAAATTCGCCTAAGCCTAGTAAGCACGCTATGCGAACGAGCTGACCCCACCGATGAGTCACGCTTGCGCCCTCCAATTTTCGGTCAATAATAGAGATATCGAAGTGGGATAGAACAAAAATTAATTTATGGCACTCATTACCACTGGCAACGCTTTCATTCGAGATTTGGAGAAATTTGGCGCTCTTGGTGTTTACGCACCTCTAGAAGGAGGTTTTGAAGGTCGTTACAGACGCCGACTGCGTGCAGCAGGTTATGTCACTCTCGATCTGACTGCAAAGGGATTAGGCGATATCGCTGCCTATCTCACAAGAGTTCATGGTGTAAGACCTCCTCATCTTGGCAAAAAAAGTACTAGTAGTGGTGCGGCAGTAGGTCATGTATATTATGTGCCGCCCATTCTTAGCTCTCAACTCGAACAGCTTCCACCCAAATCAAAAGGCTTGGTGTTGTGGCTCATCGAAGGGCATATTCTTTCCAATGAGGAAGTTGAATTTTTGGCGACTTTACCTAGCTTAGAACCACGAGTAAAAGTGGTCATTGAAAGGGGTGGTGATCGCGCTTTTTGTTGGACGCCTTTGCAAAAGACCCTTCTAGCTAGTTAAGTCAAAAGCACAGGGAACAGGGAACAGAGAAAAACTGTAACCTGTTCTTAGTTTCAAAAAGTTTTCAAAAAGTTTTCAAAAAGTTTTCAAAAAGTTTAAAATTGGCCAGTTTGGTTCGCGATAATAGCGCGTCATGTCGTCAAATTTCCGTAGTTCGGCACGTTGTATAATCAATTCTGGGGAGTTCTGTGTCCATTGCTGATTCAACTGAGAGAACATAGTCGTAAGGTGCTCGTGATCTAGATTAGGCGCAATCTCTCCAAAATAGCCCAATGTCACATGAGCGGTGAAGTGATAATGTTGCTCAATCCCCAATGCCATCAAGTTGGAATTTTGATAAATCGCTCGACGCAAGTTAATAATTTGCTCGTAGCAGGCTTCATTTTGAGGTACCAAACAAACGCCTATAGCTCTTGGCATCACGACTAGTCCCTGCATTTGCCAGCGAATGGGGTGAATTTGCCCCTGCGTAGATTGTTGATACTGCTTAAAGATGTCCGCAAAGCAAGAGCATAGCTGTTCTTCAAATTTTGGATTTTTTCTTTGAGCATCATAGTAAGCACTGTCCCAAATCAAGTCCGCTAAAGTTAAATGAAAGCTAGCAGGAGGTACAAGCACAATCCAATCAGAGTTGGCAGATAGTTGTAAAAGCTCCTGTTGGTAACCCTGTAAGTGTGCGTAGAAAGTAGAGTTGTCTGTTTCTTCTTCCCAAGGTGGGGTGATCACTGTATACCCTGGAAAAGGTACTGCTTGCCTTCCTTGTTCTGAATGCGGCTGAAATTTAGAAGATGTTTGGATATGCTGGACTTGAGTTCTGTACGCTTCTGATAGCGTCATCCGCGCTAAACGATTTAAGTAAATTTGATATTTGTCGTCCAATGTTCATATCCTCGAACTCCATGCTTATTGATTGTAGGCAAAACGACCTGCATTGAATAAGCGATTTAAAAAGTATTTAGCTTTTCTGAGGTGGTAGGGTGATGAGAAGGGTTTTGGAGGGTTCTGGAGGAAGAAGAGGGGGAAACGGGGTAGGGAGAAGGGTGCTGAGGGGAAGAAAAACTCATCGATATTAGCTTTTCCTCTCCCTTTCTCAGAACTCCCCCTGCTCCCCCCTGCTCCCCTGCTCCCCCTACTTCCTCGTCTAATAACAGTGAGCTTCCCTATGCCAGTCTACTTTTACTGGGGTGAGGACGATTTTGCTATGGAAAAGGCGATCGCTCTTGTACGCGATCGCGTCCTAGATCCCCTATGGACAAGTTTTAACTACACAGTACTACCTCCAGATTTACCAGATGCTCCGATCCAAGCATTTAATCAAGTGATGACACCACCTTTTGGCACTGGTGGACGCTTGGTATGGCTTGCGAATACCACCCTCTGCCAGCAATGCTCAGATAATGTGTTATCAGAACTGGAGCGAACCTTGCCAGTTATCCCCGAAGATTCATATTTATTGCTCACGAGCAGTCGCAAACCAGACGAACGCTTGAAATCAACTAAAATTTTGAAAAAATTTGCTGAATTCCGAGAATTTTCTTTAATTCCACCTTGGAAGACGGAACTCCTAGTGCAGTCTGTTAGTCAAGCTGCTCAAACAGTAGGAGTGAAATTGACTCATTCGAGTGTAGAGATGTTGGCGGATGCTGTAGGTAATGATACACGTCTTCTCTACAATGAATTAGAGAAATTACGGCTTTACGCTGAAGGCAGCGATCAACCTTTGAACACAGACGCTGTTGCTCAGTTAGTCCGAAATACAACTCAAAATAACCTACAATTAGCAGCGGCAATCAGAACAGCTGACACAGCTAAAGCTTTAGCGATATTAACCGATCTTATCAATGCTTGTGAACCACCTTTGCGAGTTGTTGCTACGCTTATTGGTCAATTTCGTACTTGGTTATGGATCAAGCTCATGGTAGAAAGTGGTGAGCGCAATCCCCAAGTTATTGCCAAAGCTGCGGAGATAGGCAACCCCAATCGCATTTACTATCTACAAAAAGAAATTCAATCTGTTTCTGTAGAGCAACTTATTGCCACTTTACCTATATTGTTAGATTTAGAAGTTTGTCTTAAACAAGGAGCCTCAGAGATGTCAGCACTACAGACTAAAGTCATAGAGCTTTGTCAAGTATGTCGAGGAACTTAACAAAAACAACAAACATTTGCCGGATTTTAACAAGAAAAACAAACATTTGATGGTTTGAGTGTTTTCTGGAACTTCTCACTCTTAAAATAATTCACAGTGATTAAGATATCCCGACTGTAGTTGTTTCATAAAACAAATGAAAAGATATTATCATCGCTTTTTGCGACCTAGTTTAATTCGGATGCTTTCTCAGTCTTTGTTTGTTGGTGCTATTGCAACTGTAAGTTTGGTTTCTAGTGCTTTCGTTTTGAGTTATAAAATCGATGCTCAAGCTCCACAAACAGTTAATCCTAGTGAACTTAGAAGTTATGCTAGAGCTTTGTTGAAAATGGAACCGGAGCGTCAGCAAGCCTTTGATGAAATAAAAAAAATTATAGGGAATGGAGATGTTCCCAAGATTGTTTGTAATGATAACAATAGCTTAAGTGGTCTTCCTGGCAAAGCAAAAGAGATTGCTGTGAATTACTGCAAACGTTATCAAATAGTAGCTAAAGAGAACGGCCTTGATAGTGATAGATTCAACACAATTACTCAACAGTTACAAAGTAATAAAGATTTAGAACGAAAGATGTTTAATATGCTGCTTTGTCTCCAAAAAAATCCCGAATGTGGTAAGTAAAATTTCAAATCAAGAGAAAATTTATCTATCAAAAAGTAATTATACCAGTTAAAACTGGAAGGAGGAAATGTCAAAAAATAAAAAATCATATTTTCTTTTCATGGAATGAATTTTAATTGCTAAAAAAGCTTAAACTTCACAATTTAAAAAGGCTTGGCGCTTTGCATGAATGTTTCTCATGTGCTTTTTTACCGTATTTATAGAAATGTAAAGCTGAGTAGCAATCTCTTTGTAGCTAAATTTTTCTTGATAAAGACACCAAATCTCTGCTTCTCGTGGCGTTAACTCGTATTTTTTGACTTCAGCAAGTGCAATATTTTTCAAAGACTCATACTTATTTTCTATTATAACTAATAGGTAAGAGTGATGAAATTTTTCCAAATTAAGCCATTTTGCACAAACACAAAACACTTTTGACCTATTGACTCTAATTTCATTAGAGAGAATGATAGCTTTATTGGGCACAAGGCTACGATTTTCTAGTAAGGTTTTGCAAATGCACCAGATAGCAGGTGGTACACAATTTGAATTGGAACTATCTTGATTAATTTGAGAAAAAATATGACAAGCAGATGTGTTTGCATGAATGAGTTCGCCCGTCTCGTTTAAGAGGACAATACCGTCTTGTAACCCTTCAATAACTTCTTGGAAAAAATAACCTCGCTGAGAATCATGTAACTCAAGGTTATTTATCTTCTGTTGTTTAACTGGTATTTTTCCCGATATTGTCGATATTTTGGTTGTGGTGACCATGAGATACACTTTACTTTTTACAATAGTTTTTGCAATTCATTTGAGTTGAAAATATGTACATTCATTGTCTGCAATATTATGCAGACAATGACAAATAGCTAAACCAAAGAGTGTGTCATAGATAACATGGCACACAAGAGAGTGAATTTTTTGAAGTTTTTATAACCTTCTTAACGACTTAATTTTGAATACAACTGTTAAAGAGTCTATTTCGGATACAGCTTTTGCAAGTGTAAATTCTAGGACTTACGTTACGCATTGACAAAAATCTGATTATGTAAACCAGACTCATTTGCTGTCCTTCCTTCTTTAGTTAAGTGCAAGCAAAATCAACTTATGCATTAGTTGAGATAAAAAGGGGAAATTCTAGCTCAATCAGACTATTGCAGAACCACACGGAAGTTGGCGCTCTTTGCACGTTGTTAGTTTTTTAAATTTTGAAATGTTCACATACGTCCAACAAGACTAGCGACGACTGTAGCTAACTCAGCAGGCTCAACAGGTTTAGGCAAATGCAACTGATAACCTTCCTGAATAGCTCGCATTCTATCTTCTGGTCTCGCATATGCTGTTAACGCTGCTGCTGGAATCTTTCCACCTTGCTGTGATGAAAGCGATATTTCTCCAGTACGTTCGCGCGATCGCACTTTGCGGATCAAAGAATAACCATCCTCTTGGGGCATTCCAATATCACTAACCAAAACATCTGGTTTCCATTGTGTCATAGTATCGAGTGCTTCCTGCACCGACCCCACTGCTTTAACTTCGGCTTGGCACTGTTGCAGTACAGTGGTGAGAAAATCACGAGTATCAGCTTCGTCATCCACCACTAACACCCGCACACCATCAAGGGAAATATGAGGTTCTGAGATTTCAGAGTCAGAGTCCGCTAACGGTTGTTGAACGATTTCTCTTGTTTGGTTGTCTCCTTGTTCTCTTGTTCGATCATCTGCATTATTCACCAAATTATTCACCAACGGTAACTTAACTGTGAATGTTGTACCTTGTCCTTTACCTGGACTTTCTACGTGGATGGTACCACCATGCAGTTCTACTAAATGACGCACAATTGCCAAACCTAGTCCCAGTCCACCATGTGATCTTGTACTGGAACTATCAGCTTGACGAAAACGGTCAAAGACGTAAGGAAGAAAATCAGAACTAATACCGATACCCGTGTCGCTGACCGAGATTTGAGCATGGAGTGGGGTGTGGACTAAAGGGGATGAGGGGGATACCACTCCTTTGTCTTCCTTATCTGCTTTATCATCTTCTGTCACGACTCCAAGCTGCACTTCTACTCGACCAGCTTGAGGTGTGAACTTGATGGCGTTAGATAGCAGATTCCAAATTACCTGCTGCAAGCGTTCTGCATCGCCAGAAATCAAGAATTTTGGTTTTTGAATGTTCGCTTTTAAATTATCAGGTTGTTTTGGCGCAAGTTTGGAATTTTGATTGGAATTTTGATTGAGATTTTGATTGGAATTTTGATTGAAATTTTGAGTATTAGAAAATTCTGGGTTTTCTCCAGTACAGTTCAAGTCATTATCTAAAATACAAAAGCTCAAATCGATTTTCTTTGCTTCAGCGGCTAAGCGTACGGTTTCAAGTGCAGCATCAATGATGGAAACTAAGTCATAAATCTGGACATGAAGCCGTAACTTACCTCTGATCATCCGTGAGATATCTAGTAAGTCTTCAATGAGCTGCGTCTGCGCTTTAGCATTTCGCTCTATGGTTTCTAATGCTTTTGCTACCTTAGTTTGATCGAGTTGGCGGCGGGAACGCAAAAGCTGCGCCCAACCAAGGATGGCGTTGAGGGGCGATCGCAATTCGTGGGACAATATTGCCAAAAATTCATCTTTCATGCGGTTTGCTTCTCTCAACTGTTCAGTTTGTTGTTGTAAAGAAGCAATCAAGCTAGCGCGTTCCATTGCGATCGCAATTTGGTCGCACACTGCTTGCATCATCCCCAGTTCATTTTGAGTAAATTTGGCTAAGCTGCGGCTACCAAAAGCAAGAGTCCCCAGAAGTTGTCCCTGCGCTATTAACGGGTAGCTGTAATATGCTGTAATACCCATAGCGCGGATAAACGTTGTCTTTGGATCTGTTGAGTTCTGCACATCTTCCAGAGCTATTGAACGGCGTTCTTGGGCTGTCGTACCGCACACTGCTTGACCAAATTTCAGCCACTCAACTTCTTTTGCCTGTTCCTCTGTCACACCACTATAGGATGCTAGTTGCAATATCTGCTTATTTTCATGAACTAAATAATTAAAGTAAACATCTAAACGAATTTGTTCCGAGAGTTTTCTAAACAAACTATCTATCAATGCCACAGGTTGCTGACTTGATAGTAAATCACTTGCTGTGTTGAATAACAAATGGAGTCTTTTATATCCCAATGAAAGAGCTTTTTCCACACTCTTGAGATTGGTAATGTCTTGAAATACCAAAACACAGGTCGCTGGATGACCATGCATTGCGTTTAAAGTATCAGCAAATATTAGCAGAGAGCGGACACCGACTGGAGTGTGCCAATCAAGTTCAAAGCCCTCAATCTGTTCACCACGGGCAACCCTTATCCCAGGAGCCTGTTCTACTGGAATAGTATTTCCTGCTGCGTCAGTGGAGTAGTAATAAGTGCTATAATCTTCGGTTGATTCTGCCTTGGGAAATTTGCCCCCAGCCACTTCATCAGCGGCTTGATTTGCAAAAGTGACCTTTGCTGTTTCTGGTTCTATTAACAGCATTGGCATTGGCATTAAGTTGAGCAAATCTTCCAGCCATTTTTGCTGATTACGGAGTGTTTCCTCCACCTGTTTACGCTCTGTGATGTCGTTCGTAAATGCCAAAATTTGTTCTATTTCACCCTTTGCATTTAAGAGCGGCAGATATTTAATTTCTGTGGTGAAGGTGCCGTAATCTGGTAGGGTGATTGTGGCTTCTGTTGTCTGTAAAGTGCGTGTTTCTTGCGCCTTAATTAAAGTGGAAAGATAAGCTTGTGTTGCCTCAGGAGGTAGAATTTCCTCGTCAGTTCGTCCGAGAATTTCTTCTTTTGGCTTTTTCATGCGCTGTAATGCGGCTGTATTGACAAACTGCAACCGCCGTTGAGCATCGTAGATGGCAAAAACATCAGGGATATTATCAAGCGCCAACCGAAATCGTTCTTCGCTTTGATGTAGCGCTTGCTCCGCCTGTTTGCGATCGCTCAAATCTAAGATAAATGCGACCGACTCCTCGCGCTTTTCGCCCAACAACGCGTAACCTATTAAAATAGGAATACGACTACCATCCTTACGGATGTACTCTTTTTCGTAGGGCGTACAAGCACCTTTCTCTGCAGCTTCAGCAATGTGTTCTTCATCTAGAGGCAAATATTCCGGTGGTGTAATGTCAATCCACCTGATTTTATCTGCTTGTAAGTCCTCTCGCGAGTAGCCTATCATCCGTAGAAATTCGTCGTTTGCCTTGCGGACATGACCGTGAATGTCGCCAAAAAGAATGCCGATAATGTTCGCATCTACAAAACTATTGAGCTTCTCTTCATTTGCTCTTAGAGCTTCTTTAACGCGATCACGCTGAATTCCCAACCGTTCCAGCGCCGCTACACTTTCCCATATCAAAACGCAGAAGCTAACAATAAGCACAACCACAAGCAGGGCTACTGCAAACGCTGGCTCATAAAATCCTGCTCTTTGTCCTTGCAGAATCAACCACCCCAGTGATAAAGGTACGGCGATCGCCGCGAGTAACAACCGACGTGCTAGCATCCCGCCGTAAGTATCGCTTGTAACTATCTGCATCACCCCTTGTTCGGGATGAGTCCACATAACACCTGCACAGAGCACAGTAAATGTCAGTGCTGTGTGTAACGCCATTGATGTGCTGTAAGGGCGAAAGTCGTAAAGGATTTCAACTCTGTAAGCATAGCCGATAATAACCTGCAAGGATATCACAGCAGCAATGAGGGCGAAAACTTGCGCATACCAAAAGCTACGGCGAGTTTTTGGTTGACCCACAAGCTCCAAGGCTCTACCAATAACTAAAAAATTCAGTGCTGTGTTCAATCCCATTCGTCCCGGATGGGATGTCATCAAAGCGTTTGGCGAGTCATGAAATAGCAGTTCATCTATACCGAAGTTCCAGCCGAATATATATTGACTGAGTGTGAGTAAAGCAATAACGAGCACTGTTGATGCACACACCCTGGACAAGAATGAGGGGGATAAGGGAGATGTTAGCGTTAGCTCCGCGCCCCCTACGGGGCTAGAGAGCCGTAGGCTGGGGGATGTGACTTCCTTATCTCTCCCTACTCTTGTTTGGGACAACCATAGGGATATGCCAGACAAAATAAAGCACACAGCTGCATTTGCCTTCATGGTCACTATACTTAACCAGAAGAAGTTTTTGAAAGACTCTAGGTCAAGCCACCAGCCAAGCAATACCAAGCAGCCGACCAAGATGGTAATTGCACTTGCAGCTTGTGTAACCAGTGAATGTGAAGAGACTTTACATGGACTTTGTTGGCGCAAGCGGTTGACTTGTAACATTGAAGGCTTTGTAACCGCATCTATCTAGCGCGGTAGTGTTTGGTGTTTGCTGAAAACTATTGTTTTTTACCCTAGTCTTTTATGCTTCTCATTTTGACATTTCATTACATCTACCTTTATACAGATTTTTTCTTGAGAAGAATTCAGTCAAACAATTTTGGATTTTAGATTTTGGAGCCACTGCGTTGCGGAGCCAGTACTGCAGGAGGGTTTCCCTCCGTAGGTATCTGGCGTTGAGGTTCCCTCCGTTGTAGCATGTGGCGTGATAATGGAATTGACCCCATAGATAAATCTGGGGGCTTGTACCATTTAGGAATTATTGGTCAGAATTTAGCTGAAACCAAAAGAAGCCCCACGTCCTACACGAAGTTTTTAGACGTTCTGTTTGGGATGAGATACAGAAGATTATTCATTCTCTTGACGATTGCTTGCTCGATATCAGTTCTGGTGATGAGCAGGAGGAAGAAAAACCAGAGAATTGAAGCACAAAGACTATTCGCGATAAATACTCGCGAATAGTCTTTCTCCCTTTATTTTTGCCAAATTGGGATGCTCCCCACGAACCTTGCCATGAAAAAGATTTTTTCCCAGATGAGGAGCGTGAGTTCTATTTTCAAGCAAGAACCCCTTGATGGCATAAAAAAATTGTGGGTTCTAACTGCGCTAATACAGCCGGCTTTGTGAAATATATTTCATGACTAATCAAGTCAATATTAGCGATACAATAACCACCACTACCCTCAATATAAAATTCAACGTTTGAATGCAAGAAGTTAAATGACAACAACACCCAAACTTCTACTAGATGAGTGATTTCCTCTCTTTGTTCATTCTAGCCAGGGATGTACCGAGTTTATCACTCTTTTGAGCGATTGCCCTCAGTTACAGCGCCCTCTGTGTCTCTACACTTGAGGAAATATCACCATTCGACTTGGGTGTTGCTGTGTTGTTGCGAGACAGATGTTAGGTTCAACAGCGTATTTTACCTCTTTACTTATTTTCATCTAGCTGTTTGATCTGCCAGGGAAGCTTCTTAGCTTCAATTCTTAAATTAGCATGTGTTGAATTTTAGTTGTTCTTGTTGAAATTAAAGTTTACTTTATTAAGCAAACTAATGTTTAGAAAATGTTGTTAATGTCTGCTATTTCTATCACAAACATCCTTGTCGTCAATGAGTTATTACTCAGTGATTGTTAAATATTAGCAACATTTGAGCCATAACCAAAGCTTTGATAATCACTCCATTGCTCCTTGAGTGCCACACTTTCTCTTCTCGGGAACTGTTTCTGGGATAGCAACCGTCATAGCCGACAAATAGGGAGATGAGGAGCCAGCCCCGTACGAAAGTTCTTTCCGTTGAGGGGATTGGCGTGCGACTGGCATCGAAATGAGGAAGATAAGCCGCTACTTCCCCTAATCCCCTTCTCATTTGAGGGTTGTTTGGTTAACAATGGGTTGGATGTGCTTTAAATTATTCAACATGATGCCCAAAACACCAGATGAGTACGCCGTACACCTTCTACTGGAAAGTGGTCACCGTTAAGAAGTCCGTTTTCCAATAATTTAAGAATTTCAGAAGTGGAAAGATTTACCTAAATCATGAGAAAAACGCTTGCTTTGGTTTCCTTGAGTCTAGGAATTGCTCTCGTTCATCCGGTTTGGTCGGTATTTGCTCAGCAGATGCCTAGCTTACCACCGATACCAATACCAGTCCCAGGTCAACCTGAGATTTTGCCACCGCCACAACCAAGCCAACCTCAGCAGGTTCTATCACCATTGGTTCCAGTAGATGTCGCAACAGCCTGTAACTCCTCATACAGTTGCTTGGGTTGGGATGAGCAAATTTGGGATGCAAATGGGAAAGGAGACGATGCTCCCAGAGGGAGCCGCCTAAAGGGCGATGCTCCAGTTCTTAGCCGCCTAAAGGGCGATCGCAACGCACTCTTAACAGCGATAGATCATAGCTTGCGTTACCTGACCACTGATAAAGCCATAACAACGTATCAGAATTATCCTATTAAGGAGATAACCCTTGCTCGCGTTCGTCGTAGTTTGCTACGTTTCCGCCAATTGGTTGTGAGCAGTAAGTCACCAGCACAACTGCAAGCTGCTGTTCATCGGGAGTTTGTCTTTTACCAGTCAGTCGGGAACGATGGCAATGGTAGTGTGAAGTTTACTGCTTATTACGAGCCTGTTTATCTCGCCAGTCGCGTACGCACTTCAGTTTATAAGTATCCCGTTTATCGACGACCACCCGACTTTGACAAATGGGCGAAACCACACCCAAAACGGGTTGATTTGGAAGGAAAAGATGGTTTACTAGCGGATAAAAGTCCGTTACATGGTTTGGAGTTATTTTGGCTTCGCAACCGCTTAGATGCGTACATGGTTCAAATCCAAGGTTCTGCACAGCTTAAGTTAACTGATGGCAAGATAACATCTGTGGGTTATGCAGGTGGAACAGATTACCCTTGGACAAGTATAGGAGGAGAACTGGCGAAAGATGGAAAACTCCCCTTAAAAGGTTTGACAATGCCAGTTTTAATTCAGTATTTTCAGCAGAATCCAAACCAAATGAATAATTATCTGCCCCGGTGGGAACGCTTTGTCTTTTTCCAGGAAACTAATGGTACACCTGCTACAGGAAGTATCCGTGTACCAGTAACACCAGAACGTTCTATTGCGACTGATAAATCTGTTATGCCTCCAGGAGCATTGGCATTGGTTAACACCAGTTTACCTTATCCTACTGGGAGTGGACAGCTTGTGTATCGTACTGTGAGCCGCTATGTGCTTGACCAAGATACAGGAAGCGCTATCAAAGGACCAGGACGAGTTGATTATTTTATGGGAACTGGCAAATTAGCCGGCGATCGCGCTGGTGTGACAGGCGGCAATGGCAAATTATACTATTTATTGTTGAAGCAATAACTCTCATCACTCTTCAATCTTTGCTCTTAGAGGTCACTTGTTAAGCTAATACCTAGCTGCAAATACATAATTGTAGAATGTTTGGAACCGCAGATGTAGACAAGGGAGGCGGCTTCCCGCAGGGTACACAGATGCACACAGATAATTTATCTGCTATGGGCTGCGTTTATCTGCGGTTTTATTTTCCTAAAATTAACTTCTGTACCAAAAGGTTAAATATTATTTATCTACGTGCAAAGAACATAATCCTAATAAAAAGCGACAATAATTTTGCCTATATTTAAGGACTTCTGAAAAAACAATCATGAAATTTAGTGCCATTTTAGAAAAACTTGGTGACGCCGCCTCCTCTAATAGTCTTTCCTCCAATAAAGAGAACGACCCAGAAATTACAGAAGTCGCAGCAGTTGATGAAGCGACAATGGGTACTCTCAGTTACATTGAAGGAGCAAAATTTGCTTCTATGGTCAGTAAAACCAGTGCCAGTGCTCTGATTTTACCTCCAGATGAAATCTTACAGACACAAGCACAAGAACGAGGTATTGTTTGGATCGCAACGCCAGAACCACGACTGTTATTTGCGAAAGCTATTGCGTTGTTTTACCAACCCTGGCGTCCTACTCCAGAGATTCACCCCACCGCGGTTGTTCACCCCACAGCAAAAATTGGGAAACAGGTGTATATTGGTCCTCATGTTGTGATTCAGCAGGGAGTAGAAATTGGTGATGATGTGTGCATTCATCCCAATGTGGTGATTTACCCTGATGTTAAGATAGGCGATCGCACAACTTTACACGCTAATTGCACTATCCATGAACGGAGTCAGATTGGTGCAGATTGTATGATTCACAGTGGTGTTGTCATTGGTTCAGAAGGCTTTGGCTTTGTTCCCAGTTCCACTGGTTGGGTAAAAATGGAACAATCCGGCTACACTCTTTTAGAAGATGGCGTGGAAGTCGGCTGCAATAGCGCTATTGACCGCCCCGCCGTGGGAGAAACACGGGTAGGTCGCAATACGAAAATTGACAATTTGGTGCAAATTGGTCACAGTTGCCAAATTGGTGCCGGTTGTGCTATTGCAGGTCAGTCTGGTATGGCAGGAGGTGTAAAAGTTGGTAATGGTGTTATCCTGGCTGGACAGTCAGGAATTACCAATCAGGTGAAGATTGGCGACAGGGCGATCGCATCTGCAAAAGCTGGAATTCATAATGATATAGCACCCGGTGAAATTGTCTCTGGAAGTCCAGCGCTACCGCATAAACAGTACTTGAAGGTGTCAGCTATTCTCAGTCGCTTACCGGAAATGTATCAAGCAATAAAACAGTTACAACGTCAGCTTAATAATGGTGACTAAATGAAACCATAGATAAAACTGAATTCTGAATACGAATTCTTCTTTAACCAAATACACAAGATGTGTAGAGACGTTCCGGTGGAACGTCTCTAACTGTTCACTGTTTGTTAGCGGAGCGCCCCGTTAGGGCTAGACGGCTGATTTTTCTACGTGTAAGACCCCCGCCTCAAGCACCCCACTCACTTGTTGAGTGGTAATCAACTTCAATCGGGGATGCTTTCGTTATTCATTACCCGGTCATTCATCCCACACCGAGACTGCGGGTAGGATGTGGGGCTTCTGTCGGAGTAAGCTAAACCTAAAATTAAGATTTTTTGTAATTCTTATCATTGACTGGAATTTTCCTCACTGATTCCACAGAGTTTCCACAGACACTTTCCTATTTTCCACAGCTGCTTCATGATGTTACAAGCTTTTGCCGTGTTACTGGGGATTTCGTTCTCTTGTTAGCAGGGTTCTTAAGTAACTGAGTTTATATTAAAAAATATAACAAAAATAGCTGGAAACCCTGATTCTTTCGTAAAGATTTATTTTTTCTGAACTGCTTCTTAATATTTCGCAGCATTGACAAACCCACCCCCTTTTGACGCAAAATGATGCGGCTTGCTTTTTTAGTCCGTTGAACTGCTGTGTCAATTTACCTAAGCTGTTGCCACAGATGATCGGACAGACCAAGAGTTGGGGTAAACATTAGACAAAAGTGCTCAACCTTCCACGCAAAACGGGTTCTCGATTTGAATGTATCAAAAAACACGAAAAAATTGCATGGCATCTCTAGGAGAGTCTTTTCTGGGTAGAAATGACCAAGGTTGGGCAATTTTGTCCGGTTTGGATGCAACGGCTGTTTGTTCCCACTATGGCTTACTAGAAGCAAGTTTTCCCCATTGGAGAACTTCAAAGGAGACGAATCTAATGAATGCAACAGTTAGCATATTTACAGAAATTCCTGAAACACTTCATGAGTCGCTGAAAAACTACTTGGAAACACATCCAGACTGGGATCAAAACCGTGTATTGACGGCAGCATTGTCCTTGTTTTTACTTCAAAATGGAGATAGCGATCGCCGCGCTGCTCGGGTTTATCTGGAAACTTTGTTTCATCACTGCTAAGTAGAAATGTGTTTTCTCAGTCAGGTGTCAGTAAGACTTGAAATTGATGAATCATCAGTTGCTTTGTCATATCTGCTGGAATAGTGAGAAGCAAACAACGCCTTTGGGTCTCATAACTACTGTGGAGTCCCAAAAGCTTAGTTGACAGCAGAAAATCAGAGCCTGGAGCAATATATCAATCTATCAACGTTGTTTTTTCTGCGCTTGCAAGTGAGGATATTGAGCCAATTTCAGAAGCACCATTTGAGTGATGAGCATGAAAAATAGCTGAACTGCTATAGTTCGGTTCCGTATGGTCAAATATTGATAGACATACGTTCGTTTCTGAGTTGATACGGGGTATCCACCACAAAAAATCTTGAGTGGCAAAAGTCGCCGCTCAAGATCATCACTTGCAGGATTATAAATTGACCAAAAAAGAACTCACCAACTCAGTAATCAGCTTTACTTCATTGTCTTTCATCATTAAGACTTCATCCAGTCGCACTCCAGTGTTTGAGGTCAAGACACTGAGCCCTTAAAGCAATGCCTAATTGCTGTTTGTGCGGTAGATGTAATTAATAACTTGCATTAAGGTTATTTTTTTACCTGCATTCTCAGTCAAATCTCCATATTCACATATTTTGGCAATATTTCGATTATTATTTAAGATTTTTCAGATTGCTGATTTTGAGAAGGACATTCAAACTTGTACCCAACGCCACGCACAGTTTGAATTAATGCTGGTTGGCTAGCATCAGCCTCAATCTTCTTGCGAATTTGACCAATATGAACATCTACGACCCTTTGATCGCCGACGTACTCATAGTCCCAAACCTCCTGAATGAGTTCAGCACGCCGCCAAACTCGACCAGGATGGCTAGCTAAAAAATGCAACAGGTCAAATTCCAAAGCAGTTAAGAGTACTGGTTGGCTATTGAGTGTGACTTCCCGCCGTACGGGGTCAATCATTAGCTTTTCAAATACTAGCCTTTTCTGTTCTGCCGTAGTAACAACACGCTGACGCCTTAAAATTGCTGCGACTCTCACTTCTAGTTCTTGTAGACCAAAGGGCTTGGTGAGATAATCATCAGCACCTTTAGAAAAGCCGCGAATCTTATCAGCTTCGTCAGCACGGCTTGTTAGCATCAGTACAAAAACTCCGTTACGGCTTTGCATCTCTTGACAGAGGTTAAACCCGATGACGTCTGGTAAATTTACGTCTAAAATTACCAAGTCTGGGTTAAATTGCTCAAACAGCGCTAGGGCAGTTTTACCATCTTCGGCAGCTTCTACCTGATAGTTTTGCTTAATTAAGAAGCGTTGGATTAAATTCCGAACCGCAGGGTCGTCATCAACTACAAGAATCTTGGCAGGAGCCATGACCATCACTTTGCACAAAAATTTATAGGATTAACGAGCGAATTCCGTAAAAAAGTGGTTTTCGCATTGGAGACAATATCTATATCTACAAGGCTAAGGTATGATTTCCCTGATTATTCAAATACTAGTGTAATCAGGATTCTCAACAATTAGTGTGTAAATATTTTGGTAATGCTACCTTTTGCTCCACTATTTGGCTTTTTTGGTCTGTCAATCTTATGTCCACAAGGCAAATTCTCTGACCCTAGCCACGGTAACTGGGTCAACTTGGACAGAAGGTTATCCCAGATGCGCAATCATTTAAAACGCTTTAATTTTAAATCGATATGCGGCTTTATGGAACGAGGAATCTAAGGGGAATGATTCAAAACTCACCTCAAAGTACAGCAAATTGTTGAATCTGAAACAAAAGAAAATTTTTTCATCAGAAAACTGCCTTCTAGGTATTATTAGCTCAAATTCTAGAGTAAAGCTCTAGTTAGTGAACGACATGAGGGGATACACGGAGGTATGTCTATATGTTAGAGTGACTATAGTTAAAATTACCAAATTAATGTAGCTTACCTATGTTAATATCCAGGTCAAGCATACGAATTGACCAAAACATTGGTTTCGACCAAGATAAAAATATAGTCTTTTTTGTTTAGCAAGATATTGCCACTGACTGAGGCTGAAGTAATAAACTCCCATGAGCGACGAGCAGAATCCCTACGAAAAACTTGGGGTATCAGAGGATGCTAGCTTCGATGAAATTCAGGATGTTCGCAATCGTCTATTGGAGCAATACAGTGGCGATGCCAAACGTCTAGAAGTTATAGAAGCTGCTTATGACGCGATTTTAATGGAGCGCTTAAAAATGCGCCAGGAAGGCAAAATTAAAGTGCCCGAACGCATTCGGTTTCCAGAGCGCTTAGTGCAATCGCTTCCAAAAGAAAGTCCAACCCCTCGCGAGCAGTCACCAGCATGGCTGCAACGAATTTTAGATAAGCCAACTTTGGCAGATACTTTGTTGCCTGGAGCTTGGTATGTTGGATTAAGTGCCATTAGCGTGTTTTACCAAGCTGGTAGCGATCAAGTATTGCAATTGGCATTAGTGCTTGGGGTATGTGTCAGTATTTACTTTCTCAATCGTAAAGAAGGAAAATTTGGTAGAGCAGTTTTATTAACGCTAATTGGTCTGATTACAGGCTTAGTTGCAGGAGGGCTAGTCGCCAACTGGCTTCTACCTCAAATGCAATTTATGACTTTGAGTCCGAATCAATTTTCTACTGTGGTCACTTTCGTGTTGTTATGGCTTATCAGTAGCTTTTTGAGGTAGATGGGTCTTTGAGTTGTGGATCATACGAAATAGATAGGTTCGTCCAACTCCCAACTTCAGTTGTCTGCTGTATTGTTCTCTCTAGAACGAAATCCACAGCAGAACTAAAATCCTTGACAATGAAGTTCGGCTGATATTGTATGAGTTGAGCGCGATCGCGAATACCACACTCCACAGCTATGACCTTAACATCGTGTTTTGTAGCAGAAATGATGTCAGCTTCTGTATCCCCTACCATCCAGGTATCTGTGGCTGGGGGCAGTTCTTGTTTTGCCCGTGCCATTAACAATGGTTTATCATCGTTGTCACGGGTTTTAACGTAATCGTTGCTCAGGCAGTAACAACGGTTTTCTGGGAAAAATCTGCCTAAATCGTATTTTTTAAACGCGTAATCTAATTCCCGAGTCCGACGCATAGTCATAACAACGAGGTCAATTCCTACCTGTTGGACTTTTAACAGTGCTTCTACAGCGCCAGAAGCTAGGCTATCATACTGAAAGTAAGGTTCTGTATGCACAGTTTGTCGCCGCAATTGATTAAACTCCTGTGCCTGCTCTTCATCCAGACCAGAAATAATACCAATTTGTTTTTCGCTAATGCGCGATCGCTTCAACTGCCAAAATTCTGCTTTAGCGAGTGGTTGTACCTGTTGGCTTGGGCGTCGAATCTTCTCCAGGCAAAACTGGTACACACGATAGTACCGCTCAGAAACATCAATAATGGGACCGTCAAAATCTGTGATAATCCTTAACATTTTTTTATGAAAACGTAAACTTTATCTACAGACTATCCCAGATAATACTGTTTTGCGCATTTGAAAAGTTAATGAGTTAATTTTGAATTTCTAATATGTCATTCAAAATCTTTGAGACGAGTGACGAGAAACAGGGTATCAAACTTCAGGTTTGGGCAACTTGGTTGTTCTACGCAGTTTTAGATTCTACCTGACGGTGTTACAAATTTCCTATCGGTGGTCACTAACCAACCATGCGAATGTTCCCGCTCCTAACAAGAACGGTGTTAACCAATCACCCCAATGCACGTATAAAGTTTGAGTTTGTCGTCGATAAATTGTTTCTGCATGTACTTCGTAGGTGTTATGTCCAGACATCCACACTGTATCGCCGTGGGGATTGACAAAAGCTGAATATCCTGTATTTGTAGCTCGCACCGCCCATCTGTCAGTTTCTATTGCCCGCATGATATCCTGTGCATGGTGCTGCGCTGGCATAGCTGCACTGTAATGGGCATCATTGGAAGGACTCAGTATAAATTGCCCACCCGCAGCCGCCTGACGGCGAAAGTGCCCAGAAAAAGCAGATTCATAACAAATACCAACAATAGCGCGACCAAAAGGTGTGTCAAATACCTGATTTGGCGAACCAGGAACTTGATGTTCGTCCAAAGGCGATAGACGGCTAATAATACCACCTAAAATTGATTCAAACGGAACGTATTCCCCTATTGGCACCATCTTTGCTTTGCCATAGCGGCTTTTTATCTCACCATCGCCAGTAACCGTAAACAAGCTATTTGTATAGCTGCTTCCCTGTTTGTAAAAACCGCCAATCCATGCAACTATGCTTTTTTCCCGCACAGCTGCAACCATTGAACTACGCATAATTTCATCCTGAAAGAAAGGCAAAGCGCCTTCTGGAGTAAGGACTGCATTTACACCTTGGTTTGCTAGTCTTAAATATCCGCTGGTGTAACCTTCTATAGCGCGACGAAAACCTTCTGGATAAAGCTTGATTTCGTTGGGGACATTTCCCTGAATAATTCCTACTTTCAAGGCGGCTTCTGGTGGTTGGGCAAGAGGACGGCTGTATAAACTAAATCCAATCAGATGAAAAGTGATGAATAGTGCTGCGCCGGTTGATAAATAAACGAACCGCAGAGGCGCAGAGAGCGCAGAGAAAAACTTTATTTTCTCCTCTGTGTACTCTGCGCCTCTGCGGTTTATCCATGCTTCAGCAATTAAGCCATTCACTGAAACAATAGCCGCTGTCACCGTGCTAAATCCAGAGAGTTGACCAAGGTGTAGAATTACAAGATTATGCGGACTCTGAGTGTAAGAAAGAGAACTCCACCATAGAGGTCCAGCACTCCAAAGGGCTTCTAATCCACACCATATAGCTGTGCCGATTAAGACACGAACAAACCCATTGTGGATTGAACGGGAAATCACTCGCATCCCTGTTGCCCAACTCGCAACTAATGCGGCTCCCCAAAGGGTAATGAATATCCAGCAAAAAAGGGCGATCGCCAAACTTGCCAACCAAGGGACCCCCATCCAAGTCATGGGGTGAACTCCGGTAATCCAGGATAAGGCAATACCGTGATATCCGATACCCCAGGCGAGGGGAAGGACAAGGGGATGGGTGGGGTCCCCTCTGGGGATAAGGGGCAGGGGGGAGATGGGGATGGGTTTTTACGTTGTGCAGAACGAATAACTAATACCCAGAGGGGAGCAAGGGAGAACCATGCAAAGAACCATGCGCCAAAAGGTGCGACAGTTATCCCCATCAAAACTCCACTGAACAAGGAAATAATAATTGGGTTTCGCAAGACACGGAGAATTGTCTTAAGATATTCCCCTTGTCCCCTTGTCCCCTTGTCCCCTTGTCCTCTACTCTGCTTCTGCTGCATCTGCGGTATCGGGGGGAACTATTGCCACTCCCGTGATGACGTCATCTTCGTCTAGGCGCTGCACTCGCACTCCTGTTGCTGATCGTGATTGGACGGATATTGCATTCACTACCTGACGTATGATGATACCGCGACTGGTAACCATCATAATTTCATCGTCACTGTTGACAATATGTAGAGTTGCCAGCTGGTCTTTTATTTTACGATTTTTGAATTTAGTTGCTGTTAGACCTTGACCAGCACGATTTTGCAGGCGAAACTGAGCAACTGGTACGCGCTTGCCGTATCCTCCCATTGTAATAACTAACACCCAAGGACCTGTGCTGCCGTTAGCTGGGATTTCGGTAGACTCTTCATTTTCAATCTCTTCTGTTTCGATTTCCTCGATTTCGGCTTCTGTCTCTGTATTCAAAGTTGCAAGAATGGCGGCGGGGAGAATATCCATTCCCACCAGTTCATCTCCTTTTTTGAGTTTCATGGATTTTACCCCACGAGTTGCCCGACTTAGAGGACGCAGTTGTTCATGGTCGCATCTAAAGTGAATTGCCACACCCCGACGGGAACCGATGATAACGCTGTCTTCGACTCTGGCGCGTCGCACCCAACGGAGTTGGTCGCCTTCTTCCAAAGAAATGGCAATTAAGCCGTTAGCACGAATATTGCTAAACGCTGCTAACTCGGTTTTCTTGATATTGCCACCTTTGGTAAGCATGACTAAATATTCATCACTGCTAAACTCGTCAACAGGGACAATTGAGGTAATTTTCTCCTCTCTGGGAATGGGCAACATTTGCACTATTGGTGTTCCGCGACTGGTACGAGAACCAACAGGGATTTGATATGCTCTGAGGCAGTAAACAACACCCCGTTCGCTAAAAAACAGCACGCTGTCATGGTCGCAGCAAGTCAAGAAATGTTCAACGTTATCATCTTCTTTCATCTTGGCAGCTGCTTTACCTCTGGTTGCACGGCTTTGCGCTTCAAAGGTATTCACTGCCATTCGTTTGATGTAACCTTGCTCTGTCAGCAAAATGAGAACTTTTTCATTGGCAATGAGGTCACGGTCATCGATTTCTCCTTCAAGGGGTGAAATGACTGTGCGGCGAGGTGTGGCGTGTTTCTCTTTGAGTTGCGTGACTTCGTTTTGAATGATTTCTAATATCCGCTCTCGCCGTGCCAAGATATCCTGCAAGTTAGCAATTATTGCTTGTAATTCTTCGTGTTCATGGCGGATTTTGTCTGCTTCTAGTGCTGTTAAACGCCGCAGTTGCATTTGCAAGATTGCATCTGCTTGCGCTTCCGAAAGTCCGTAGGTTGTCATCAATTCGCCTTTGGCTGTTGGTGCATCAGGTGCATGGCGAATCAAGTTAATAATTTCATCCAGGTGCGCCAAGGCAATTAACAAGCCTTGCAGTATATGGTCGCGTTCTTCGGCTTTGCGCAGTTCGTAACGGGTGCGTCTGGTAATCGCTTCAATGCGAAAATCCAAGAAGACTTGCAAAAACTCCTTCAGGGTGAGTATCTGGGGTTCGCCATTGACGAGCGCCAGCATATTTGCCCCGAAGTTCGCTTGCAGCGGTGTTTGCTTGTAAAGGTTATTCAGTACGACCCTAGGATAAGCGTCACGCTTGAGTTCGATGACAATTCGCATCCCATCGCGATCGCTCTCATCCCGGATATCGGCAATTCCCTCTATCCTCTTTTCGTTCACCATCTCGGCGATTTTTTCAATCAACGCCGCTTTGTTGGTTTGGTAAGGCAATTCGGTGATGATAATTGCTTCTCTGTCAGGGCGTCCACGCTGTTCAATTGTTTCAATTGTCGCTACGCCGCGCATCGTAATAGAACCGCGCCCAGTGGTATAAGCTTCTTTAATTGCTGCTGTCCCCAGAATTTGACTCCCAGTAGGAAAGTCAGGACCGTGGATATACTGCATTAATTGAATATCAGTTATTTCTGGATTTTGAATGAGTGCGACCAACCCATCAATTAATTCGCCCAAGTTATGAGGTGGTATGTTGGTTGCCATACCCACAGCAATACCAGAGGAGCCATTGAGCAGCAACTGTGGGATACGTGCTGGCAAAACTGTTGGTTCTTGCTGCGAAGCGTCGAAGTTATCGATGAAATCGACTGTTTCCGATTCGATATCTTGTAGAAGAGAATCGCTGGTTAAAGCTTCCAAGCGGCATTCTGTGTATCGCATTGCCGCTGGTGGATCGTTGTCTACTGAACCAAAGTTTCCATGCCCTGCGATCAGGGGAGCTCTCATGGAAAAATCCTGCGCCATCCGCACTAAAGCATCATAGACTGCTGTGTCACCGTGGGGGTGATATTTACCCAACACTTCACCCACCACGCGAGCGCATTTACGAAAAGGGCGATCAGCACTCAACCCAAGTTCATGCATTGCGTAGAGAATGCGACGATGCACAGGTTTCAGACCATCCCTGGCGTCTGGTAGTGCCCGACCTACAATGACGCTCATTGCATATTCCAAATATGACCGGGACATTTCAATCCGCAGATCAGTAGGGATAATCCTCTCCTGAGAGGTTGTCATAACCCAAAAAACTCCAAAAATTGCAAATTTTAGCCTTAATACTGAGAAAAATGCAAAATTTTTCCCAGTTCTTGCCGAATAACTGCTATAATCTGATACAATTCTAACATATTTTACTGTTTTCTGGGTTGTAGGTGATCTGTGAACACCAATATTGAACTGTTATTAAGCTGTTAATTGATAGCTTGTTTTGACGACGGATGACTAATCACTCCCTAACACTTCAATGCTTGACTCGATAGTGAAGCAACATGAAACCGTTGTTGTAAATTTTGCTGTCGGTAAGTTCGAGTTCGGTCTGTTTAACAACACCAGAAAACAGTGGAATACCTGAGCCGAGAAGTACCGGATGCACCTTCAGGATCATCTCGTCGATTTCGGAAAAAAGCGTTGTGGCTAAATCGCCGCCACCGCAGAGCCAGATGTCTTTGCCGGTTTGCGTTTTCAATTCCTTAACCAATGCAACAGCGTCTGTTGAGACAAGCTCAACATTTTTATCTGGACTTTCTTTCAGGGTGCGAGAAAAAAGATACTGCTTCATTTGCGGGTAAGGGTTAGTGAATCCCTCTTTTAACCCCACTTCGTAAGTCTTGCGTCCCATCAGAACGACATCAAAACATTTATTCTCGGCACTGATGCCTAGTGTGTCGCGAAAGTGAGCCGGAATAGTTTCAGGAAAGGTTTCAAGCAAATAGGCAACTTGCTCCCCTTCCATAAGGAAAAAATCATACGAATCGTCCTCGCGGGCAATGAATCTATCGACGGTACAAGCCACGTAATATTTGAGTTCGCGCATATCGAATGTCCTGTGAACAAAATTTAGGTATTAAAGATTCTCGCTGTGCAACACCATCGACAGCTTTGAGCGCTGTCTCACCCTCCGCCAGTCGCCTAGAGAGCCGGTCCACTAATATATGTTGACAAAAACGAAAGTATGCGTATGGGACGAAAACCCACATTTTAGGCTAAATATTTAGGGCATAGTTTTTAGCGAGCGCATTTAGGCTTCAGCCTAAATGTTAGGTTAAAACAACACCCATATTCTGCATTTTACGTCAACGACTTCTACTGGACCGGCTCTCTAGGGAGGGAGACCCTCCTGCAGTCTTGGACTCACTACTCCCTTGTCTAGACAGTTTTTAAATACACTTGCTCTTTAGAATCCGGCGGATTCTAAAGCACTTTGGGAGTGTCAAAGTCTATAGCGGTTCTCACTTCGGTGCAATACAGTCGTCACCTCACCCCGCATTTGCTGACGCAAACGCTCCCCTCTCCTTAGCAAGGAGAGGGGTTGGGGGTGAGGTTGAAAAATGTACCGCATGCAAACGAGAACCGCTATATATTGCCGAAAAACCTCACTCGCAGCCCGATGTACTAAGGAGTGACGATACACAAGTGATTTGAGGTCATCAGCATATCCGCCGCCAATCACACAAGCAACTCTGTAGCCAGACGCAATACAAGTACTCAAAACTTGCATTTCTCGGCGGTATAAACCAGTATCAGTTAAGGCTAATTTTCCTAGCCTGTCTCCTACATGAGGATCAACACCAGCATCGTACAACACTAAATCTGGCTTGACTTTAGACAACAAATCTGGTAAATATTCAGCTAATGTTTGCAGGTAAGCATCATCTTCCATCCCCATGGGTAAGGGAACATCCAAATCACTTTTTTGCTTAGTAGCAGGGAAATTCACTTCGCAGTGCATTGAGAAGGTGAAAACACTATCATCCTCTTGAAAGATAAAAGCAGTGCCATCTCCTTGATGCACATCCAAGTCTACAATCAAAATTTTTTGAACTAGGCAGAGTTTTTGCAAGACGCGAGCGGCGATCGCTAAATCATTGAAAATACAAAAACCAGATCCATAACTGGGAAAAGCGTGATGAGTACCACCAGCAGTATTACAAGCTAAACCGTACTTTAGAGCTAGTTGTGCTGTGAGAATTGTCCCACCAACTGCTACACACGTACGATTAACCAGTGATAAACTCCAAGGTAATCCAATACGCCGGTGTGCTTTAGCATCAAGAGTCCCATGACAATAAGCTTGGATATACTCAGGGGTGTGAACTAACTCTATTAGCTTTTGTGGTGGGCGTGAGGGTATATGAAATTGTTCTTTTTGCGCCACGCCATCTGCTAATAATAGTTCGTAGAGTTGCCGAAATTTTGGCATCGGGAAGCGATGACCTTCAGGTAGTGAAGCAACGTAGTCAGGGTGGTAGACTATCGGCAAGTCCATGAAGTCACTGTTGTAAAATTTATAACCACTAAAACACTAAGAATATTATCGCGTTGATTTTGTTGTTTCTACGCGAATCTAGAAAATGGGTGATATTTTTTTATCTACTAAATCTGTCTGCTTAGTTTAAGTTACGTAGATTTCTATCAATTTTGTTTACACTGAACAAGGGAAAAATAGAGCAATTTTCATCTCAAATCCAAAATTGAAAATCAAAAATTGTCATGATACAACATTGGATTTTACCACTTGTATTTATCTTGGCTGGCTTGCTTGGTGGAATCATATGCGAAAAGATTATTTTTACAAGACTCAACAAATTTGTTGCTAGTAGACGAATTCCGGGAAGTACAGTTATATTGCGTTCCCTAAACCGTATGCCCTTCTTTTGGTGCTTCCTTGCTGGGTTTTATGGTGCAAATGTAAGTTACCGTCCTGAGCCAGATGTTGCAGAATTATTAAAAAAAATTATTACTGGCGCTTTTTTATACACAGTTACTGTCGTCTTTGCCAGACTCACTGCTGGATTTGTCAGTTTATTTTTTCGGAGAACAGATGGTTTCTCAGCCTCACTACTTTCTAATGTTGCTAAAACTGCCGTTTTAGTTTTAGGGACATTAATTTTATTGCAAACATTAGGAGTTCAAATCACACCAATACTAACAACGTTAGGTATTGGTGGTTTAGCAGTTGGTCTAGCACTTCAAGATACACTAGCAAATTTATTTTCTGGTTTTTATTTAATTATCTCTAAGCAAGTCAGAACAGGAGATTACGTTAAATTAGATAGTGGTGGTCATGAAGGATACGTTACAGACATCACTTGGCGAAATACGACTATCAAAGAACTTTCTAACAACGTCATAATAGTACCAAATTCTAAGTTGGCTTCTGCTATTTTTACTAACTATCATCTACCCGTGAAGGAAATCACATTAACTATGAATATAGGAGTTAGCTATGATAGCGACCTTGAGCAAGTCGAAAGAGTCACTGTAGAAGTTGCTAAGGAAGTCATGGAAGAAGTCGCTCCAGAATTAATAGCAAATGAACCCTATATAAGATTTCATGAATTTGCAGATTTTAGTATAAATTTTATGCTGTATATGCGGGTAAATGAGTTTTTTGACCAACGTTTGGCTAGACATTTATTTATTAAAAAATTACACAAACGCTATCATAAAGAAAGAATTACAATTCCCTTTCCAGTCAGAGATGTTTATGTGCAAGGTAATGGGAGTAAAAATGGAGCGATGACTTTGGAATAATAAGCAGATGCGCGTATAGGGATTACCAAAAAATCAATTATCCTTATCAAGGATATGATAATCAATGTCAAGCGGAAGAACCAGCCGTTTGAGATATATCGCGCTTTACCAGACGATTTATGCGCCAAACTGTAAGCGTTGCGTGTGGGCAAATGCTTGATGCACCTGATGATTTTTGTTTCTTATCGACTCATGCAGCAAAAGCTCTTGGCGGAATTGGCACGGGTTGAGGAGTTGCCAAGCAAGTTCCCTGTCTGTACCAGATGCCCTCAACCTCGAAAGCCTCAAATTCGGTTGTTAGAATTGCCCATGTTTGCTCGTTTAGTCCACCAGAGTAAGTCCAAGTAAATCGCCTTTGGTTGCGTAGTTGTCGTTCCAGTTCTGCTAAATCTTCAGGTAGCCAAAATCGGTCATGACCCTTTGTGTGGCAATCTCAGGAGATGTTTGTAACATCTCAGACATTGGCTTGTTAATAATAATTTGCTTGTGGTTATCTTGTCTTACGATACTAACTGGACGTTCATTTTCAGCAGCTGCCACCATCCGGTGCAACAATGGTACTGGTAACTGCAATTGACTGCAAAAGACTGTACCATTCACAGGCAAGAGACTATCAGTCGTTTCAATGGGTGTGGACGGTTGTTGAAATCTCATCCACCCATAAAACTCAATGGGTTGCTTGCAGCGTTTCCATCCTATCCGCACCTTCCCCTTGATTTTTGCTGCGGTTTCGCTCAAACTATATCCGTAGCTTTGAGCAAGATAGATAGCATCTTGCTTTGTAGGAGCAAGGATAGAAATTCCCTCTTGGGACAGTTTACAATTCCAACCTGCTTGGTTTAGAAGTCTCAGAACACTCGCACTCATTTTTTACACTTTCAGAATCGTTATGTAAACAATTAAAAGTTAGTTACTAAATCATTGGTAAGCTGTTGCGCGTATAACTTGCAGATTTGTTGTTGAGATTACCATTAGTCACTAGTTGTTTGTCTTTTGTCATTCCAAACAAGTATGGGCAGGTTTCCAAACCTACCTCTACATAACCAATGACTAAATGACGATTCTTACAAGAGGATTTGCAATTGAAATGCGTAACAGCTTATCTCTGTTCTGTTGTAACCAGATATAGTAAACGAAAGTGAGGAAATTATGTGGTTACTGGCAATGTTTGTAGCGTATGTTGATACAAAGTTACACTTAATTGTCGTAAAGGCAACTAGGGAAGAGGAGGATTGTAAAGTATAGCTCTTATTTACAAAGTCTCGATAGGCAGTTTATAAGAGAAAAGAAAGGCTGAATGTGTGCAATACGTAATTTTTGTTATTACCTTTTTTACTGATGATTGTATTTTTCATTTTAAAGACGGTGGGGCGCACTGAAATTCACGCTTGGCAACAGATGTCCCTCTACTCAGATTTGGCAACAAGTTTAAGCAAGGATACTCGTTGAGCCAAGAATTCCTACCCTCAGGCTCTGCCAGGGTGGAAAGCGTCAAGAAAGTGGTAGAATCATCTACTCACACTGGAGCAAAAGCTCCTGGCGGGATTGGTACAGGCTGAGGAGTTGCTAAGCAAGTTCCCTGTCTGTACCAGATGCCCTCAACCTCGAAAGCCTCAAATTCGGTTGTTAGGATTGCCCATGTTTGCTCGTTGAGTCTACCACAGTAAGTCCAAGTGAATCGAGTCTCGTTGCGTAGTCGTTGTTCCAGTTCTGCCAAATCTCCAGGTAGCCAAAACCGGGTCATGACCCTTTGTATGACAATCTCAGGAGATGTCTGTAACATCTCAGACATTGCCTTGTTAACAATGATTTGCTTGTGGTTATCTTGTCTTACGATACTAACCGGACGTTTATTTTCAGCAGCTGCCACCATCCGGCACAGTAATTCTATTGGTAAATGCACCTGAGCGCAAAAAACTGCATTCCCCACAGGTAAAAGGCGATGGGCGGTTCTGGCTACTATAGACACCTCCTGGGATGTCATCCACCCATAAAACTCAATTGGTTGTTTGCAGCCTCTCCATCCTATCCGCACCTTCCCTTGGATTTTTACTGCGGTTTCGGTTAGAGCTGCTCCGTAGCTTTGAACAAAATAGGTTGCATCTTGCTTTGTAGGGGCAAAGATGGAAACCCCCTCGTGGGACAGTTTATAATTCCAGCCCGGTTGGTTCAGGATTCTAAGAACACTCGCACTCATCTTTTACACCATCGGACTCATTATGTAGGCAAAGAAAAGTTTGTTGCCAAATCTTTTTTTGTTCTTCCTCTGGGATGCCCAAAGTAGAAGTGATGATGGCAAAGTCCCCTGGTGTGGGTAGTACTTCCCCTTTGGCAAGCGCTTGCAAATTTTTGACACCAGAATGCCTCAGTTTTATCATGTTGGCTTGAACCAATTCGGCAATGGTTATCGGAGGACTTGGTTGTTCAGGGTGTGAGGAGTTACAAGCTGTTCTTTTGGCTAGCCACTCAAGGAGCATCTCTTCTAGTGCATCGCTTTGGGACACCCCCTCACGAGCGCAGATGCTTTTGAACTCCCGTGCCAACTCTACCGGAACATAGCCACTAACCTGCTTGTAATCAGCAGAACGCCTTTTATCGGTCATTGTGTTAATTGTCTATATTTATGCTTGTTTTTATTTTCTCTCAATGACATCCAAATAATGAGTCATTTTTGTATGTTAACTATGTAATTGACATACAAAAATGACAAGCGCTATCATAGTCATGATGACATGATAAATGATTTAGCATAGGGGTAATAAGCTAAACAGAAAAAGGCAGATGACCCTAGTTATCATAATGTCCTGGTAGAAAAAGTAGATCACCCTGACAGCTAGCTCCTCACGTTGATGGCTAGCTTATTTGTTGAGTTGCCGAAAAGAAATGGGCGAAAAATACCCATTTATACCTTACTATAAACTTTAAATTGTTTAAATTGTTTAACCAATTTACTGAATAATTGAGAATTGAAATAAGAAGAAAAATCAGTCTTTAGGTAGAAGAGCATCTCCTAGTATACATGCACTCTAAAAACAGGTCGAAAATCAAGGAAGATAAATTCTGTTAACTAACATTTTGCACTAAAAAAAATTGATGGTATTTAGTTACTCAGTATGAAACCAAAAGTCCTTTATTTAGGGAGCATCCCAAATGTGCAAGTTATATCAAACTCAGATGATTAATTGTCCGCAGCGTTAGCGCAGCGTGCCCGGAGGGCAGCGCAACGCAGTGAAGCGAAGCAATCTCAAAAGTTTGCGATTGCTTCACTCCGCTTTGCTCCGTATGCCCAGAGGGCACGCTGCGCGAACGCAATGACAAACATATTTTTGCAAAATTGGGATGCTCCCTTTATTTAGAGAGAAAAGCCAAGAAAAATTATGTAGCATGATTGCGCATCTTTTTTACTTGTACAGTTTTCTACGGATAAGTGCAAGATATGAGCGCCCAAGGGGCGCGATTACACGCCCGCAACGAATGAAAGAAACACTATCCCCCTGTTAAGAGTTCCCTGTGCATCTTAGGAGTAAACTGATACTTAAGTAGTCCGGGAAAGCTGCTAGATCCGAAGTGAAACGCCCAAGCAGAATCCTGCTGGGCGTTGAACGTCAACTCTAAACGTCAGTGTCGAGAACACTACAATCAAATTAAGTAAAAAAAATGAAGAAATTCTGAGGAATCAAAACTCACAACTCATCAGTTGACGATTGACGGGGACAAAGAACACTTTTATTATTTCAACTTTAATTGTTTCAAACGAGCTACATCGTTTTGTAAAACTTGGTCAAAAATCTCCACAGTTAAGTCACTCAATTTTCTTTATCAGCTTGCAATTGCTATCAAAAATCTACTAATTTGAAGAAAGCTTACAGTCATATCTACATCTTCAAAAATATTCAATATTTAAATCAACTTATTTAGTCTTTAAAGAAGCGTACGGTTTTTCTAGTTCAGGACATTTGAAGTTTCTAGATTCCAATCAAGAAATTTTGCAATCTGAGAAACCAGAGTTAGAGGGTTAAATGGTTTGGTGATCACTCCTACCGCACCTAAGGTTAAAAACTGACACCTTTCAGCAATACTCCACGTAGATGTTAAAAAAACTACGGGTATTGCTTGAGTCTTCGCATTTAACCGTAGTTGTTGCAAACAAGTAACACCATCCATTCCTGGCATCATCACATCTAAAATGATGGCATCAGGTTTCAACTCCTGTGCTTTGACTAAACCCTCTGCGCCGGATTCCGCTATTTCAACCTCCCACCCTCCTAAGGTTTGCAGACAGGTTTTCACAATGAGTTGCATACTAGGTTCATCATCAATACATAAAATCCTTTTAGCAACAGGTTCTATCATTGTCTTTTATCCCTGAGTACTACTCTCATAGCAACTAATACAGATATCCGGAATACTAAACTTCCATTAGAACTACGAATGCATTCAAACTATCAAATTTTCTTTCGTGAATAACTCAATGTCAGTCATTCAGTCTAGAACTATATAGAAAGATGAAGATACTTCGTTGACAAAGTTATACGAGGAAAATGAGGAAATTCTGAGGATTCATAAAATTTGGTGGAGTGAGGATAATGTGAACGAGACTAAGGCTGACTTATTCCCATTTCAGCAATACCTTTACCTGGTTCGACAACTCTATAGGGTCAAAAGGTTTGGGAATGATCCCGACAACGCCTAACTGTACAGATTCATTGGAGCTTACAAGCTGTGTCCTAGCAGTTAGCAAAATCACTGGAATTGTTCGGGTAACCGGATTGATTCGCAATGCATGTAACAATACCAATCCATTCATATCCGGCATCATAACATCTAGCAGAATCGCATCAGGGAGTTCAGTTTCAGCCAATAGTAGTCCTTCACTACCGGATTGAGATGTTAGCACTTGCCAACCTCCTAAATATTCTAAACAAATTTTAATAACAACACACAGATTTGCTTCGTCGTCAATGACCAAAATGCGCTTTGCTAACATACCTCTATTTATGGCTTTTCAGTCATTTAGGAAAACTAAAAAAAACACATTGTCTGGAAAAGTTCTCTTTTCACGCTCTATGACTGGCTGAAAATGTTTTTTTGTAAAAACAACGGATATATTGATATGTTAAAATCGTGATTTTTTTCATAAACTAAGTTTAAGAAATTTAGCTTTTAATGAAGTAAAAAGACAAAGCTGCCTTTTTTTAAAGGTAAACCAAAAAAATAAGAAAATAATGAGGTTTTTCAAGATTGATAAGTAGACTCAGATTTTGCACCAATCTCAACCAACGTAGGGCTGACTGCTGTTCAATAGGGTTTAACTAATGGGGGAGTGTCAACTTAACAAGCGTGTCATTCATTCCCATCCCATCAATTCAACCACCTGGTTCACCAATTTCAAGGGGTCAAAAGGTTTGCGAAGCACACCTGCAATGCCTAACTGTGCATATTGATCCAGGTCTACCTGCTGCACTTTAGCAGTCAGCAAAATCACTGGAATTTTTTGAGTAACCGGATTGTTTTGCAGGGCACGAAACATCGCCAGCCCGTTCATTCCTGGCATCATGACATCTAGTAGAATAGCATCAGGGAGTTCAGTTTCAGCTAATACCAGTCCTTCGTTGCCAGATTGAGCCGTCAGCACATGCCAATGTCCTATGTTTTCT
The DNA here is from genome assembly GCA_012031965.1 of Scytonema sp. RU_4_4. Classification (GTDB taxonomy): domain Bacteria; phylum Cyanobacteriota; class Cyanobacteriia; order Cyanobacteriales; family Nostocaceae; genus Brasilonema. The sequence goes on from JAAUSC010000003.1 coordinate 79,094, forward strand.
AAACAAGCTTTAATAACAAGACATAGATTTTTTTCGTCATCAACTACCAAAACGCGCTTTACCGACATAGTTCTACCTTCATCTTTTACCTTTACCGCTTGTAAAAATCTGAGCTTACTATAGCGGTTCTGGTGTTGAGTGCAATACATCAAAGAGTTATTGGACTTTGGACAAAAAGAGTATGTTCGCGAGTAATTCTCGCGAACATATTGTAGTTCAGACTATTTCTTAGGTCTTGAATCGTCTCGAATTGCCAATCATTAGAACTGTTCCCTACCCTTCGCTTTGAAGTGGTTGAGGTAAAGTGAAATAGAAAACACTTCCTTTTCCTAACATACTTTCAGCATAGATTCTGCCGCCATGCTGTTGTACAATACTGCGACAGATTGCTAAACCTAAACCAGTTCCTCCTTTTTGGCGTGAGTCACTAGCATCAACCTGTTGAAACCGTCCAAAAATCGTTTGAAGTTTGTCATTGGGAATACCTCGTCCTTGGTCTTGAACTTTAAATAAAACATGGTCTGGTAGCACTTCAACACTCAGCCTGACTGTGGTTTTTGGAAGCGAAAATTTAATGGCGTTGCTCACTAAATTGACAAGCGTTTGAATAATCCTATCTGAATCTGCCCAGACTTGGACGGAGGTGGGCAAAATCAAAAGCTTAATATTGCCTTCTGCTGCCAGAGAGTGTAATGTTTTTACAGCTTGACGCATGAGTTGATCTGCATCGCACCACTGTTTAAGTATAGTAACTTTGTTAGCTTCTAAGCGCTCTAAGTCGAGAATATCATTTACCAAACGTACCAAACGTTCTGTATCGCTAGCAGCGATGTCTAACATTTGTTGAGCAGTGTCTGGTTGATTTTTCAGGACTCCAGCAGCGAGTAATCCTAGAGAACCGTGAATGGAAGTCAGGGGAGTTTTGAGTTCGTGGCTGACTATTGAGATAAACTCATTCTTCATTTTCTCGATCACCAAACTTTCGGTGATATCCTCTGCAATACCAACATGAGTGATTTGTTCACCTAATTCCGAGAAGATGGGAACTGACTTCACTCGACAGTAGCGGATCGTTCCGTCTTTATGGATAAAACGAAGCTCAACTTTAACTTCTTGATTTGTTTTCAGAAGCGTGAACCATTGGGGAATAACTTGTAAATCTTCGGGGTGAACCAACTCCAGCCAGCCATACCCCAAAGATTCTTCTAAGGAATGACAGCCATAAATTGTCTGACAGCAAGGATTGGTATAAATGTTTTTCCCTTGAGAATCACAAAGGTAGATACCTACAGGAGCAAACTCACTTAAAGAACGAAACAAAGTTTCGCCTTGGCGCAATGCGGCTTCTGTCCTCTGGCGTTCCTGCAATTCCTGCTTCAATTGCTCATAGAGTTCTGATTGTTGAATGGCGATCGCCATTTGGCTAGTTAACTGCTTGAGTAAATCTATTTCCCAGGTTTGCCATTCTCTTGGTTCGCTACATTGGTGGACTATGAGCAATCCCCAAACGGTTTGCTTTTGGATAATGGGAACGACTAGCTCAGCCCTAACTTGAATTTCTGCTAAAAAGTCCGCAACACAGGATATTATTTGTGCTTTGTTAAGGTCACAAAGGATGTAAACTTCTCCTTGGAGATACCGTTGGCGACATTTTTCTGGGAAAGCCTCTTCAGGAAATATCTGATTTAGAATCCTAGAGCATTCTTCTTTTACAATAGCTTCGGCAACGATGTGTCCTGTCCAATCTGACTGTATTTGGTAGATTATAACTCGGTCAGTTGCTAGCAATTTTTGTACTTCGACGACGACATTGTTAAGGATTCTTGTCAAGTTGAGAGACTGGCGTATTTCTTGAGTCAGCCGTGTCATCACCCGCTCTCGTTCTACTTGCTGTTGTAGGATTGCTTGAGAACGTTCTAGCTCAAGAGTACGTTGTTTCACTCGGAGTTCTAACTCCTCATTCAGTTGCTGAAGCTGCTGTTGAGCAAGTTTCCGTTCAGTGATATCTTGTCCAATTCCTATAACACGCTGGAGTTGTCCAAACTCATCCTTAACTGGAAACCCTCGGTCTCGAATCCACCGCACTGTTCCGTCTGGACGCACTATGCGATACTCACGTTCAAATTCTTGATGCACTTTTTCATAAAAAGTTGCTAGTACTCTTTCTTTGTCATCAGGATGTAAGCTATCTATCCACTCAGTCGGAGCCACGTACAAGTTTTCACGCTTGCGCTGCCAAATTCTTTCGTAAGCTGGACTAATGTAGATTAGTTGTTGCTTTACGAAATCTAATACCCAAAAGACATCCTGAATATTCTCTGCAATCTGACGAAATCGCTCTTCGCTCTGTTTCAAGACAATTTCTGTCCGCTTGCGCTCGGTAATGTCTCGCTGCACTGATACCCAGTGAGTATACCAACCAGTGTCATCTTTGATGGGGAAAATATTGATTTCAACCCAAAATTCTCTGCCGTCTTTAGTATAGTTAACGAGTTCAACCTGCACTGCTTGCCAGTTTTGCATTGCTGTGCGAGTTTTATCTAAGGCGGCTCGGTCAGTTTTTTCTCCTTGGAGAATACGCGGTGTTTTGCCTAAGACTTCCTCTAGGGTATAACCCGTCATTTGGGTGAAAGCAGGGTTAGCGTAGACAATTCGGGGACCAGGGGGATCAATGGGTTCTCCTTCAGTAATCAGTACTGCGTCATTGGTATTCACAACGACAGATTCCAACAGACGGAGTTGTTCTTCTCTGGCTTTGCGATCGCTAATCCCCATAATAGTACCTAGCATCCGCACTGCTTGAGCTTCATCGTTATAAAAAAATCTTCCCTTTGCCTCAATCCAGTGCATCTTACCATTAGACTCAAAAATCCGTAGTTCCTGATGATAATCGCGCCTTTCAGTACGTGCTTGATTCAAAGCTAAATTCACACGTTCTTTGTCATATGGGTGAACAAGAGCCATAGCAGCTTCGTAAGTTTCTGGAAAAGTTCCGGGGATCAATCCAAATAACTGTTCATCACTGCTTGACCAATCCACACGATTATTCAGCAAATCCCAATCCCAAATCATTATTTTGGTTGCTTCCAAAGCTAGGGCTAGATGCTGATTCTTCTTATATATTTCGTTAACATTATGCATAACATTTTATACAAGACGTTCTTACTGTATCAATTTTTATTCACTTGTTTTTCTAAAAATTAAGGTCATAAATACTTGCCAATACTTCAACCCAAACTTGTTATAGGGAATAGGGAACACGGAATAGGGAAAAGAGAAAAAGGAATAAAGGTGTACCGAGTTTTTTAAGCGCAGAGCGCAGGCACTTTCACAAAAATCAAATAGGAGTCCTATATATGAACAACCTATAAAGAAAGGAAAGTTTTATCCTTGACTAATTGCTAATTTTCGTCTCATTTGTGTCCGTTCTAATCTATTCAGAACACGGGTAATAAATTCTTGTTCTACTATTGGCTTACGCACATAATCATCTCCTCCGGCTGTGTATACTTGATGTACTATTTTTGCATCAGAATGGATAGAGAGAAACAGTATAGGCAGATGACTCCAACGGTTATCTTTGCGAACCACTTGGCAGAGTTCAATTCCATTAAAATCTGGCATTTCAATGTCTAAAATAAGCAAGTTGGGATCTGTCGCTTCTAAGACCGTCCAAAATTGTAGAGGGTCTTGCAGTGTTGTGACGTTAAATCCCCAAGGTAAAAGCAACGTTTTCACATGATTTAGCACAATGGGATCATCATCTACAACCATGACTTTCGCTTTAGGAGCAGTATGTTGATATAGTGCTGTTCTGACAACAAACAGCACCTCATCAATAGGCATAGTTTTTTGTAAAAAGATATATGCTCCCAAACGTGCAGCTTCCACTCGACAATGAAATTGATTAGATGCAGTAAAAACGATAACGGGAATTTCAGACTTCTCTTGAGCTATTTGGGCTAGGAAGGCTAAACCATTTTCCTCTGAGTTGGAAAAAGTTAAGTCTAGTAAGATGACATCAGGAGGACACTTGGTAAGTATGCTTCTTACCGTAGTCAAGTCAGTTGCGACCTCTACCTGCAAACCCCAAGTTGCTGCTTCTACTTTGATTCGTTCTGTTAACACAGAATCATCATCAACGATCAGCACTCGTGCAGATGATAGTTTAAAGGTTGAAGAGGTAGTAGGTGTAGATGGCTGCTGGTGCAATATTTTTTTCAGTGATGTGATTAATTTCTCTAATTTCTTCAACTGCGGGACTGGGTATTGCTTCCAAATACTGAAGGTTTGCAGCAATATTTCGATTTCCCGTGCTATTTGTGAACCTTGATGCAAACCATAACATCCCAAGGTACCAGCTAAGCGGTGAGCCTCTGTTTGTGATTGCTTAAGTAGCTGTCTGTTTTGGTTTCCAGCGCCTAGGTCTCTACACACTTGCTCAAATAACTCTAACTGTTCTCCCAGGCGACTCTCTCTAAACTCTTCCCATATTTTTTTGACCAGAACTCTAACCTCTCCCTCGGCTTTGCGTCTTTCCAAAAACTCGGTATGTGAGATCACCTTGTTGTGTCTATTGTGCTTGTGTGACTCTTGTGTGCTAGTTCTGTTTTCATCTTCTCGTAGCCGATAGCCTAATCCATAAACTGTCTCAATCAAATCTTTGGTCATACCCACTGCTTTTAACTTTTGGCGCAGACCCTTAATTTGGGTTGTCACAACTTCCTCTCCAGGAGATTCTGGGGGTGACCAAACGCTGTTAAGCAAAGCACTTCGACTGAATGCTTTGCGAGGATTTCGTAAGAAAAGCTCTAATAAACCATACTCTTTGGGAGTGAGGTGCAAACTCTTGTTGTTGTAAGTCACTTCTCTGGTCTTGGTATCAAGTTGTAAGTTTTCCCAACTGAGTACTGTGGGCATAATCACCCTTCCTCGACGCAGTAACGCTCGAATCCGAGCCACTAACTCTACTATTTCAACAGGCTTGACTAGGTAATCATCTGCGCCCACTTCTATACCCGTAACGCGAAGGTTGGTACTATCATTTGCAGTCAGCATCAGAATAGGCATTTGGTAACCTTCCAGACGGAGTTGGCGACAAAGGTTAATGCCATCCATTTTAGGAAGCATTACATCTAGTAGAAGTAGGTCATAGTCAAACATCTTTGCCAACTCAAAACCAGATTGACCATCATTTGCAATTTCAATCTGAAAGTTGTATGCTTTCAGTGCTTTTTCAAGTAATAAAGCATTCAAATCATCATCTTCTACTAAAAGAATTTTCATGTAAAATTCTCCTAATTTTAAGACATTCACTTCTACTCTAAGAAAGAACATCAAATCTAATTTTTCAAATTGTTTCTCAGTATGCTTTTGGCACTCTGTAAAACAAAAGCGATTTGTGGTGGTAACCATTCAGGAGGGTAGGAGTGTCATCGCCCGTATGCCTTGCCTGTTCTTCTGTGACCAGGCAAGGCATATGGGTGCGCTTTGTGCTCGCTTACAGACAGCAGATACCCCAATAGGATTGGGAAAGAACTCCAGCCAGTGTCAAAAAAGTGGTAGAGGAGATGTCTAAGGCATAGAAAATTCTTCAAAAGTCTTTATATAGAAGGTAACCCTGGTGTGTATATCTGCTGGATTTTTAAACTCGCAGCAAAGTAAAA
>JAAUSC010000266.1 GCA_012031965.1 Scytonema sp. RU_4_4
AATTGAAAGAATTGAAAGTTAGTAGGGCGGGTATAGTACAAAATTACCCGCCCTATTTGCTTAATTTATAAGTATCTTATACTTTTTGTTTTAGGATGACAAACAGCATTACATATGATGAGGCTAATTTCAGTCAGCCGCATTTCTCCAATATAAATACTTTCCAGTTCTTTGACTTTCTTTTGAAATAATGAGCTAGGCTCATGTGTCAATCTACATAAAGTCATATTTCCAAAAAATACTGTATCAGAGATATATTTTTTATTATCTGGTACGCCTATTTCTTTTAAGCCCAAATCTAAAGCTTGAACTAACTTTCCCAACGTCTCATCACAATACCCTACAAGAGAAACACTCGTTGGAAATAAAATTAAACCCTCAAAATGAAAAGTGAACGATTGAAATTTTGGAGTGATTTGAGTAAATAATTCATGCACTTTCACCACATCTTTGTTTTTAAAAAGCGGAGGATTGTGTACTGTTCGTATATTTTTAATAGTTAGATGCAGTAATTCACTTGAATAATAGAAATGCTTATCATCTAAGCTTTTTAATGGAGCAATAATTTCTTTTGATATTATTTGGGCAATATCTTTGGGAGGAAAAGCAAGTGATGCTAGACAAATTGCGTCATCGTTTTCATAATCAGTTCGCATCTCAAGAATGCTCAATTGATGTTGCCCTTGGTGAATACTATCTTTCACCTGTTGGATAATATTTTGTTGCTGTTTGATGTAGTTGTCAATCATTCTGAAATACTTGTTGTCGTGCAGTTGTCGTGCAAATAAGCGTCCATTGCTGGACGTTAAGCAATACGGTTCGGATAAGCACCCGGACAGAAACCCGGTTTCTTTGAGAAACCGGGTTTTTAAGCACGCGAACTACCCTTCAGCAAACCGTATTGGGACGTCACCAGCTAAAATCGCTAACCAATGAGTCGCTTCAGTGTAGACAGCTTGTCTTTATAGGGAGCGTATCGCCATTTTAAATCGAGCCAGAAGGGATTATGCAAGACACTTTTGTAATGGGAAAAGGTGTCAAAACTAGATTTCCCGTGGTACTTGCCAATTCCACTGTCACCCACACCGCCAAATGGTAAAGATGAAACCGCAACTTGTATCACTGTATCGTTAATACAAACTCCTCCAGATGAGGTTTCCTGCAAGACTTTTTGTTGGAGATTTTTGTTATTAGAAAATAAATATAAAGCCAAGGGTTTTGGTTTAGAGTTAATTAGGTCAATCGCTTCTGTAATATCTGTATATTCAATCACTGGAAGAATTGGACCAAAAATTTCTTCCTGCATTATGTTATCTGTTAAGGAGACATTATCAAGCACTGTTGGGGCAATATAAAGTTCTGAAGAGTTGGTTTCTCCGCCAATGCGAACTTTGCCTTCTTTTAAGAGAGTAGCCAATCTGTCAAAATGTTTTTTGTTGATAATTCTTGCATAATCAGAACTAGTTGTAGGATTGTCTCCATAAAATTCTTGCAAGCATTTCTGAAGATCATTTAAGAAATTTTCTTTGATTTTTTTATTCACTAAAAGATAGTCTGGTGCGATACAAGTTTGTCCGGCGTTGAGAAATTTGCCCCAAGTTATACGTCTTGCTGTGTGTTCGATATTAATATCAGAATCTACGATGCAAGGACTTTTCCCGCCCAATTCTAGGGTGACTGGTGTCAGATTTTTAGCAGCTGCTTCCATAACTATTTTGCCTACAGCCGTGCCACCAGTAAAAAAGATATGGTCAAATTTTTCTGCTAATAGTTGTTGACTTGTTTGCACACCTCCTTCGATAACTGTAATATAAGCAGGGTCGAAAGATTGTTCTATCATTTCACTGAGAAGATGAGAAGTATTTGGTGCAAGTTCTGAAGGTTTGAGAATTGCACAGTTACCTGCGGCCATAGCGCCTATTAAGGGTGAGATAATTAAATTAAATGGATAGTTCCAAGGACCAATAATTAAAACAACTCCTAGCGGTTCTGGATAAATGCTTGCGGATGCAGGAAAGAATTGCAGAGAAACTGGTGCTTTCTGAGGATTTGTCCAAGTCTTGATATGCTTGATAGCATAGTTAATTTCTTGGATGGCTCCAATTTCTGTCGCATAACTCTCAAACTCTGGTTTATTTAAATCTGATTTAAGTGCATTGATGATAGCGTCTTTCTTCTCAGTGACTGCTTGTTTTAAAGTTTTGAGTTGTTCAATTCGAAAGTTAATGTCTTTTGTCTTACCAGTTTTAAAAAAAGCACGTTGTTTGTGAATGATATCGGCAATTGATACTTCTTGAGAAATCATTATTTTTGTCCTAGTTAGCTAAATTTAACCAACCCTTCAGCATATAATTACTGTTTGATGGGCAAACGTACTGTGAATACACTGCCTTTACCGACTTCTGAATTCATGAGAATTGTACCTTGATGTGCTTCAACAATTCTGCGAGAAAGGTACAGTCCTAAGCCACTACCAGAACGCGTATGACTTCCTTGGCGAAATCGTTCAAATAAAGTGACTTGTTCTTCAGGAGAAATACCTGGACCTGTATCTGCGACTTCAACTGTGATGTAATTCTCTGAAGGGGTCGCTGGAGTGATGCGAATGCTCACGGAGCCAGTGTCAGTAAATTTGACAGCATTACCTATAAGGTTGGTGAATAACCTGTGGAGTTCTAGGCGATCGCCCATAACTGTACGACTCCCTAAGTCCTCACCGACATCTAGATTGACTACAAGGTGCTTTTGATCGGCTAAAGGACTCAATTCTTCTGAGACTTCTTCTAGTAACTGGCTCAGGTTGACTGGTTGAAACGCCAGAGTTTTGCGACCTGCCTCAAAGCGATAAACTTCCAGTAAGGTGTTTACCATAGTCAGCAAGTTGCTGTTACTGCGAGCCATGATATCTATCACTTCCTGCATTTGCGATGACAGCTGTCCCAAAGCACCCTCAGCAAACAGCAACAGCATCCGATCCGCTGCTACCAAGGGTGTACGTAAATCGTGAGTGAGGCGAGAGACAAAATCTTGCCGTTGACGGGCGATTTCATCGCGTTCATCTATACTGTGCTTGAGACGGAGGAGCGATCGCACTCTTGCCAACAATTCACCTACTGTGACAGGCTTGCGGATAAAATCGTCTGCGCCCAAGTCTAATCCATGAGCAATGTTAGGTGAGTCATGTGCGGTAATGAGCAGAATTGGGATAAATGGCAAAGTCATATTTTGCCTGATGCGCTTAGTAACCTCATAGCCATCCATTCCCGGCATCATGAGATCTAGTAATACTAAATCACAAGTCGATGTTTCGAGTTGTGCCAATGCTGAAGCACCATTCTCTGCTGTGCTAACCGTGTAGCCTTCTTCCTCTAAAATGGTTTTAACCAAAAATACATTGTCAGCAGAATCATCTACAACCAGAATCTTGTCAGACTGAGAAGATTTAGACATACAGCACAGAAGAGACGCTCATTCCACAAGAAAGAAAAATAGCTTTAGCTTTTGCTATTTTCCCCTTTACCAATACTACCCACTTATTTGGATATCATGTCGTTGTGGTTGCTCAGGTAAAGATTCTCGCGGTGTTTTGAGTAAAACCCAATGGAGGTAGATTAAGAGAATCTGCTGTTTCAGCAAGAGGTTGAGGCGTTTGAGATTGCGTTTAGTCAACAACTTCTCTAAAAGTTTACCCAAGGCAATCTCAGCAGATGTTTGGGCTAACCACAGTGTGAGAATGAAAAGAGCATTCATAGGTGTATCGTGTTGTGTATTTGCCCTTTTAAATTCACCCAAATGTTGTAACAGTATGGTTTTAGGGGTGTGTGAGTTGTGTACGCGCTTTGAGTGAGTTTTGCTCTGCGTAGTTATAATGAGTAAAAGTTTGTCAATGAGCTATGATTCAGCGATCGCTTCAAGCTTCTGTGGAAGGTATCAAAGCGGCAAAAATAGCTTTAATCGACCGCTTCTCCAATAATCAGCAGCGGCTGGCGGATGCATTAGAAATTAGTCGTCAACCAGTCAATAAGTTTTTTAACGGTAAGCCCGTTGATAGCAGCTTATTTGTTCAGATATGCGAGAAGTTAGGGTTGAAGTGGCAGAAAGTTGCAGATACAGATTTTTTGCAATCTGAAGTAGAAGAAAGTTTACAAAACGCTAATAGCACTATCCTAGTTCAAGAAATTTATGATAATGTCAAACCCAATACCAAACAAGGGTTTGAAATCATCCGGGTGCTGGACATGACCCAGCCGATAACAGAACTAGAATTGCCTGAAGGGCAGGTATCTCTGGAATCTCCGTTTTATGTTGAGCGTCCTCCCATTGAATCTGACTGTTACAAGGAGATTGTTAAGCCAGGGGCATTAATCCGAGTGAAAGCGCCTCGGCAAATGGGCAAAACTTCATTAATGGCTCGTATTCTCCAGCATGGAACGACTCAAGGTTATAAAGAAGTTCCCATATACTTTGAGCAGGCAGATAGGGAAGTTTTTGCCAACCTCGATCAGTTTTTGCAATGGTTCTGTGCCAGTGTCGCTTGGGAACTGAATATACCGGAGAGGCTGGTGGATTACTGGAAGGGGGTACTTGGTAGCAAAAATAAATGTACGAACTATTTTCAAAGATATTTGTTAGCAGAAATTAACAGTCCCCTAGTTTTGGGCTTGGATGAAGTGGATTTAATTTTCCAATATCAGCGATCGCCACTGATTTTTTTGGATTGCTGCGATCTTGGCATGAGCGTGCGAAGAATGATGCAATCTGGAAAAAACTACGATTGGTGATTGTCCATTCCAAGGAAGTCTATATTCCCTTGAATATGAATCAGTCGCCGTTCAATGTAGGATTAGCAATTGAACTGCCAGAACTGAGTCACCCACAGGTGCAGAACTTGGTACAACGCCACGGACTCAGTTGGACTGGAGAGCAAGTCGAAAAACTCATGGAGATGGTGGGCGGACATCCTTATCTAGTAAGGATGGCATTATATAAAATTGCGCGTGCTGAAATGACGCTGGAAGAACTATTGCGAATCGCACCCACTGAAGAGGGTTTGTATTGTGAGCATCTACGCCGCCATTTGTTAAATCTTGAGGAAAATCAGGAACTGCTTTTAGCAATGAAGCAAGTAGTTACTGCAAATGAGCCAGTACGCATAGATACAGGTACAGCCTTTAAGTTACGTAGCATGGGACTTGTGAAAGTTAAGAGCAATGATGTTTTGCCTCTATGTGACTTGTATCGCCAGTATTTTCGCGATCGCTTGAGGGTTAACTGATGAATCCAGTACCGCACCCAAACTACGAATACTACTTCGGAGGCACTCTCCCCGCTGATTCCCCCACCTATGTAACACGGCAAGCAGATCAAGATTTGTACGAAGGATTGAAGGCAGGTAATTTTTGTTATGTCCTCAACTCGCGGCAGATGGGCAAATCTAGCCTGCGGGTAAGAACTATGCAACGGTTGCAAAAAGAGGGTATTACTTGTGCTGACATTGATATTAGCGGGTTCGTCACTTCGGATATGACTCTAGAGCAATGGTATGCAGGGGTGATTGACAGTCTAGTTAGCACTCTGAATTTATATGAAAGGTTTGATTTAGATAGCTGGTGGAATAATCACCATTTGCTGTCTCCCGTGAATCTATTGAAAAAGTTTATTGAAGAAGTATTGCTAAAGTCTATTGCGGAAAATATTGTCATTTTTATAGATGAAATTGATAGCGTTCTCAGCCTAAATTTTTCAACTGACGATTTTTTTGCTTTGATCCGTTTCTGCTATAACCAGCGTGCTGATAAGCCAGCATATAAACGCCTCACCTTCACGCTGTTAGGGGTAGCTACTCCCTCAGTTTTGATTCAAGATAAAGAGCGTACACCCTTTAATATTGGTCGAGCGATTGAACTAAATGGTTTTCAGTTGCACGAAGCTGAAGCATTAGCCCAAGGATTGGTGGAAAAAGTTAGCAATCCCCAAGAGGTGCTGGAAAAGATTTTGGTTTGGACTGGTGGGCAACCGTTTCTCTCTCAGAAGCTTTGTAAACTCATTCAAGCAGGTGATGAGAAGTTGAGAGTGGAGGATGTGGTGCAATCTCGTATCATTAAAAATTGGGAATCTCAGGATGAGCCGGAACATCTCAAGACGATACGTGATCGTATTTTGAGGGATGAGCAGCGTGCTGGTAGATTACTGGGACTTTATCAGCAAATTTTGGGACAGGGAGAAGTCGCAGCAGACGACAGTCCAGAGCAAATAGAGTTGCGACTATCAGGATTGGTAGTTGAGCAGCACCGTAAGCTAAGAGTTTATAACAAAATTTATCAGTCCGTCTTTGACCAGGGTTGGGTTGATAAAGCATTAACCAATTTGCGACCCTACGCTCAGACAATGACAGCTTGGCTAGCCTCTAAGCGCAAGGATGAGTCACGGTTGTTGCGAGGGCAGGCGTTGCAAGATGCTCTGGAATGGGCAGTAGGTAAAAACTTGAGTGATGAGGATTATAAATTTTTAAATGCCAGCCAAACCTCTGCCTGGAAATTACGCAGCTTCATGTTTCATGAAGGTGTAGCTTCCAATGTTACTGAGTTGACTACTTTGTGTGATAAATATCCTGAGGAAGCTGAATACTACCTGTTCAACAGCTATTTAGAACAATGGCTAGTAGCGCATCTTGGGAGGACGGATTTAGCAAATATATCTCGTAAAATTGTTAGCTCTTATCAAGCAGAAAAGCGTAAAGGGTTGGAGATATTTGTGCGGGAACTTTGCAAAAGTGTAGAGATTGAACCATATCCAAAAATTTTTGCACAACCAGATAGGCTGGGTTTTGGTAAAGTCCCAGTTGGATATGAAAAGATGATTGAATTGCAAATTGCGAATCATGGACGTGGGTTTGCATGGGGTTCTGTAGAACTTCAACCTCATATTCCTGGTGTAGTTGTGACTCAAGAATTTAATTCTTTAATAGAGAAAACTCTGTGTATTCAGTTAGATACTCTTGAAGTTCAACCTGGAAATTATCAAGGTTATATAGTTATTAAACTAAATGGCATCGAAGATCCTTGCTTGATTCCCATACAATATGAAGTGACAAAAATCCAAATCCGTATAGAGCCAAGTCAAATAAATTTTGGATTGATTCCATATGGTATACGTTCTGCTTCATTAAAAATTACTTGTGAAACCTCTGATGGAAAAATTAAAGGAACTGCTTCAAATGAGCAAAATTTCATCAATATAAGCCAGTCTAGCTTTGAAGGTTCATCTTTAGATTTGTCCTTAACTGTAAATACTAGTCTGCTAGCAGATGGTTCATACAAGGATACAGTTTCTCTAAAAACTAACAATGGCTTATATAAAATACCAGTTGAATTTAGAATACCAATCAAATGGGAAAACATTGTAGGATTAGCCGGGTTTTATAGTTTGACAATAGGAATAATAATGTGGTTTCTCCGTTTAATCTTGGAATTTGTTATAGGTGTGAATCAACTATGGATTTTGTCTATTCCACCTTATAAAGAAAATGTATATTCTTTTTCGACATCTTGCGTTCAAATATTTAGTAACAAGGAATACTTTATTTCTGGTGTTGAGGATTATATTAATAAAGCTAACAACTATGTTCCTTTTTTTAGTTTCATTTTTTTGTTTATCATTCTTCAAGTTTTTATTGCAAAAAATGCATTACAAATAATACTAATATTCATTATACATCTATTTGATATGCTAAATTCATTAATAATTTTTTTGCTAAAAAACATCAAAAAAATTATTTTTGTTACGCCGTTTTTTTTCTTTTCAGAATTAAGAATTTTGATAAATAATCTTGTATTTATGATTGCTATTGCTTTTCAGAAATTTCTAGATTTAGTGAGAATAATAGCTTTAATTTTCTTCCTCCTTATGGAAGTTTTTGCTTATTCAATTACATGGATTAGTATGAAGCAACCGTCAATTGGATGGTTATTTTTAGGTTGCTTAATAGGTGGAACTTCAGGCTTTTTCAAGCACTCAAATCTATTAAACAAGATGATATATTTAAAATAATTAATCTAGGACGTTTTATCAC
>JAAUSC010000069.1 GCA_012031965.1 Scytonema sp. RU_4_4
CTGATTAATCGCCTGTGTAAATAAAGGTATATTTTCTACTGGAAGACTTAACCCAGCTGCATAGGTATGTCCACCAAATCGATGCAACAAATGTGCTTGGTCTTTTACTAATTGATATAAATCAACCGAGTTGACAGAACGAGCGGAACCCCACGCAAGAAGAGGAGGGGATGGGGAGATGGGGGGAGTGGGGGAGTTTCCATTCCCGTTGTCCCGTTGTCTCCTTGTCTCCTTGTCTCCTTGTCCCGTTGTCTCCTTGTCCCGTTGTCCCGTTGTCTCCTTGTCCTCTTGTCCCATCTCCCCGGCTACCTCCGTACTCAACAAAATTGTTGGGCGTCCTGTGTCCTGTGCGACTTGTCCAGCAACTAACCCCAAAACGCCAACAGCCCATTGAGCGTCTTCCAAAACAATGACGCTGGTGGTTGATAAGTCCGTTTTGGAAAGCTTTTGCGCAACTTGCTGAGCAACATCTTTCTGTAGAGATTTGCGGCGGGTGTTCGCTAATTCTGTGACTTCTGCAAGTTCATTGACACGCTTTTGGTCACGGCTTGTCAGTAATTCCACGCAAAAAGAGGCATCACCTTGAATGCGACTGACAGCGTTAATTCGTGGACCCAAACCAAAAGAAATATCTGTGGGGCGATCGCCACTTTTCTGGCATAATTCCAACAGTCGCCCAACACCCGGACGCCGCCGCTTCTCTGGTGTTTTCTTAAAATCCTCTTGCAGTCGCCCAATTCCCAACTGTGCTAAGTAGCGACAATCTCCACTCAACTGCACCAAGTCAGCAATGAGTCCAACTGCGACTAAATCCAACAAATCCTCCAAAGGTTGTTGCGGAATATTTGGTAAAGTTTGATAAAAAGCTTCCACCAACTTGTAAGCCACCGCCACCCCAGAAAGATGAAACAGCTGATGTGTTTCGCTCAAATAGCGAGGGTTAATAATTGCCGTCACAGGCGGACGTTCTAAAGGTAAAGTATGATGGTCTGTGACAATAACATCTACACCTAACTGCTTAGCATAAATAACTTCACTAATATTTGTACTGCCAGTATCGCAAGTCACAATCAACTGAAAGCCCTGTTTTGCAAGCTTATCAATTCCTTGGCAGTTCAATCCATGAGATTCAGTCAAGCGATTAGGAATGTAGTAAATAAGCTGCGTATTTTGAGCAAAAAATTGTCCCAACCCATCCCACAAGACAGCAGTAGACGTAATCCCATCAGCATCAAAATCTCCCCAAATAGCAATTTTTTCCCCAGCATCTCTTGCTTTTTGCAACCGTTCCATAGCCAGATGCATTTCTTGCCCAAACTCAAATGGACTCGCAGCTTGATAAGCTTGAGAATTAACAAAAGCCGCTAATTGTGAATTTTCTCTTATTCCTCGTTGCCATAACAACTGCGCTACAAAATGTCCATCCGATGCGGATACATATTGCTTCACCGCTTGAATAAACCATTCTGGAGGTTGTTCAGTTGTTGCAAGAATCCACTGTTGTTCTGGCATGAGATAAAATCTCTATTAACAAAAACTGAGTTCTGAAAAATAAACAGACAAACACAGACAAATACAAATTATCTATCTGCGTCGAGGGTGCGTACCCTCCGGGAAGCCGCCCAGAGGGCGTCTACATCTGCGGTTTCAAACACTAAATCATGATTGTGACAGAAGTAAGTCCCTTAAAACAGTAAACAGTAAATAGCTATTAAGCAAGTGATAACTGATGACTGATAACTGTTAAACTGGTGTTTCCTCCTCCAAAGCTTGAGGTTCACGCACCAAAGTATTCAGCGCGACTTCACTAGCCACTCCATCTGACTTACGGGGACGCATAGTAGGACGAGAACGCTTATAACCTGCCCTTTCAGCCTTTTGGTGTTCGTATTCAATAAGTCTGCCATAGTATTCGTGCTTACTTAAATTCATCGACAAGAAAACATGCTGGCGAACATTCCCAAAACCCTTACGGTTAAAAAACTTTACAGCAGGGGTATTCGCCGGATCAGTATCTACCAACATGAACCGCGCCCCATCCTCAATCATGCGTGCAATGACCCTATCAACCAGCTTGTCTCCCACGCCGCAACGCTGAAATTTAGGACTGACTCCTAACCACAGAATATATCCGTAAGTCCAGCTTGCTTTAGTAATAATAGTTCCTAAAATGAATCCTGCTAGTTGTTCATCAACTTCTGCAACAAGACAGTATTCTGGATCGGTGTTATAAAGTCCTATTACCTCCCACTCATCCCAGCAACGATACAAATAGGGATATGAATCGCTGGTAAATAACTCTTCACCCAAGTGATAAACGGGGGCTATGTCATCTATTTTTAATTCGCGGACATAAACCGCTTCAATTTCATCAAAATGCATAAAATAATAATCAAGAAATTATCAGTCATTTACAGAGTGACTTCTTGAATGCTAGCTATATTTAGTAGATTCGTGTCTATCGTTGCAGGATTTGTACTAGACATTTGTTCAGAAGTGGCAAGTGAGTCAATGTCTTCAGCACGGCTTTGTCTGTTGCACCGCGTTGTATACTGACAGTAATCACAGGCTTTGCTACCTTCTGGTTCCTGTGGAAAGAGTTGTCCCTGATAATAACGCTCCATCCAAGATGTTAAACGACTTAAAAGTTGATTAAGTTTTTTTGCTGCTTGTTGGTGTTGGATAGTGTTGTAACTAAATTTAATACTTTGTGGCTGACCTTCAGATTGGACAAACCAGTAAGTCATAGAAATATTTTCAGGCAGATAATCGCTAGTTTCAGCTAATACATACAGGTAAAGACGTGTTTGCCAGTTTTGTTCTAACTTGCGTTTATTGGGAGGTTTGGGATAAGTTTTCCAGTCAAGAATTTGTGCTTGCTGATTATCTGCAATTAATAAATCATAGATAACAGTGAGCAAATAGTCTTGAACTTGCAGAGTACGGTAGTGTTCGCTTTCACGAAAAGTTTGGTTATTGGGAGCAGAGTTTAAAATTTCTGGTGCTGCATTGGCAAAGCTTGACATCCAGCGTTGCAGTTGGACATCCTCTTGTAGGAAAGTATCAATGGGTAAACCCATTTCTCGCTGTTGCATCAGCAGGTGAAAACGGCTTCCTAAAGTTTGCCGTTCCTCATGTTCTGGATCGCAAGGAGAATGGAGTTGTTCTAGGTAGGTGTGTTGAAATTGACGGGGACAACGTTCTAGTAGGTTGAGTTGTCCTTGCGAAAGTCGCAATAATTGAGTTTGAGTTGATTGCATTCTTTTAGATTAGCAAAGATTGTGGGAAAAAATATTCAGAAACAGATGTAAGAATACTGATTGCTGATAGCTAATCAACCCATAACCAAATCAACTGAAACTAGCATGACTCTAGGAATTTCTACTATAAAAAATTGATAACCATATTCCCTGTTGCCAAACGTAATCTGGTATAAAAACAGGTAAAATGAGAAAAATTCCAGAATTTCAATTCTGAATAGTCTTAACACCGCTTTTTCATGAGTGCAACACTTTACCAGCAAATTCAGCAGTTTTACGATTCTTCCTCCAATCTGTGGGAACAGATATGGGGCGAACATATGCACCACGGTTACTACGGTGTAGATGGTACAGAGAAAAAAGACCGTCGTCAGGCGCAAATTGATTTAATTGAAGAAGTTCTCAAGTGGACAGGAGTTCAACAAGCTGAGAACATTTTGGATGTCGGTTGTGGAATTGGTGGGAGTTCTCTGTATCTGGCAGGAAAATTTAATGCCAGAACCACAGGAATTACTCTGAGTCCAGTACAAGCTGTAAGAGCGACAGAGCGCGCTTCTGAGTTTGGGTTGAGTGCAAGAAGCCATTTCCAAGTGGCTGATGCTCAAGCAATGCCTTTTACTGATAACTCTTTTGATTTAGTATGGGCATTAGAATCCGGTGAGCATATGCCGGATAAGAGCAAGTTCTTGCAAGAGTGCTATCGTGTGCTGAAACCAGGTGGAACGTTGATTATGGTGACTTGGTGTCATCGACCAATTGATAACTCACCACTCACGGCGGATGAGGAGAAGCACTTAGCAGAGATTTATCGGGTGTACTGTTTGCCTTATGTGATATCTTTGCCTGAGTATGAGGTGATTGCTCGTCAATTAGGGTTGCAAAATATTTGTACTGCTGATTGGTCAAAGGCTGTTGCTCCATTTTGGGATGTTGTGATTGATTCAGCGTTTTCTCCAATGGCTATTTGGGGTTTACTGTGTTCGGGTTGGGGTACTATTCAAGCTGCGCTGTCTTTGGGGTTGATGAGTCGGGGTTATGAACGCGGGTTGATTCGGTTTGGGTTGTTGTATGGGAATAAGTAATGAACCGCAGAGGCGCAGAGGGCGCAGAGAGAGAGAACAATGAGTCAGGTTTCTTCAAGAGAGTTTCAGGGGAATTGGTTTTATAGTTTTTGGAAGTTTTCGCGCCCGCATACGATTATTGGCACGAGTTTGAGTGTGTTGGGGTTGTATTTGATTGCTGTTGCTAGCGATGGTAACTATTCCCTACTCTCGCTTTTAGGAGCGTGGATTGCTTGTTTATGTGGCAATATCTACATTGTGGGGCTGAATCAACTTGAGGATGTGGCAATTGACAAGATTAATAAGCCTCATTTGCCTGTTGCTGCTGGGGAGTTTTCTCTAACAACCGGCAAATTGATTGTCGCTATTACGGGCGTTTTGGCGCTGCTTGTTGCGTTGCTTCAAGGACCGTTTTTGTTTGGAATGGTGGTTATTAGTTTGGTGATTGGTACTGCTTATTCTTTACCACCTATTCGTTTGAAAAGATTTCCTTTTTGGGCTGCGCTGTGTATTTTTTCTGTACGCGGTGCGATTGTCAATTTAGGACTGTTTTTGCACTATAGTTGGGTGTTTAAACAGAGTCAGTCAATTACAGCAGCGGTATGGGTGTTGACGCTGTTTATTTTGGTTTTTACTTTTGCGATCGCCATCTTCAAAGATATCCCTGATATGGAAGGTGACATGCTGTATAATATCAAAACTTTTACCCTCACAATCGGTAAGCAAGCTGTTTTTAATCTTGCTCTTTGGGTGATAACTGTCTGTTATGTGGGGATGATTGTAGTTGGTGTGTTGCGGCTGGCTGAGGTAAGCTCTGTTTTTTTGGTGATAACTCATCTTGTCGCGTTGGCTTGGATGTGGTGGCGGAGTAGACAAGTTGATTTGCAACAGAAAAGTGAAATCGCTCGTTTTTACCAATTCATCTGGAAACTGTTTTTCTTGGAGTACCTGATTTTCCCAATAGCTTGTCTTTTCGCTTGACGATATGTGGGCTTGTAGGATTCCGAATCAGAGCATTAGTTTGACCACATACTTTTAGGCATATATCATCAGACGTAAATAATGTAAAAATCTTCAGGAACTATCTCACAAAAATTGCGTCATATATGCCCTTTGTTAGTATTCATTAGACCAGATGAATAGTATAAGAAGAAATAGGAACAATTGCATCTTACTACGTTATTAAAATAACATACTAGTCGGAATACGCCTAATGAAAGGTTTAAAAAAAGCCAGAAACAAACTCAGTAACAGCACGTCAAATACATTAAGAAAAAAACAAAAGGACTTTATTATGACTTGCTTTCATCATTGGAAAACAGGAGCCGCTGCACTTATGGCAATGGCAATAACAACAGGCACTATTGCACCCATGTTTCTATTTGCTTCTGCTTCTGCACAAGAAATTTTTCGTGGTCAAAGAACACAAACACAAACAGGAAGAGTTTCAATTCCTGCTGGAGTGACATTACCAGTGACATATGACAAAGATAAAATTGTTGTCACTCCTGATGAAACAACATCTATAAAACTGAGGATAGCAAGAAACATTGTAGACAGAGCCGGAAATGTATTAATTCCTGAAGGGAGTGAAGTTGAAGGAAAACTGCAACCAATAACCCAAAATGGTCAAAAAGGGACTTATTTTGTCGCTCAAGAGATATTGTTTCCCAATGGTGAGCGTCAGTCTATTAATGCAGCTTCTCGGATTGCAACCAGAAAGGAAACAATTAGTAAAGGAAGTGGAACTGATAAAATAATACAGGATGCTGCTATTGGTGCAGGTGCTGCTAGTGTGATTGCACTGATAACAGGTAACCAAAGAATTGAAGCTCTCGAACCTATACTTGGTGCAGGTGCAGGTGCTGCTGCAAGTGTTCTATTACGGCGCAAAAAAGCTGAAGTTATCGTTATTGAACCCCAAAGAGGAGATTTGAATCTCACACTACGCTCTAATTTGTTAGTATCTCGTGGCTACTACTAGGTTTCTCCTAATTTAGTTCGTGAGTTTCATCTATTTGCAGTACAACTGCTCTTAAGGGGCACAGTGCTTTATTATGCTATTGCTCTCACACTACCAAGGGGTTGCCAGAAGAGCAACCCTTCGTCTTTTTGGAGAGGGAGACAAAGGCGATGCTTGTAAAGGAGCTGTTTTTGGCGATAAGCCGGAGGCTTGACGCGCTCGCGTATCGCTAATCGGTTTACTCAGCACTCAAGACTTCGTATTCAGTACTATCAAAGTAAAATTTTTGATTTTTCTGCAACTATTTTGTCGATGGTACGTCTTGCAACTAGAGACAGGAATTGTCTTTCACTTTGTGAAATATTTCGGAAAATATAAACTGAATAAAGTCTCAAGAATGAAAGAAAGCATCAATATGAAAAATGAAGTTATTCACACTTAGCAATTTATCCTTTATTGACTGTTCTAGCTAGTAGATGAAACTATTAAGTGAAACCTGGGTTTGTTGGAACCTCTTCATTCAAAGGTAGTCTAAATAACTAACAGAAAAGAGCAGATTTTGTGGGGAGTAAGAATATAATGTTTGGTCACTTTCGTTGGCAATCTGGATGTGCTGCATTCATGGCTTTGGGCATAACAGCAGGGACTATCGCACCTCTAGTGACACCTACAGCTTCTTTCGCCCAAACAAGTTTTAGTGATGTTCAATCTGACTATTGGGCTGCAGGGTTTATTCGAGAATTAGCACAACGGGGTGTTATTGCTGGCTTTCCAGATGGGACCTTCCGCCCAGAGGTCGCAGTCACACGCGCTCAATTTGCTGCCATGATTGGTAAAGCTTTCCGAAAAGCACCAGAACGGGAAGCAGTCAGATTTTACGATGTACCAAGCAACTCCTGGGCATTGAGTGCGATTCAGGATGCATATACCACTGGTTTTTTATCTGGATATCCTGGGAATCGTTTCGAGCCTAACCAAAATATTCCTCGCGAGCAGGTTTTAGTTTCTCTCTCTAGCGGTCTAGATTACAATGTTAGCGGTAATATCGACAGCACCCTACAATATTACAACGATGCCAATAACATTTCTGGCTATGCCCGTAGCCCTGTGGCTGCAGCTACTGAGAAGCAAATTGTTGTAAACTATCCTAATGTTAAGTTTCTCAGCCCCAATGCAACTGCAACTCGAGCACAAGTAGCAGCTTTTATCTACCAAGCACTGGTTAGTTCTAATCAAGCCGCAGCAATTAACTCGCCCTACATTGTGGCTTTTGGCGAACCGACTCCATCAAAACCAGTAGCGGTGACAATTCCTGAAGGAACTGTTATCCCCATAAAATATGAAAAAGCAGAAAAAATTCTGGTCACTAAAGATGAAACAGCGCCTTTAACCCTCACTGTGGCGCAAAATGTTGTCACTGATAGAGGAACCGTGGTCATTCCAGCGGGTAGTCAAGTGGTTGGTGAGCTCCGTCCCGTCAAAAACAAGGGTGGTTCTCAATTCGTTGCCCAAAAACTCATCTTAACCAACAATGGTCAGGAGTATCCAATCAATGCAACTTCTGAAGTGATTACCAAGACCGAAACCGTCAAAAAGGGTGTCAATACAAAAACAATTCTTAAGAATACTGCACTCGGCGCGGGCGCTGCTGCTGCGGTTTCGATCGTGACAGGCGATAAGGCTATTGCTGCAGGAGAAATTCTGGGCGGGGCTGCTATTGGTGGATTAATTGGTTTATTCTTTGGTAAGAATAGTGTGGATTTAATCGCCGTTGATCCAAACACTGACCTGCAAATGACCATTGGTCAGAATTTTCAGATTTCGTTGAAATAGTTATTTAGTGAGTTATCAGTAGAGTGGGTGTTATAGTACAGGACATGTGTGTTTGAGTCAACTCAAAAACGCTGTCAAACATATTTGCTTGCTAACCATTAGCAACAGGTAACCAAATAATAAAAGTCGTTCCAGGTGCATCAGGTGATGAGGTAAGCGAAGTTAGAGCAGGGCTGAAGACTTGTATTTCGCCCTGCATTTTCTCTATGAGCTGTTTAGCAATTGATAATCCCAACCCTGTACCAGGAATTTCCGTCTGGGCTTGAACACCTCGGTAATGACGCTCCCCGAGATGCTCTAAATCTTGTGGTGGAATACCAGGACCATTATCACTTATGGCAATTCCCTGAAAATGAGCTTTTTCTTGTCCCGTCTGAATAAGAATTTTGCCGCCAGTCGGAGTGTATTTCAAAGCATTGTCAATAATATTGCTCAGTACCTCTCGTAAGGCTTTAGTGTTAGCGCGTACCAGAGGTAAGTTAGGAGGAATTTCAGATATAAGTTGCAAATTTCTCTCTTGAGCAATGACTCTGGCTGATATTAATAATGGTTCTAATATATCTAATACAGAACAATCAACCTCTTCCTCTCCTGTACCAGGTAACAAGAGTGGCGCTTTCAAGTCTTTGTGTACGTTTGCTTCTACAAAGATTTCTTTTTGGGGTAGCGCCAATTGTTCTAAATCTTCTGTTGTTAAGTCAATAACTTCATCAAACTGTTGCAACAATTCTTTCAGGCGATCGCTTTCTCGCACAATACTAACTGCAACCTCCCGGTTAGTATCGCCTGGTCGCAATCGTTTCACCAACAGTTTACCAAAAGTACGCAATGCTGTTAATGGGTTGCGAAACTGATGCAATAAATTATCGAGTAAATCCTGCTGCTTTTCTTGAAAAATTTGTTGTTGCTGCAACTGCTGGTGCAACCATGCCCGACGCTGATCTAAAATACAGGCAAGTGATAGCGTTTGGGCAATCCGTTCTATTTCACTCTTTTCTTGTTCATTCCAGGCTCGGTCTTCTCTGACTGTGACGAGTAACCCCATCATCACATCTTCATGAATAAGAGGTAAAACAATTTGATCGCCTCTTAATAAAGATTCTTCTTGTGTTGAGTGCGGTGGTGCTGCATCTGGTGTCGCATTTTCTCGTGATGGGGCGGGAAAGTCTTCTGCTGCTTTCAATACCCTCCGGCTATGGCGGTTCTGTTTACGGTTGAACACACCACCCGTACGAGAATGCAGTGTTTTATCTATGGTGGTGGAGGCTGAGCGATACGAATCCCAATTAGGGGTTGAGATAGGTATTGACGTGGGCAATTCCAAAGCACTCGCTAAGTGCTGTTCCACTGTTGTTTCTGGATAAATCACCACAGGAATGAGCTTTGGTTCACTTGTCGAAACCCCTATCAATTCTTGCGTTAAATAAACAACGCTCAAAGATGCTTCCAGCCCTTGGGCTAACAGTGCCAATTGCTCTCGGCATAGAGCCACAAACTCAGAACTGGTAGACATTAACATTTCTCAGCCCTTATTTTAAGATAACAGACTATACGGACGAAAAGGAACAGAAGTTAGCTTTTTCCATTTAACAAAGCTTAACTGAATCTTGCAACTAACGGCTCGTTCCAAGGAATTATATTGTTCACCGCTTGTGCTTTTTCTACAAAAAAATAAATTAAGCGCTTTGTATCAAAAGGTTAATAACTATTGAATTTTTGAACTAGAACTTTTATAATTACGACGGATTTTGTAGCTATCACTACAATCTATCTGCTTCTAAGAGGAGGTAAAGAAGGTTGGCAAGGAGACGGAAGAGGAAGAGTCGTCGTCGCCAGGAAGGACGGCGAATTTTAGAGCATGTGCCTCAATTCAGCATCGAAAGCGGCGAAGAGAAGCCTGTGACAGCAGCTAGAAAATTTATTCAAGCTGAAGGGATCTTGCCACCCGCTTTGCTACTTGTAAAGCGAAATGAACACACAACAGACCGTTATTTTTGGGCTGAAAAGGGGCTGTTTGGTGCTCAATATGTTGAAGAAAATCACTTTTTATTTCCTAGCTTGAGGGTACTTGAAACCCCTCCAGGTCAGGAGCAACTAGCTGTTGCTAGTCGTTGAGCGCGAGCAATAGTGCTCAACGAGTTTGAGTTTGACTCATGACAACCATTAACAAGCAAAATTGCTAGTTTTTTTTAAAGTTTCATTTTTTTTTAAGAATGCAGCTCACTTGCCAGTGTTAAGCTAGCAATTTTGTTTTTATGACTATCAACTTTAATCAAACTTTGTGTTTGTATGAGTTGATGATTGATTATGAAAAAGTACATGGAGTGAGGATAGAGCGATCGCATTCTGAGCAAAAATTTAGCATGCTCCTTGAAGCAATATGGCTTTTGTCTACAATGAGTAGAGAAAAGCAATGGAGCGCAAGTCGTTTTACCTCCTCTGTCTATTCCATTTGTGAAAAGTTAAAAAATACAGAACTTACGCAAAGGCTTTTGTGTCAGGTTGAACGAAACACAGTGCAGTGAACGCTACGTTTCCTAGCCTGCGGGAAGCCGTTCTCGCGTCTACGTACGGGAGAGTTTCTGCCTACAGAATGACGAAGCTACGTTCAAATGCATAAGTTCTAAAATGATCTATTAAGTCTGGATTCAGATGAAAAAATGCTTTTATAAAAATTCCGAGACAGAGCTACAAAGTCTTTTCACAAATTTTTCATCACAAATTTTTCATCACAAACTTTTAATTTCAACGCTCTGCGTAACTCAATGACCTCGTCTCGATGAGCAGTTAGTGTTATTTTACTTGAAGAGTGTTGGTCGCTTTGGGCTGCTTCTACCTTCAGCGACACCTTTTCGATTTTACCAGCTTTTTTCCAATAAAAAAGACCACTCAAAGGTGAGAACAGTACCATCCCAAGAAAAATTGTACTTAGATTGGGAAAAAGTAGGGATAAAACCAGTGATAGACACAGAAGACCAGCAGCCGCTAAAAGTGTTAAAAACACAGCTAAAAACCAGCTAGGTCTAACAATGCCTTCAAAGGTCACTTGGTTTTGTTTCGGATCTACCGCTGCTACTCGGTAAAACCGTGTTTGAAAGTACTCCCTCAATTGAGGCATTAAAGTAGCTTCATCTTGCTCTGAAACGAGTTGGGTGGTTTCTGTACGGTCTTTGGTAGAGGCACGAATAAAGAAAAAAAGCCCGACCGATAATAAAAAAGTGAGAAGCAACGTAGATGGCACAGTAGCAGTATCCATAGACTAAATATTATGAGCGTTTTACAGGAGGTGATTTATTCATTATCAATGATTCGTTAACTTATTCTCCCGCTTATGTACTGTTGCCACAAACGAGCTAAATCCTGTGCTTGAAATTGCCATTCTGGAGAGACTTGGTACATTCGCCTAGGACGTCCACGTCCTTCCAGTTTTTTCCAATACCCAGTAATTGCCTTCTGGTCTTCGAGAAATTTAATCGCACTGTAAAGCACGGTATCCGAAAGCCGATAGGTTGGATATTCGGTTTCTAGTCGTTGGATCAACTCCGTTCCATAGGATTCGCCTTGTAGTAAAATATACAAGATATAACAAACAGCGAGTTCCTGACAAAGGTAAGTTGGCGGAGGATTTTCAAAGAAGTGATATATATCCTCAAGTTTCATGGTTCATGAATGACTAAAAATGCCTAAGGGTTGAGCTTATCATCCTCCAAAAGAGTATCGAATACTACTTTCAGTGGTTAAGTATATAGCACTGCTTAGGCTGGATCATCAAAGGGCAAAAATAACATGAGACAGATTTCACGCTTATTTATCGTGAAACCGATGCACCAACCTTAGGGATGCAAAAATTTGCATCCCTACCCAAGCTTCTGACATTATGTTGAGGAGCAATTTAACAACGGCTATGCCGCAATCTTTAGTGTTAAGTAATGCCAAGGGCGTGAGGACTGCTTAAGCATAAAATACCGTCTAAGCAATTTTAAAGGGAAAATGCGGTATTTATGTAAAACTTAATCAAAACTTTGCTAGACAGTAATTTTCCTAGAGTTTTTGCTTAAAGATTGGACAAAATATCATGTTTCATTTCAAGCTCTATGAATAGTGGACACACACAAAAAAGTGTTAAGTACGGAATTTCTTGACTAAGAATAGTCTTATCACATTTGCTAAGTATGATAGTAAATTTATCAAGCCTTCAGCACAAATGGTGATCAGTATGTCAGATTCATCTACACTCCGGGCAATTGCCCAAGTATTTCGCCTTACAGGATGGGTTAGCTTCTGGATTCAGCTCGTGCTAGGTGTTGTTTCTGGGGTCATTTTGCTGTTCGCAGTCTTTAGTCAGAGAACTGGCAATACTACCAATAATCCTGGAACTGGGTTTGGCGCTTTTTTTGCAGTGACTGGGCTTATTGTCTTGGCAGTAGGCATCTATTTGGCTTTCCGTTACACCAGACTTGGGTTACGCCTAGAATCCTCAAATCCTAACAATCGCCCGCGCAAAGTTGAAACAATTCAAGTTGTACGCTTTGGGATTATGGTGCATTTGGTAGGAATGCTGTTAACTCTTTTAGGGGCGCAAACAATTGTCGGGACTCTACTCACAAAATCCTTGACTTTACCGCAAGTTGGTGGCGGTGGAGTTTACACCCAAGTTGACCCTAGCCGGATTATCCAATCTTTGGACATTTTTGTTGTGCAGGCAAATACTAATACGGTGACAGCACACTTTGCAGGACTTGTCGCGTCGATTTGGCTACTTTACCGCATCTCCAAACCCCAGTCTGAGCGTAATTCTTAATTGCTTATTCGTTGTTCGCTGCGGACTGCTTGAATGACCAATGAGTCATTCTTTGAAGAATTTACCAGAATTTTTCGAAAACACTAACGTCCGTGTTGGATCATACTACAGAGTTACTTACACAAACATCTTGCTATTGAGTGATATCAAAGCAGGCAAAAAAATTAAATTAAAGTTCTTCTAAGGTGTTAATATTATGAAAAGTCATCAAACATGGACATTTGGCGTACAAGTTCTCTTTAGTACCGTAGTACTTGGGTTATGTACTTTTAAGCTTGTCGCTAATGAAGCTCCGAAAGACCAAGCGCTTTACTGGGGTGGCTTAACAGGTGTACTTGCATACTGGCTACCTGCACCTACAAATTCTAAAAATGAAGGGCAAAAATTGTTAATTGAAAGCTCAGTACAATCTCAACCACACAAGTAACAATGGTCTTGTTGAGCACTCAGAAACAACTCAACAGATTGTTGCTGTCAGCAAGACAGATGATTGACACTCCCGTACCTCTCTCTTGGCGACGGAATTCGTAGGAACTGACTCACAAACTATTTGAGGAGTGTACTTGGAGGTTTTTGATTAACTGCAAGCATTTTTCAAGCCACCGATAACTACCTATGAACGGTTAATCTTATACTTAAAATTGATAGGGAGACAACTAAAAAAACTAAAAAAAATGCAAGCTCTTTTAGAGCATGAAGCAGCACGGCTAAAAGTACTTCACCAGTATGAAATTCTTGACACTCCTGCAGAGCCAGACTTTGATGATTTGACTCAATTAGCAGCGCAAATTTGTCAAGCTCCGGTGGCTTTGATAACCTTGGTAGACGCAAACCGACAGTGGTTCAAATCCAAGGTAGGTATAGAAGTCACCGCAGCACCGCTTGAGGCTGGTTTCTGTCCGTTTGTTGTTCAAAAAAGTGATGTTTTAATCATCTGTGATACCTTAGCGGATGCAGAGTTTGCTAAAAACCCGGTCGTTGTCTCCCCACCTCACGTTCGTTCTTATACAGGTGTGCCACTCGTCACCAGCAAAGGTTATGTGATCGGAACACTGTGTGTTCTTGATTTTGTACCGCGTCAACTCACTCAGCAGCAAATTGAAGTTCTACGAGCCCTAAGTCGCCAAGTGATGGCTCAATTAGAGCACCGGCTCATGACTCGCCAAATTGCTCGACAGAATGCGGCTTTGTTGGAAGTCACCCAAGGCGTTTCAACAACAATAGGCGAAGCGTTCTTTTACTCTTTGGTCCAACATATGACCAAAGCGCTTGGTGTACATTGTGCTTTGATTGGCGAATTGAACCAAAATAACCAAGAGCAAGTCAGCACCCTCGCTTTCTGTCTTGACAACAAAATTGTGAGCAACTTTAACTATCACTTAGATAACTCTCCTTGCCGAGATGTTATTCAAAAGCGACAGATTTGCTGCTATCCCAGCGATATCCAATCTCAGTTTCCGGGCAATTCTTTTCTCAAGCAACTGGAAATAGAGAGCTATCTGGCAGCTCCGTTATGTGATAGTGTTGGTCGTTGTTTAGGATTACTAGCGGTGATGGACCGAAAACCGTTCGACAATATGCAGAATGTCGAATTGTTAGTGTCTATTTTTGCCACTCGTGCTGCAACAGAACTAGAACGTCAGCAAACTGAGTCGGCTCTACAGACGCTCACCCAGCAAGAACAGGAAAGAGCTTTGCAACTAGAGCAAGCCGTAGAAAAGCTGCAACGTACCCACAGTCAACTGGTACAGAACGAAAAAATGGTCAGTCTTGGTCAGCTTGTAGCAGGGGTTGCTCACGAAATCAATAACCCGCTTAACTTTATCTACGGCAATCTTGCTTACGCCAGTGAATATGCAAACGATTTACTCAACTTAGTTCAACTTTACCAGAGATACTATCCTCATCCAGTCAGTGAAATTCAAGCTGCGCTGACAACAACTGACTTCAATTTTGTCCAGGAAGATCTACCCAAGCTCATATCATCAATGATTATGGGAGCTAATCGCATCCGTCAGATTGTCTTATTGTTGCGCAACTTCTCGCGACTAGACCAAGGCGAGATGACAGCAATGGACATTCACGAAGGTCTTGATAATACCCTACTGCTGCTGCAAAACCGTCTGAAAGCGACACCAAGATACCCTGACACTGAGATTAAAGTTATCAAAGAGTACGGTAACCTGCCGAATGTGGAATGCAACGCCGGACAGATTAACCAAGTGTTCATGAATATTTTAACGAATGCAATTGATGCCCTCAGAAATGGTCAAGAGTCAGCGGTTGAAGGACAGTCCATTTGTGACCCCAACCCTTGTATTCGGATTCAAACCGCAGTCTTAGACTTTGAGCATATCGTTGTCCGAATTGCTGATAACGGACCAGGTATGACCGAGGAGGTACTTTCTAAATTATTTGAACCGTTCTTTACAACCAAACCTGTCGGTGGGGGTACAGGTCTAGGAATGTCAATTAGCTACGAGATTGTTGAGAAGCATGGTGGGGAATTGACTTGTCTTTCATCACCAGGACAGGGTACAGAGTTCATCATTAAGATGCCGATCATTCAACAGCCTAATTAAGTTGCTCTGTATCTTAATGAATTTTAACCTTCAGGTCACTTGCTTTTCTGTGCAATTTTGCTTTTGCAGTTGTCACCAGCCGGAAGTACTATATTTTGAAGTGTTAACTGAAGTGTTAACTGTAAAGAAAATACTACGCTAAAGACTAGGATAAATCTGTGCTCGATATTAGGTTCATAAGGGAAAACCCGCAATTGGTTCAGGAACGTTTGAAGACTCGTGGCGATCGCTACGACATTCAGCCTCTTTTGGAGTTGGATAAACAGCAACGTGAATTGGAAGCGAAGCGAAATCAACTGCAAGCACGTAGTAACGAAATTGCTAAATTAATTCCTGAAAAGATAAAAGCTGGTTGTAATCCCAAAGGACCAGAAATTCAAGCATTGCGTGATGAAGGTAGTTCTGTCAAAGCTGAGATTGGAACACTGGAACCTCAAGAAAAAGACTTATCAGCCAAAATCGAAGAATTTTTACTCACACTTCCTAACTTACCAAGCGACTCTACACCAGTTGGTAAGAGTGAGGAAGAGAACGTAGAAGTCCGTCGTTGGGGTGATGACAAAATTCCCCAAAACCCAAACATTCTTCCACACTGGGAAATTGGCGAAAAGTTAGGTATTCTTAACGTCGAGCGAGCGGTGAAAGTCGCACAAAGTCGCTTTGTGACGCTTATAGGTGCTGGCGCGAAGCTAGAGAGAGCATTAATTCAATTTATGCTTGATCGCCAGACAGCAGCAGGGTATGTGGAAGTCATTCCCCCATTTTTGATTAATACCGAGTCTATGACAGCGACGGGTCAATTGCCCAAGTTTGCGGAAGAAAGCTTTAAATGTGCGGCGGATGATTTGTGGCTTACACCTACGGCGGAGGTTCCCGTCACCAACCTCTACCGTGGTGAAACTCTCAATCTTGAAGATTTGCCTATTTACCACTGTGCGTATACTCCCTGTTTTCGCCGGGAGGCTGGAAGTTATGGACGCGATATGCGGGGACTGATTCGCCTGCATCAATTCAACAAAGTTGAACTGGTAAAGTTTGTTCATCCCAGCACTTCTAGTGAGGAATTGGAAAAATTGCTGGGGAATGCAGAAGCAATTTTACAGGCGTTGCAGTTGCCTTACCGAGTTATAGAATTATGTACTGGGGATTTAGGATTTCACTCGGCAAAAACCTATGACATAGAGGTTTGGCTTCCTTCTTCGCTAAAGTACCGGGAAATTTCTAGTTGTTCCAATTTTTTGGACTATCAAGCACGACGAGGTCAAATTCGCTTTAAAGAAAGTGGAAAGAAGGGAACCCAGTTCGTGCATACTCTCAATGGTTCAGGACTAGCTGTAGGACGTACAATGGCAGCGATTTTAGAAAACTATCAACAAGAGGATGGCACAGTAAGGATACCAGAAGAACTGCAGCCTTACATGGGACGCGAAGTCCTGTAATTTGAAGAGTTCACAGATAGTTAGTTGTTATACTTAAGTTGCCTTCATACGTATCATCTCACCCCGCCCTCACGGTCACCCGTCTTTAAACTCGCACCAGAGGGGATAGGGGTGAGGTCATTGAGCCGCAATTTGGTATTCCCTAGTAGAGATTACCGAAAAACCCAGAAAATAAGTCATTCAGACCAATGGTAGACCGAAGACACACTTTAAAATAAAAAGAAGTATTGCCCAATAAGTTCATTCATTCTTTATCTATGTCAGTTCTTGCGGCTTTAGCAGCGATCGCAGTCTTGGCTGTTTTGATCCTAGTACACGAGTTTGGACATTTCATTGCAGCAAGGTCCCAAGGGATTTACGTCAATCGTTTTTCTCTGGGCTTTGGTCCGGTTGTTTGGAAGTATCAAGGACCACAAACTGAATACGCTATCCGAGCTTTTCCTCTGGGTGGGTTCGTTGGTTTTCCTGACGATGACCCAGATAGCGACATTCCACCTGAAGATCCAAATCTTTTGCGTAACCGCCCTATTTTAGATCGGGCAATTGTGATCAGTGCGGGAGTGATAGCAAATTTAATATTTGCCTACCTCCTCCTTGTAACCCAGGTGAGTTTCATAGGGATAGACATACCCCAAGCAATCCAAAGCGGAGTTCTTATCCCAGAATTGGTTTCACAACCAGTTTCTGTTGCGGCTAAAGCAGGTATTCAGCCTGGAGATGTCATTTTAGCTGCCGATAACAGAACTTTTGGGACTTCTCAAGAAGACTTAAAAGCTTTCACGGAAATCATCAAAAGTCATTTAGGCAAGGAGATTGCGCTGACAATCGCTCGTGGTGATCAACAACTGTCTGTGAATCTGACTCCTGAAGCGAATGCTAAGGGCGAGGGTAGCATTGGTGTCCGCCTTGCTCCTAATCAGAAAGTCGTGCGTCGTCGTGTGACAAATCCATTAGAAGCGTTAAGCATTGGCGCGACAGAATTTCAGCGGATTTTTTCGATGATAATTCAAGGTTTTGGGCAATTGATTACCAACTTCGGTGAAACAGCTAGCCAAGTTGCTGGTCCAGTGAAAATTGTAGAAATAGGTGCTAACATTGCCCAAAATGATGCAGGTCGTCTGTTCTTCTTTGCTGCTCTTATCAGTATTAACTTAGCTTTCATCAATATTTTGCCTTTACCAGCTTTAGATGGAGGACAACTCGCTTTTCTGCTCATTGAAGGTTTGCGCGGTAAACCTTTACCTAATCGTGTTCAAGAAGGTGTCATGCAAACTGGTTTGGTGATACTTTTAGGACTAGGAATTTTTCTCATCGTTAAAGAAACTACCCAATTGGAGTGGGTGCAAAGATTATTCCAGTGATTAGTACCCGCAAACGGTCATCTAAGAAGCAACGGGCGCTAGAAATCCTAGTTCGCCTGAAGCGTCTTTATCCAGATGCAACTTGCTCTTTAAATTACTCAACCCCAGTACAGTTGCTGGTGGCTACGATTCTCTCTGCTCAGTGTACGGATGAACGGGTGAATTTAGTAACACCAGCGTTGTTTCGTCAGTTTCCCGATGCAGCGAGTTTAGCTAATGCTGATTTAACAGAATTAGAAAACTTGGTGCGTTCAACAGGGTTTTATCGCAACAAGGCAAAGAATATTCAAGCTGCTTGTCGGATGATCATCAATGAGTTTGGTGGTTCTGTCCCCAAGCGGATGGAACAGTTGTTGCAGCTTCCTGGTGTGGCGCGAAAGACGGCAAATGTTGTGCTTGCTCATGCTTATGGAATTAACGCTGGGGTGACGGTGGATACTCATGTGAAGCGTCTGAGTCAGCGCTTGGGGTTAACTGAACACACAGACCCCATCCGTATTGAACGAGATTTGATGGGTTTGTTACCTCAACCAGACTGGGAAAATTGGTCTATTCGGCTGATTTATCATGGTCGTGCCATTTGTAAAGCGCGATCGCCTGCTTGTGATGCTTGTAAACTTGCTGACTTGTGTCCATCTGCTCTGGGAACAACATGATTTTGTGACGTAGCATGCACTCTCACATTATTCGTGTTGGTGTATGTGATTCAAATGAGAACCGCTATATATTACGATCCAGTCTGTTTTCCGGTGTGTTGGTCATTGGTTAGCTTCCTTTGGAGTGCAAAAAGTTTCTTAACCACTTTATTGCCTCACTTGTTGTCTGCTCACTTGCAATTAGAAGACATTGCCGTACAATTTCTGAAACGTTAGGAAAGTAACTGCTTTCTGTGATTACGTAATTTTCACCCTGCAATTTGTAAACTAATAATTGGTTATTCTTCAGCAGCCAAACCTCCGGCACTTTATAAGGGAGATAGTCATTAAGATCGGTATAACTCGTAACATCTACTTCAATTGCCAAATCGGGGGGAGGGTCGTTCTGCCAGTCAATGCGGTCTTTACCCCGAACTTGTTGCCAATTCTCAATGTAAAAGCAATAGTCAGGCTCAATACCACTGACTTCGCTCAAGCTCATGGTGATGGGTGTAAACGAGTCGTATATCCGGTTTAGGTAATCAAGTAGAGTTGTCACTATTGATGCAAGTAAACTTGCCTTTTTCCCATGCTCAGGTAAGGGAGCCATCAACAAAATCGCTCCTAGTCGATATTTGATGCGAGGTACAGCGCGATCGCCTAATTGTCTTTGCAGTTTTTGGTAGTCTTGCCAGTTTCCCAAGAGTCTCAAGACAGCGCCAGGAGGCAACTCGATTCTTTCTGGCGTAATTACGGTATCCATAGTAAAATTAACTCTCTAAAGAACTGATGCCAACATGAAAAACTTGTCCAGCAGTCAAAGCAAGTTCTGGGAATGTTGGTGAACAGAGGTGCCATCGCTTCAGAAGATATCAGATATTTCCAGTAAACTACAGAAGCTTGTATCTTGCTACTGCTTCAGAAGTTATCTATTACAAGCCGATGACCCATTATATTTACCAACATGGCAAAAAGAGGAATTTATTGCATTAATTCCTCTCACCCTTCAAAAATGAGCGAACGTACAGTAATGACTGCCTTAATGAATTTCTCCTAAATGAAAAAGATATTAACCTTTACTTAAATCAATAATTACCAAAAATTAATTGGACCAATATTCGATTGATGTGTATTATCTTCATATGTCGAATATTTTTTATGTAAAAATACTCAATTTATTTCTCTCAATTACTCTAAGCTTCCTTCAGTTTAAACAAGTCTTGAAACCTTTTTTAATCCATATTGAAAGTAGTATTTATGATTCAATTCCTGAGACGTTATCTACAAACACTCATCTGGTTTGCTGTTGGCTTGACCTGTGCGCTTCTGTTCGCGACAGGATTTTCCTTGACTCGGCTAACTGCAACGGCGACGAGCCCTAATCATCAAGGTTCGTTGCATACATACACTCATAAAGGTAAATTGACGAAACGCCGCACTAAGGTTTCCCGCACTAAAGTTCCCAAGGTTATTCTTATTTCTCTGGATGGTGCAACACCACGACTCGTTAACCAATACCTTGCTGACGGAGTACTCAGTTCAAATCAGGGTATAGGATTACTGCAAAGCCAGGGAGTTGCGGCTCAACGAAATATTACAATAACTCCATCCCTGACTGCTGCTGGACATATCGCCATCGGAACAGGTTCTACAGCAGCAAATAACGATATCAACGCTAATTCCTTCCATCTCGTTGCGAGTCCGTTTACCCAGAATATTAGTGGCTTTGCTGCTCCTATCGGTGGTTACGAATTTGACATTCATGGACCTTCTGAAAGCGCAAACCCAACAGCTCAACCATTGTGGCTAGTCTTGAGAGAAAAGGGCAAGAAAGTCGTTGCTGCCACATTTCCGGGCGCTGATGGAGCAGATATCAGTGTGCCAGGTTTAACAAACAGCCCGATTGTGCAGCCAGCTAGCAAAAGAACAGTGGATTACACCATACCTTATGGAGCTTTTGCTGGAGCTTCAGCGAAAGGTTTTAGCCTGACAGAAGCAGATTTTGCTGATGTAACCCAAACAATTCTTGACCAGTTGAAAAAGGCTGGCAAGGTTTCCTATAGCCCTGTTTTGGGAACCAACAAATCCTTTGACAAGTTTACAGTTGGGGGAGTGAATTACGATATTCAGGTGGCAACCCTCGATACTACGGACGACAAGATAGTTAATTACGACACATTGGTCTTTTTTGACGCCACCCAAGGTATTCAAGCAGGTCCTTTCAGTTTGCCTTCTACTGGACCTGCTTATGTGCGCGTCAGTGACCAAAAGTCTAGTTCATTCTACTTAGAAGGTAGTTCTAACAAAGCAGGAACAGCCTTTTACGCAACAACCCTAGCGCCTGACTTATCCACTGTCCGTTTTGTTCGCTACTCTGCTAATTACATCCCACGAAACTCAGCAGTACTAGCAGATGTAGACGACATCAATAATAATGTTGGTTTCTGGGGAGCCCAGCCTGACTACCGCATCACCGAGCGACTCAGCCCCGGACTTCAAAACTTTTCTGACAGCGAATTAGAAGCCGTTTACCAAGACCAACTTCAGACGTTCGTTGATTACCAATC
The DNA here is from genome assembly GCA_012031965.1 of Scytonema sp. RU_4_4. Classification (GTDB taxonomy): domain Bacteria; phylum Cyanobacteriota; class Cyanobacteriia; order Cyanobacteriales; family Nostocaceae; genus Brasilonema. The sequence continues at coordinate 21,503 of JAAUSC010000069.1, forward strand.
TCGTATTGGTTTACGAGCAATTAGCAAAAATCCCAATGCTGATTTGGTGATGCTCTACATTGAACAACCCGATGGTTCAGAACACCAATTTTTCATTACTGACCCTCGTCAAGCAACTGATTTTACCGATCCCAATTCAATTGGAGAAAATCAGGATCAACAGAAGATAGCTCGTTACCAAAGCTATGTACAAGCAGCTTACCAAGCTGTCAATCGCGCAGTGCAACGTGTTATTGACGCCGTTGGTACTGACAACAAAGGCAGACCAAACAGCAATATCATTGTTGTTTCCGACCACGGGATGGACCCCTTCCACACAGCAGTCAGCATCAATAACTTCCTTGCAAACCAAGGCTTCGACTCCAACAAAGTTCGAGCTGTTTCCTCAGGAACTGCGGTTAATATTTACATTAACCTCAAGGAACGCGAACCTAATGGCACTGTTAGTCGTGAAGAGTACATTACGTTGCAACAAAAAGTAGCAGATGCGCTCAAGTCCTTTGTAGACAGCAACTCGTACTATACTTACGGTAGTAGCGTGCCTATTTTTGACAAAATTTATACTCGACCTATCCCTGAAGACCTAAATGACTCCTCTTTTGGTTTAGGTACCAGCGATTTTATCGGTCAAGACAGCGGCGATGTCTTTGCTTTACTGACAGAGGGCTACAACTTCGATGGTACTCAAACTCCAGTGGTGCAGCGTTTAGGAGACTCCGCCTCTAGTAGTCCTGTCTTATCTGTACCTAATTTCTACGGCGCACATGGTTATGATCCAACATTGCCAAATATGAGTGCAATCTTCTATGCGGCTGGTCCAGATATTCGACCAGGCAAATTGGAGCAGGTGCGCAATATTGATGTTGCACCAACTATCTTACGTCTATTGGGTGTTCAGCCTGCACCGACAGTACAAGGGGAAGCGCTTTTGAAATAGCTATTGAAATAATTAAAAAGAATGCAGAACTCACCAACTCATACCATTTTGGATTTTAGATTTTGGAGCCACTGCGTTGCGGAGCCAGTACTGCAGGAGGGGAGCCAGTGCGGTCTTGGGGTCTCACGCCAGACCGCTCAACGGGGGGAACCCCCGCACGCGGCTGGCTCCCCAAGTAGAGCATCTGGCGTTTTCCCTCACTTGGTATCTGGCGTTGAGGCTCCGCTCCGTTGTAGCACGTGGCGTGATAATGGAATTGTCAAAGAGTTACTGAACAAGCTTTTGGGCATTCCATCTGTCGCAATCATTATTCACGCTTGGTATCAGAAATTGGGTGAGCATTCTAGTTTTCCATGCATTTACCGTTGTTGAGATTGTTGAGATTGTTGAGATGATTGTTGAGATTGTTGAGGTTGTTGAGGTTGTTCTGAGCGGTCTAGTCTTTCTTGTTTCAGAAATTTAAGAGGATTTAGTATGCCTGCAATCACATCATCTGGAAACTTAACTTTAGGGTTACTAACCAGTTGAAAAGCTGAGTCGAACAATGATATTGCTTGGTCTAAATCAACGCTAGATAAGTACCTTGCCTGTTCTTGAAGACTCACACCGATTTTATCTAAAGTATAGGCAGCAACCAAACGAACAGATTGATCTGGGTCTTTCAAGGTTGCAATTAAGGAAGGAATCACACCACCTTGATTACCACTAAAACCTGAAACAAAAGCATTAGCAAGGCGAAGTAGAGAACTTGTGCCTTGCAAAGATTCAATTAGGGCGGGTACAGTCGAAGTCGCTTTTTCTGCAATATTGCCCACATCAGGCGTAGAATTAGGACTAGAATTAGCGCTAACCTGCTGTGAACGATTATTGCCTTGCAACGCTTGAATCAAAGCGGGTACTGCAGCAGACACAGCTTCTCTGCCAATATTATCCAAAACAGAACCAGAATTGAGATTACCTTGGGATCTATTGCCTTGTAACGTTTGAATCAAAACAGGTATTGCTATCTGACCAAGAGTTGTCCCAACATTACCACCTGTATTCTGCTGTTCCCCATTCAGTACCGACTGTTGTTGCGCCCAAGCAGCGCCAGTTGCAACCAAGGGCGAAGAAACGCACAACAAGGTTATTGTTATCTGGGAGGCGACGATTGCAGTTCGTCGAACTTTAGTTAATAAATTTGGGGTTCTGTATTCTGTCATAGCTATAGATTGTTGGTGAATTTATATAGATATGTGATTTTACGCAATACAATCTCTAGGCTTCGTAAAAAAACGAAGGAACGAAGAAATTATGAGTTTTATTTAGGGTTAGAAGCGGTATCTAGGCAATTTTTTCGTGCATTCTTTCTTTTGATAGAATACAGCATCTAAAATTGTAATTACGGAAGCGATCGCGAAAAAGGGCTAAAATCTTTACAATCTGTGGTTCTTATTTCTTGATCTATAGCACTCAAATGCAAACCGCTATATTTCTAAACCTTGCACCTCTGTTGGTATAAAAAAAGTAAGGGCATCTACAAGAGATGCCCATTATGCAGGAACACACCAAAAAAGCATATTCCTACATCTTCCCAACAATCAGCGACCATGACTAAATGTGGGATGAGCCACATACACAGTCATAAGCGTGTAATAGTAATTTTAATCACATTTTTATATATAGAAATCAGTATATTTTCTGAAAAATATGGACAGTGAACAATAACCTACGCAGCTAGCTTTTATTTGACCTGAAGCCCTTGGTACTGGTTATAGCGATATATGACTCCAGAAATGGCAGATAACAATAACCACGAGAGCGTATTAAAGCGAAAATCGAATAAGCTAACGTCTACTGTGTTAAATAACACCAAACCCGCAAATACCAGAAGATAGCTGAAACATATCAATTTATCTTCTGCTTCGTCTCCAAATTTGAACCTTTGTAATAGTTGGACACCTGCAATAAATATCCAAACGAGTAAGCCACAAAATAAAAGAGTCGTGGGAAAACCAGTTTCAGCAAATAGCATTAAAAATAAGTTGTGAGGATGTCCTAACCAAATGTGCATCTGTGCTTCGTACAGAGAAGTAAAATTGCGTAAACCCCAACCAGTCCAAGGACGTTGCTGAGCTAAAGACAACGCAAATTGCCACTGTGTTTTGCGAAGTAATGCTAATGGTCTATCAGGATACAGTTGGTCGTTTAACCTTGCCCAAAAGAAAGCAGGAACAACCTTACGAAACAATTGAGCGACAGGTAAAGGAGCAAAAGCTGCTGCAAGCACGCTCGCGGCGATACCAGTCACACCAGTCACAAGAATTTGCCAACCTTCGTAAAGCGCATAAGCTAAACAAGCAAAAATCGCGATCGCCCAAGCATTGCGTGAGTCAGTCAAAATCAATGCTACAAAATTGGCAATCACCGCTGCTGTGAGGAAGAGGAACCAGAGGTGGGAAAGTCTTTTCTTCCCCTGCTCCCCCTGCTTCCCCTGCTCCCCCTGTCTCCTCATACGCCCGTAGCTTTCCACCCACAACCCTATCCCCAGGATGAAAACTATCATCAGATAACCAGCTAAGATGTTGGCGTACATGAATACGGAAGCCATGCGACCTAGTGGTTGTCCTCCAGGTTCTATCTCCCATTCCACGACAAACCACAAAATTCTGATCTTAAAAGACCAGTTTAAAAACAACTGCCCAAATCCAAGAATGACCACTGGTAGGGAACTCAGCACCAAAATCCAAGACATTTGCCGCAATTGTGCGGGCGTCTGAATGAGGGTGCTGAAGCTCGCGAAAACGAAAAAGAATGGCAAGAAATTAAATAAACCTAGGAAAGCCACCGTTTTGTTGTAGGCAAAGCTAACGGTGACCAGCATCAAGACACTGAGGAGAACAAACCCCCAGTGGAGGGGACGGCGAATAATTGTGCGGTATTGAGTAAACCAAGCTCCCAATATTGCCAAAACTATACCCACAGCTCCGATAAACGGAATCAATGGGAAGATAAGTAGTCCCAGTTGGGCATAATTCCAAGAGGATTGCAAACTGGGGTTGGGATGACGAAAAGCTGTTTTCAAGCAATCTCCCAACATTCGGTACGAGTGAGACGAATTTGAGCTAAGGCGAATACGGTAGGTATGATCCGACCGTAGTTAGTGGCGATCGCTCTCCATCCCAAGTCAGCGAAAAACCAACTCCACATGACTGGTCCTAAAAAGGCAAACATGCTGCGAACGACCCCATAACGAGCTGCGTTAACAGCCATACCCTGCCTTGCCATCTGCATTGCGACATAGTTTTGAAACTGATTTGCTACTGCTCCAGAACCTTGAATCATCGCTTGTTTAGTAACTTGATATGTCGCAAAGTGCGTCGCAAATTGACGGGCAATTTGTTTGAGCAACAGTGGCTGGAGAATAGAGGTGACAGCAAGGGCGCTACCACCTTTGAAAATTAATCCCAAAGGGTCTTGCTGCAATGTCAGTGGTAGCGGTTCTGTTAATTCTGCTTTTGCTAGCTGACGTTGTATTCGCACAGTCAATTTTTGCTTATCTTTTTCCGGCAATTTTTTCCAGACCTGCCCCAACAGGTGCAAAAACACCTCAGCTTCTAGATCAACTGTTGTCAGTGTACTAGAATAAGGTATTTTCAAATATTTACACACTTGAATCAGTGCTTGTCGGTAAGTCACTTGACCAGTGCGTCCCCGCAAAACGGTCATCCCATCTGCTGCTAAAAAGCGAAAGCGCTTCTCTAGTGCATCTAGCCATGCTTTGCGACCTTTGCTTTGAACTTCTATAGGTTCTGGTGTGTGAACATAATCTAGGGGATTGAACTTACGACTAAACAGAATTGCTGTTAAATCTTGCAACTCTTCTTCAGTTGCTAGCTCTAGTACTGCCCTTAGTTCATCCAATTTCCCATCCTCCCTTCCATACAGCTTTTTCTGTACCTTATTCTACTATTAGCTTTTTGTCTTAGCTTTTTGGACTCATGAGTCGTCTTTCGTGTGCTTTGTCCTGTATTTTTTAAATTCTTTGACCCAATTTAACCCAAGTTAAAGACAGAGGGTATCGCATTCCACTGCCTTCTGCCTTTTTTGGATCATGATATCAAGCCAGGTACGTAGTGGGCACTCGTTAAGCATGAAAGAAACTAGAACAACTCAAAAGGGGGCAACAACAGCTTACAAATGATAAATCTTTAACCGCACATGATATCACACAGACAACGCAACGCAGCAATCAGTCCTTCTACTACGCGAATTATCACCTAAAAGTCATGTGACGTGTCTTAAACAAATCTATCTAATGGTGATTTAGACCAAAAGTTATCGCCAGTAAACTTTTAGTGCAATCTCTCATTAAAAACCATTTGTTATGGTTGATATCTATATTATTGACCTATTTATTATTGGGTCCTTGCTACTATTTGTTACCTTATTATCTGGTTGGATTTCGCGTTTACCTCTTTCCTTTGCCATCATCTACTTGATGGTTGGTATTTTATTAGGTCCCTATGGTTTTGGGCTGATTCAATTACGTCGTGATGAAGTATTCAACGCTGAAATTTTAGAACGGCTAACAGAATTTGTCGTGATTATATCTGTCTTTAGCTGTGGCTTAAAGATTATACGCCCACTCAATTTTAGAGCTTGGAATATTACGACACGACTTATTGTTTTTTTAATGCCAATTTCAATTTTTGGACTAGCAGTTGCAGGCAAATTCTTTTTAGGTATGGATTGGGGAGAGGCAATTTTATTAGGAGCTATTCTTGCACCGACTGACCCAGTTTTAGCCTCAGAAGTTCAATTGACTGATACCAGTGACAGAGATGAGTTACGCTTTGGTTTAACATCTGAAGGCGGTTTAAATGATGCCTTAGCTTTTCCTTTTGTGTATTTTGGTATTTATGCTTTAAAAGATAATAACTGGAAAAGCTGGTTTCAATATTGGGTTTTTGTGGATTTAATTTGGGCTATAGTCGTTGGTCTAGTAATGGGATTTATTGTTGCTAAAGCCATTGTTTGGGTCGATAAAAAAATTCAAAAAATACGTCGTGTTGATTCAATTATGGAAGATTTCTTAGCATTAGGTACAATTTTACTAACTTACTCTCTAACAGAAATTGTTAACGGTTATGGATTTCTTGCTGTATTTATCGCAGGATTGGTTGTCCAGCGGAGTTATAGAAACTCAGAAAAACCACTGGCACAGTTGGAATTTATAGAAAGACTGGAAAAGCTTTTAGAAGTTGGGACAATTTTAATACTAGGGACAATTTTATTAGTTCAGCCAATGCTAAATTATGCTACCCAATCTTTATTGGTGATAGTATTGTTATTCTTAATTATCCGACCCATAGGAGTATGGATTAGCACAATTGGTGGACATTTACAAAAACCTTACCGTCGCGCTTGGTATCCAGGAACTCGTTTGTTATTAGGTTGGTTTGGTATTCGTGGTGTTGGCTCTTTATATTATCTTTCATATGCCTTTGGTAAAGGTTTAGAAGGTGAAATAGGTGAACAAGTTAGCTGGATAACTTACACAACTATTGTTGTTTCTGTGCTTGTACATGGGATTAGTGCGACTCCATTAATGAATTGGTATGAGCGCAACGTTTCCCATCGCCAAAATGCTTCTCCTCCAGCTACCATTGATGAATTTGAATAAAGGAAGCATTTTTTTCCAAAAGACCTCACCCCCATCCCCTCTCCTTAATAAGGCTACCGTGGTGTACACAAGTGGTAGCTGTAAGGGTTTCAAGTCTTCTAGACCCTTGAAATTGTCATTACGAGTGCAGCGATAGCGGAACGAAGTCATCGCATCCATCCCGTGGTTAAAGCGATTGCTTCGTCGTTCCTCCTCGCTGCGGACAGCGTTCGAGCACAATTCAACAGCCCAGAGCTAAACGATGAAACCCCGCATTCGGCTGAATTTTAAGACTTGTGTACACCACCGTAGCCGAACTCGCACCAGAGGGGCGGTTTTGGCGTCAGCCAAAGCCGGGGTGAGGTTCCGCCGGATTTAGAAGCAATGAAGCAAGCTGGATATGATATCATTTCACAAAACTCCTGATACAAATTCTTCTCTCATCTCCACTCACCCTGCAAAGTAAACGCCGCCCAATATGAAGGTTTATTCCACTTCGAGTCTTGCAACAACTTCAGTTGCGCCGCACGTAGAGCAACAGTAGGTGACTTTCCTTGCTGTAACATTTGTTTATAAAACTCCTGCATCAATTGTGATGTCCCCTCGTCATCAACTAGCCACAGAGACACAGCCACCCTTTGGGCACCTGCATACATCAGTCCTCTTGTCAACCCTACTAATCCTTCACCATTGACATCCTTGCCCAGTCCGGTTTCGCAAGCACTCAGTACAACTAAATCAGCAGGAAAGTCGAGGTTGAAGATATCGCCCAACCGCAGATAACCTTGAATCGGTTTCCCAGCTTTGTCTACAAGAGAGAGAACAATTCCTGACAATTCTGGGCTGTTGGGATCTGCAAAGCCGTGGGTGGCAAAATGGAGGAAACGATATTGAGAGAGTTGTTTGTGAGTTGCCCAATTGTAGTTAGCATCAAAATTAAAGGCTTGTAAGCTATTGGAAGTGGAAACGAGTTTTAAAATTGCCTGCGCCTCCTCGCGTGTACCAGGAAGTGCTCCCCAGCCATCGCGGTTGAAACTTCTTGCTGCTCGTTTGAGGTTAGATTGTTCTATTTGACCACGAAGGTCGAGGTTAGGAGCGATAGTTTCAGGTTTGCCTGTGACTCGCGTATCCTTTGCATCAAACACTGGGTTAGCGAGGATGGCTAAAGTTTTCGGTGCGCTTTTGCGTCCTTTGAGGTCTCGTCTTTGGGTTGCAATAGCTGTGACAGAAGGCAAATTCACTATTTCATGGTTAACTATCAAGGGTTGATAATTCACTTGTTCCCCAACCTTGCCCTTGTTAGAGATTGGATCAGTTAATGCTGCAAAGGGAATGGATTGCAAAGCACCATCAGCGACAATGACTAAGCGCTTTTGTCCTAACTTGTCAGCTACAGGTGCGAGGATGAGTTGACTGAGTTCAGTTGCAGTTTTGGCTGTTAAATTGCCTGCTGTTGATTGTTGCAAATTGTTTCTGAAATTCCTGGCTGCTTTCTCTATCTGTTTATATCCAGGGAGTTCATAGCTATTGAGAGAATTGGAACTGACAACCCAAAGATAACTGCGTTCTTCACCCAAGGAATATTCCAACAACAGCGTATCTTTATCAAGTTGTTGCTGAATTTCGGGTAACTTCAAAGGTTGGGGATACTGTAGCGCTGCATATTTTGGGCTACTGGTGCGGATTTTGGTTTGTAGTTCTTTTTGTTGAGTGAGGAGGGCTTCAACTTCTTGTAGTAGCTTTGCTCTGACTGCTTCGGTTTCTGGTTTGCTAGGTAGTTCTTGTAGTAGTTTTCCTTTGGCATTAATGAACTGCTGCAAGCGCTGTTCTTCTTCCAAGAGTTTTGGATCAACGCCTTTGCGGATATCAGCATTAGCTTCAGTTAACAGTTCAATTAAACCACGGGCGCGGGAGCGTTCGCTGATGTGCAGTGCAAGAGCATCATATCCTTTTGATGGATTCTTTTTGTGCAACTGCATCAACAGGTCGATGTAGAATTTGTAATAATGTTGCTTTGAGGCGAAGTAGGAAGTTCGCAAGTCTTGGTTGACAACTTTCGTGCGTAAATCTTCGATAATTTCAATCGCAGCTTCGATTTGTTTGAGGGATTCTTCTAAGTTGCCCCGGTTGTGTTCTAGGTAAGCTAGGTTAAAAAGGATAGTAGCTTCTCCACTCCTGTCGCCCACCGCACGAACCAGTGAAAGTGCTTGGTTGTAGAATTCAAGTGCTTTTTGTTTTTCTCCTAAATCGGAGTAAACTCTTCCGATATTATTGAGTGTTGCGGCTTCTCCACCCCTGTCGCCCACTGCACGATACAAAGGTAGTGCTTGGTTTAGGTATTCAAGTGCTTTTTGTTTTTCTCCTAAAGTGTCGTAAACTGCCGCGATATTATGGAGTGTTGCTGCTTCTCCACCCCTGTCGCCCACCGCACGATACAAGGGAAGTGCTTGGTTGTAGAATTCGAGTGCTTTGTGTTTTTCTCCTAAATCGTCGTAAACTCGCCCCATACCAAGGAAGGTAAGGGCTTGCTTTGCTTTATCCCCTACTTTCTGCCACAGTTGCAAAGCTATTTCAAATTTTTTTATCGCCTGTCTCAGTGATTCTGCGCTACCTTCTTTGAAAAATGCAAGCCCTTCATCATAGGCTTTTTGTGCTGCAGCACGAATTTCTTGTTGAGAACTGCTTTCTGGTTGCTGTGCCATTAACTTTGTATTTCTCTTATCACTCCAAAAACTCAAATCGTCGGTTCCACAAACAAAGCCTGTTTCCACTAACTTATTTGAGTGAGTGCAGGTGTTTTTTATTCGTGTATTAGCACCTTTAAAAGGATTAGTTACCAGTAAGCGAGAGCTATGAGATATCGCCTCCACTGAATCTGATAACAAAACTGCACCAAGCAGCAAAGTCAAACTGTAACGAGCACAATTCAGTAAAATCCAGCAGCTATCCTGCTGAGACTCATCTTTTTTGTTCATACTGAAGTCTCAACTATGAATGAGTTACAGTCAGAATTCTGCCGGCACAAGAATCCTGTTATTTATACATTATTTAGTTATCTTCCAATAAATTCTGCAAAACTTATTGTTATTTTATGGGTAATGTCACTTAAATTTCTTTTGGTTTCGTTTTTTGCAACCAATAGAAAGAGTGGGGATTTTCTAACTGGAGTTTAGTGGGTCATGAACTTTCAGTTCAGCACCACGGATGAAAATCCTTATGCCTTCTGCCCTCTGCCGTCAGCATAGCTGCCTTATTTTCAGAGTAGACTAGTTAGGAGTGCGAGACTGTAGTGAGTAATGTAAGTTACTAATTATCGCGGCGCTTACCGACGTAATCACTACGAAATCTAGTGGTCTGTCAACTTTAGAGTTTAATGGATAATACACCTTTCGAGAAACCCGGTTTCGCAGAAGTTACCGGGTTTCTGA
>JAAUSC010000267.1 GCA_012031965.1 Scytonema sp. RU_4_4
ATCACTGTTATACCAAGTTGCGGCTAAATTACCTCACCACCTGCCCCTCTCCTTAATCTACCGTGTACACACCAGATCGCTTTTCACCTCACCCTCGCTTTTAGCTGCGCTAAATCTTTCCCTCTCCTTGCTAAGGAGAGGGATGCCCGATAGGGCAGGGTGAGGTGTAAGTCATGAATGCAACACGCGTATTACTCTTGGTTAGTGTAGTGTCATTGGGGAAGGGCGATCGCTTTTAAGAATACTAATCAACTCATGAGCGAGTCTCAAACACTCGTCGTCGAGTCCTAAAGACTCGTGAGCGAGTCCTAAAGACTCGTCGTCGAGTCCTAAAGACTCGTGAGCGCACCATCGCTTGGTTAGAAAGAGTTCAAGAACAATAACTCTCTTTCCTCAAGAGCAAATGCTAAAATCTGCATCCAGGTGATATTCTATACTCTATGTGAAAAAACAGGATTCGTGAAAACTGACAGCATTTTCTATCGCCTATTTCAAGAATTTCCCAGCATCTTCTTTGAACTCATCGGTGAACCACCACAAGAAGCTAACGCTTATCAATTTTCATCCGTTGAAGTTAAGCAAACAGCCTTTAGGATTGATGGTGTCTTTCTTCCTGCTAAAGAAAGTGATAACCCAATTTATTTTGTGGAAGTCCAATTTCAAGAAGATTCAGAAATTTATGCGCGACTGTTTGCAGAAATCTTTTTGTACCTGCGGCAAAACCAACCACAAAATGACTGGCGTGCTGCTGTGATATATCCTACCAGAAGTCTAGATACAGCAGATAAAAAACATTATCGTGAATTCTTTACCAGTCAGCGTGTCAGCCGTATCTACCTTGATGAATTAGGTGAAGCTGTATCGTTACCCATTTCCATTGCAACCGTCAAGTTAGTGATTGAGAATGAAGATACAGCAATTGAGAAAGCAAGGGAGTTAATAGATAGAACTCAACAGGAGATAAGTGTACAACAGCAACAACGGCAATTACTACAATTGATAGAGACGATTTTAATTTACAAGTTTCCGACAATGAGTCGAGAGGAGATAGAAGCTATGTTTGGATTGAGTGAGTTAAAGCAGACAAGATTTTATCAAGAAGCATTTGAGGAAGGTAAACAAGAAGGTAAGCAAGAAGGTGCTCGTCAGGAAAAGTTCAGAACAGTACCTCTATTGTTAAGAGTAGGGTTGACTGTGGAAGAAGTAGCACGAGAGTTAGAGTTGACGGTGGAAGAGGTGCAGCAAGCAGCACAACAGCAATCTTCCAATCAAAATGATAGTGGGAAAGGATTGACTGATGAGCAATAGCCAAAATCTACTCCAGCAACTTCAAGAAAATTATGAACTGCTGCAAACAAAAATTTCCTACTTACAAAGAGAAAAAATAATTAATGCAGACCCCAGTAGAGGTTTCCAGCTAGAGCAAGAGATTAAAAAACTTCAGCTACAACTTAAGGAAATTGAACAGCAACTTGAGAAACTAGAGAAAGCATCAGCAACAGCTAACCAAACAGAGGTGACTAGAGAAAACTCGGATTTTGTGTCAACACCCTGTATTTCTATTCCTTTGACACACATTCTCCATCTCTCAGATTTACACTTTGGTAGAGTCGATGACTCCTACAATTGGTACGACCAAATTGCACAGGATTTATACTCTGAATTAAACTGCGAAAAGCTTGATGGTCTGATACTTTCTGGTGACATTGCTAATAAATCAACCCCGCAAGAATACGAAGCTGCAAAAGAATTTCTCAACAACCTTTGCCAAGAATTCCAAGTATCGTCTGAAAAAATAGTGATAGTTCCTGGTAACCATGACCTCAACTGGGGACTAGGTGAAGCAGCTTATACATTGGTACGACGTAAAGATTATACTGAACCATTAGATGAAAATCATATTATTGATAAAGGCGAATATATTGAAGTTGTAGACCAAGAACAGTACAAGCAGCGATTCGCTCACTTCAGTCAGTTTTACCAAGATATCAAAGGAGAAGCTTACCCTTTAGAATACGACCAACAAGCCACCCTACACCACTTTCCCGAACAAAACCTGCTCATTTTAGGACTAAATTCAGCTTGGCAACTCGACCATCATTATAGATCTCGCGCTGGTATTCATCCCCGCGCCCTTACCAATGCCTTAACGCAGATTCGCAGAAATCAAGACTATAAAAACTGTGTCAAAATAGCAGTTTGGCATCATCCCCTCAACAGCGCTTTTGAAGACCGCATTAAAGATACTGGTTTCATGGAAAGATTAGCACAGGCTGGTTTCCGCTTTGCTCTTCACGGACATATTCATAAAGCTGAGAATAGTCTCTACAGCTACGATGTCACTACAGGTGGACGCAAACTTAATATCATCTGTGCTGGAACCTTTGGCGCACCAATACGCGAATGGTTCAGTGGTTATCCACTGCAATACAACTTTCTGAAGTTAGAAGGTCATAAGCTCACAGTTAATACTCGTCGTCGCGAAGAACTTAACGGTGCTTGGAAGCCTGATGCACGCTGGCTCATGGGTGCAGGGCGGAACCCGTTACCGTATTATCAGATGGAGTTGTAGGTAATGGTGTTTAATCTTTCCACAAAGCAATCCCACCCAGCAAACCAGTAATATTGGGAATAATCTTCACATTTGGTGGTAACTCAATATCCACTCTGACTGCTTCACCGCCGCCAATATACAAATAATCATAATTGAATAGATGTTCCAGAGATGCGATCGCCTTTTCTAAGCGCCGGTTCCATTTCTTTTCACCCACCTTTTCCAAGGTTGGACGTCCTAGCTGTTGCTCGTAAGTCTCTTCTTTACGAAATTCATGATGTCCCATTTCCAAATTCGGCACCAGTTTACCATGAACAAACAAAGCGGAACCAAAGCCTGTACCCAGTGTAATCACCAATTCTACGCCTTTTCCAGAAATTGACCCCAAACCCTGCATGTCGGCATCATTTATCACTCGTACAGGTTGGTCTAAGCACTTTAACAACGCTGTTGCCAAATCAAACCCAATCCAATCTGGATCTAAATTTACAGCTGTTTGGGTCACTCCACTGCGCACTACACCAGGAAAACCTACCGAAACGCGATGAAACTCACCTTGGGTTGCTGCTAGACCTACAATTGCATCAATCACAGCTTCTGGTTTTGCTGGTTGAGGTGTTTCTGTTCGCGCCCTTTGTGTTAAGGGTTTTCCCGTAATATCCAAAACTATGACTTTGACACCACTACCACCAATGTCAACCGATAGGGTGCGAATAGCTCCATTGTTTTCAACCATTTGGTTTCTCTCGTCAGTGTTTGCTAACTGGTTGATATTTTCTAATATATCTAGGAAATATCCACTTGTGGTTAGGCTTTTGTGCTGATTATACAATCTATACGTAGCTAGATTTGTGTTTTTAGATAGCTTACCAAAAGTGTCTAAAAAATCTTTTGCTGCTTTTGCCTTCTACCTTTCTTCGGTAAAATCAGCAAAGTGTGATCCAAACCTTGGTGAATATATGCACAGCTTTATTCCGCCAAAACGCTTTTTTCCCTACCTCACTTGGACTGACATCCAAGCAATGCCAAATAAGGAAAATGTAGTGATTATCCTACCAGTGGGGGCGATTGAACAGCATGGTCCTCATCTACCGTTAATTGTTGATGCTGCTATTGGTGTAGCGGTACTGGGGAAAGCGTTGGAAAAGCTAGACAATAGTATCCCGGCATATGCTCTGTCAACCCTATATTATGGGAAATCAAACGAACACTGGCACTTTCCCGGTACGATGACTCTCAATGCCGAAACTCTCATAGCAACCCTCACAGAAATTGGAGAAAGTCTCTACCGTGCTGGGTTTAGGAAATTGGTGTTGATGAACTCCCACGGAGGACAACCCCAAATCATGGAAATTGTAGCGCGGGATTTGCATATTAAGTATGGTGACTTTTTGGTGTTTCCGCTGTTCACTTGGCGAGTACCGCATATGACCTGGGAATTACTGACGCCAAAGGAAAAACAACTCGGTATTCATGCAGGAGATGCTGAAACGAGTGTTATGTTAGCAATTTTACCAGAACAGGTGAAAATGGATGCTGCTGTTGCAGAGTATCCCCCAGAACAGCCAGAAGGTAGTTTGCTCAGTATGGAAGGAAAGTTATCTTTTGCGTGGGCGACACGAGATTTAAGCAAAAGTGGAGTGGTCGGAGATCCCACGGTTGCAACTAAGGAAAAGGGCGATCGCATTCTTGAATCTGTTTGTGATGGTTGGGTGCAGGTGATTAAAGATATATATGCCTTTCAACAACCTCAACCCAAGTAATATCATGTTAGGTTAAAGACTTATCATTAAGGCTGCAGGGGAGCAGGGCGCAGGGTGCAGCGGGGAAAGGGTTTTAAGGTTTTTGCACAGATTCTCCGAATCATAACTATAGCGGTTCTCACTTCGGTGCAATACAGTCGTCACCTCACCCCCGCATTTGCTGACGCAAACGCTCCCCTCTCCTTGCTAAGGAGAGGGGTTGGGGGTGAGGTTGAAAAATGTACCGCATGCAAACGAGAACCGCTATAATCAACCGGACTTGATATTACAGCTTCTTAAAGTACCTGGCAATTGGTAACAACCCGAAACCCACCTTTTCATAGGTACAACGTGCTGGTGCATGACCAGGGTCGCCTCCGGTCTCGACCATAGCAACGGACATACCAGCAGCTTTCATCCAATCAAGAGCGAATTCTATGAGAGCGGTTCCAATCCCTTGACGTTGATAATCTGGATCAACGGCTATCATGTAGATTTCTCCCATACGACTCTGGGGGTGGAGTTTCACGGCGACAAAGCCCACGGTTGAATCAGAGTCGATAGCAATCCACACCTTTCTGTCTGCTGTCATACAGACAGACTCGACAGCATTGGCTTGGCTTACACGCCAACCATTAGGATAGAATGAGCGGTACACGTCAATATCCATCGCTTTTTGAAGCGAATCAAAGACCGGAGTCCATGCCCGAAGTGAAAGACTTTTGATAGTATCAAGTTGGCTATCTTCGTATGGTTCAATTCGCATAGAGGTATGATGTGGTGATATTATATTACATAGATACTACCATTTTGCCTCTTTATATTTAACTTTAGAACGATGTCGTTTTCTAGCTGCTGTCTCCACGATTGAAATAATGATGCAGCACATGAGGTATTCCTATGTTTTTACCCCCTGGATTTGGTGAGAAATATGTGATGACCGCACTGGGAAGAATAGTGTACTACACTGCAGTTGGAAAACCGTGGTCTGACACAGAAGTTGAGCAATCAAGCGATAAGACATTAGTTTTTCTACACGCGTTTGGTGGTGGTTCTTCTGCTTATGAGTGGTCTAAGGTTTATCCAGCTTTTGCGACAGACTATCGAATCGTAGCACCAGATTTGATTGGATGGGGACGCTCTGATCATCCGGCTCGAACTTATCATGTTGAGGACTACATTAAGACCATTATTGAGTTCATAGAGAAGACTTGTAATAGTCCGGTTACTGCGATCGCTCTGGACTGACTGCTGCTTTTACTATTCGCGCTGCAATTCTTCGCCCCGATTTATTCAAGTCTTTAATTTTGATCACACCAGCAGGTCTTGCTGAATTTGGACAAGATTACAGCCGCAGCTTCTTTGCTCAAATCGTCAACATCCCAATTGTGGATCGGTTGCTTTATATGACTGGGGTTTCTAGCAGTTTTGGCATTCGCAGCTTTTTGGAAGAACGTCAATTTGCCCGTGCAGAACGAGTTTATCCTGAAATTGTTGAAGCATATTTGCAATCTGCCCAACAGTTTAATGCAGAGTACGCTGCTCTTGCTTTCGTACGTGGCGATTTATCCTTTGATTTGTCTGAGTATATGACTCAATTGACTGTTCCCACTGCTATTCTTTGGGGGCAAAAGTCAGAATTCACTGGACCAGAAATCGGTCGTCGTCTCGCAGAAATGAATCCTCTGGCAGTTCGCATCTTTTATTATTTAGATGATGTGGGTTTTACTCCCCAACTGGAACTTCCTGCTGTCACTATTGGGATCATTAGGAAATTTTTGCCTTTATTAGAGCAGTCTGTTTGAATAGCTTTTGCTTTTTCTTTTGTTTTTCTGCATCTACTGATGGTTAATAAATATTAACTACAGTATCTGTCCTCAGATAGATTTTTAAAAATTTACTCTAATGAGAGTATAATTAAAGAACCTGCTATTAGGACTTACGCACCATCTGCTAGAAACCCGGTTTCTTCGTTCGTATTTGATTGCAAAACAGACGATTTTTGGTAGAAACCGGGTTTTTTTGCGTAATTCCTGGCTATATTCAATTCATCTGACAAGACTAATTAATAAAGTGACTCGCCATAAAATTTTTAACCATGACATTATGGTCTGCACCGATGAGCGCTTGCTAGGCAATCATCTTTATTCTGGTAGGGTGCTAGGTTCGACTGAACCAGAGGATATTATTCAGTTGCACCCAGATTTGAAGTCGCAGTGGAATATTATTAGCGAACACTATGAACGGATAGGTTTAAGCCATAGTAAAAATGTTATCTGGGATGTCTCGCTGAAAGTCTTGGAAGACTCTCCTAACCATGACATTTCCCTTTTCTTCTTCGGCAATGCTACAAACAAAGTCAGTTGTGATGAAGATTGGTTTCGTCAGATAGATTCCGGCTGGTTTAATGTCGTTAACTTTATAAACTGCAAGAACAATTTTATACAGCTTGCACAAGAGTTTGGAGTTAGCGTTCCTCGGACGTTTTGTTTTGAAAACAAGGCTGCTATCAAAGACTTATCTAAATTTCCTTATCCGTGTTATTTTAAACCTTCTATTTCCGTGAATGGTGTTGGAATTAAACAATGTGAGAACCAACAACAACTTTCCAATATTCTAAAAACATTTCCTGATGAAATATCCTTGCAAATTCAAGAGGAAGTTCCAGCTTCCTCCTTTTTAAATTTGCAGTACTGTGTTGAGGCTTCAAAGCTTCAACGTCTCGCCGCAACTTCTCAAGTACTTGATGGTTACACCCATATTGGTAATTGCTATCCCAGTAAGCATCAACCTTGGCAAATCGTTGAACCAATAGCCCAGTGGATGGCGCAACGTGGGATGAAAGAGGTATTTGCCTTTGATGTTGCAGTCGTGGAAGATGCAACACACGAGACGCGTTATCTAGCAATCGAGTGCAATCCACGTTTTAATGGCGCATCATATCCCACAGGTGTTGCCAAGAAGCTCAATATCACCAATTGGTACTGCCAAAACTTTAAAACGCAATATTGCTCACTCGAAAACCTTGATTTCACTGATATTGAGTTCAACTCTCAAAGCAATTCGGGTATTGTGATAGTCAACTGGGGTACTATTCTGGTTGGAAAAATCGGTATTCTGATTGCTGGAACTGTCCAAGAGCAGAATGAACTCAAAGCCATATTGAAACAGCGATTATGAGCGGGTGATACAATCCCTAACATTTCACATTAAGAAAAAATCGATATCATGTATGAAAGTAGATAAATCTTAAAAATTGTTTATCAATGCTGGTTTCCTCCTCTGGCTTGTCCAAGGTCAAAAATTCAGTAAGGGAAAAAATTTTTTTCGGAAATGAACCCACTACTGAGTTACTGGCAATTCTGACCGTTTACTTTGTTCAAGGTATTTTGGGGTTGGCGCGTCTTGCTGTCAGCTTTTTTTTGAAAGATGAATTAGGGCTAACTCCAGCTCAAGTTTCAGCTTTATTAGGCATAGTTGTTCTACCTTGGATTATTAAGCCACTGTTCGGTCTTATCTCCGATGGCTTGCCTGTATTTGGTTACCGACGGCGTCCATACCTAGTTTTGTCTGGGATACTGGGAGCGATTTCTTGGGTGAGTCTGGCAACAATCGTTCATACACCCATAGCTGCTACGATGGCGATCGCACTTGGTTCTCTGTCTGTTGCTGTCAGTGATGTGATTGTTGACTCA
>JAAUSC010000268.1 GCA_012031965.1 Scytonema sp. RU_4_4
GTAAATAAAGTCGCTGAATCTGCCAACCCACAAGACTTTCTCCCAAGATTGGTATTTCAGATTGGACTGATAGGATTTTTGCTAGTTGCGATCGCCACTTTTTTTAGCTCAATGGTGCATGCGTCCAATCATAAATACTACTACTGGGTTAAAAAAACTAGGTCTAGGAAAACTCAATACCTCCATTGATGTAGAAGAGGAAGAGGAACTTCCTTTTTTAGGCTCTAAAATTCATTTGATGGCAGACCAACTGAAGGTTTTAGTCAACCAACAAACAGAACAATCCCGGCGCAAAGAAGCTGAAGCCAAGCGAACACAAATCTTTACGGAAACCACTCTGCGGATTCGTCAATTTTTAAGACAGAAAGATATCCTCCAAACAACAGTCGAAGAAATCCGAAACTTACTCGGAACGGAGCGAGTGATTGTATATCGCTTTAACGATGATTGGAGTGGAACTGTTGTCACAGAATCTGTTGCTGCTAGTTGGTCAAGACTGATCGATCAACAGATAGATGATCCTTGTTTTAGAGAGCGTTATGTACAACAGTACAAAAATGGTCGGGTGCGTGTTATGGATAACATCTACCAGGCAGAACTGACAGAGTGTCACATAGAAACTTTAGAACAACTTGCAGTCCAGGCAAGTTTAATCGCGCCAATTTTTCAAGAAAAAAAACTGCTTGGCTTACTCATTGCTCATGAGTGCAAAAGACCTCGTGCTTGGCAAGAGTGGGAAATCGATTTATTCGCACAGTTAGCCATTCAAGCTGGATTTACTCTAGATCAAGCGGCTCTTTTGGAAAAGGTTGAAGCTGTTTCGCAGGACCAACGTCAACAAAAAGAGGCACTTCAGAAAAAATTGATACAAATGTTGAGTAGTATCGAAGCAGCTTCCTATGGTGATTTAACTGTGAGGGCTGAAGTGACAGCGGGTGAAATTGGTACAGTTGCTGACTTTTTTAATTCCATCATTGAAAGCCTACGACAAATTGTAACTGCTGTCAAAAAAGCTGCCCAAGAGGTCAATCTTTCTGTTGGAGAAAACTCTTATGCTACCCAGCAACTGGCAGATGAAGCACTCGAACAGGCGCAAGAGATTACCCGCACCCTTGCTGAGGTAAATCAAATGTCTCTCTCAATTCAAGCAGTGGCAAATAGCGCCCATCAAGCAGCAGAAGTGGCGTGTACAGCCTCTGACATAGCTGCAGTCAGTGAGGCTGCAATGGATCATACTGTCAGAAGTATCTTGAATTTGCACCAGACAGTCACAGAAACAGCCGACAAGGTAAACCATTTGAGTGAATCTTCCAAACAAATTTCCAAAGTTGTGTCGTTAATTAACCAAATTGCCCTGCAAACCAACTTGTTATCCATCAACGCTAGCTTGGAAATAGCACGAGCTGGTAATGAGAATCGGGGCTTAGCTGTCGTAGCAGACGAAATTGGTCAATTGGCTGCGCAGTCTGCTCAAGCAACAGTAGAAATTCAACACATCTTAGAGAATATCCAGGTGGAAACTAGCCATGTGGTCAAAGCTATGGAATTGGGAAGGAGTGAAGTCGTGGAGGGAGTAAATCTTGTCAAAGATGCCAAGCTTAGCCTCGGAAAGATTTTACAGGTGTCTCGCCAGATTGATCAGTTAGTGCAGTCGATTTCAAGTGCAACAGTATCTCAAGCTCAGACTTCTAGTACTGTGGCTATTTTGATGAAGGAGATTGCCAAAGTTTCGGAACGCACTTCAGATTTCTCTCAGATTGTGTCTGGTTCCCTACAAAAAACTTCAGAAATAGCACAGGAATTGCAAAAGTCTGTTGGTGTGTTCAAGACTGGTGACCAAAATTGATTCACAATGATATCAAGTCCGGCTGATTAATTGTCATTCTGAACGAAGTGAAGAATCTCCGAGATACTTCGCTACACTACGTTTCGCTCAGTATGACAGACATATTTTTTTATAAGTGATTAACCGGACTTGATATGACTTAAACATTCAAAATTCAAAATATGTCCTGCGGATATAACCCAACGCCTACAACGCATGTAAATGTTGGGTTTCGCTCCGCTCTACGCAACCTACATGTGTGGCAATCATTTTTTGAATTGGTACTTCAACTATTACTTCTTTTGGATTACCTCTCTAGTGTTAGAATTGAGACACTATAAAATTTTTTCATGAATCCTGGAGTGGTTCCTTCCAACCCTTTCGTAGCTGGCGGAATGTTAGATAATCCCCAGCTATTTGTTGGTCGAAAAGAAGAATTACACGCGATCGCATCACGCATGAGTGGTGCGCAGCCAACAAGTGTCAATGTTGTTGGTGAAAAACGAATTGGCAAATCCTCGTTGCTGTATCACTTTTTCCAGACTTGGGAGCAGCGAGTGCAAGATCCCAGCCGTTATGTGGTGATTTATCTGTCGCTTCAAAGTGTTCAGTGTCAACGAGAAGAGGATTTCTATCTCGCTGTGGCGCAGGAGTTGCTGAGTCGTCCTGCTGTGCGAGCAATACCAAGTTTAACGACTGCTTTGCAACTCAAATCTTTTGACGGCTTGGCATTTTCGGCAGCGATCGCATTATTTAAAAACCAAAATCAAAATCAAAAGTTATTGCCTGTTCTTTGCTTGGATGATTTTAAGACGTTATTTCAGAACAAGAGCGAATTCGATGATGGATTTTATGACAACTTGCGCTCTTTGATGGATAGCAGCAGTTTAATGCTGGTGGTTGCTTCCCAAAAGGAACTCGATTTTTATGCGCGTCGCCATCAACTGACTTCTACTTTCTTTAATTTAGGTCATGTGCTCAAGCTGAGGGAACTGAGTGAAGAAGAAGTCACAGAATTAGTTCGCCTCCCTAGTAGTACTGTTCCTTATGCTCAACCAGCCTTAAGTATGGATGAGCAGAAGTTAACTCGGCAACTGGGTGGGCGTCATCCTTTTTTACTGCAATTGGCAGGTATGCTGGTGTGTCAAGCCCGTCAGCAAGGGAAAGATGAAAACTGGGTAAAAACTCGCTTTAAAGAGCAGTCTCGCCGTTTACCCCGTGCTGGATTGGGTTCCCGCAGGTGGTGGCGTTCTCTACGTTGGTTAGTTTGGAATTTCCCAATTCGTATAGGTAGTGTAGTGAAATCCATCGGCGTGAGTATGGACAATATTACCGCTTGGATAATAGGTGTTGTTGTAGTTTTTGCCTTTATCCTGGTTGTGTTTGGTCTTGTGACTCATTCTGAAGCGTGGCAGTGGATAAAGAATTTGGTGGATAAAGTATTAGGGGAATAGCCATGACTCGACAGCGCCCAGCATCAGATTTGCGGACTTACATCGCTGAATGTATTCGCCTCCTTTACTGGATTTACTTCAAGCCCTACACCTTAGCCAATGTGTTAGGCGTGGGGAACGCCGTGGTGTTACACTTGGCGTCTAGCATACCGTTAGGTGTGGGGAACGCCGTGGTGTTACACTTGGCGTTTGGCATACCGTTACGTGTGGCATTTAGCGTGGGGAGCGGCACAGCGTTAGGCACAGCGTTAGGCACAGCGTTACGCACAGCGTTAGGCACAGGGCCATGCGTGGCGTTTTTTGTTGGCACAGGGTCATGCGTGGCGTTTAGCTGGGCGTTAGGCACAGCGTTAGGCGTGACGTTAGACGAGTCGTCGTTAGGCGGGGCATTTATTCTTGGGGTTCTTGGGTTTTTGCGTGTTTATTTTTGGGTACCAGAGTTGCTGTGGATGCTCATCCTGCTATTCACACAACAAAAAAATCCAGTGCAAGCACTACGTTACTTACCACCTCGTTTTGACGAACTCATCCGCTTACCCCTACCTTTCATGGGTAAGATGATTGTCAAGGCTTATCGAGAAAACCCAACCGCTGCCCGTGAAACAATTGATTACCTGATAAATTCTACTAACCAGCAGCAGGTTGTACTTCAGGCGATGCCTAGTATCGCTGTTACTCAACTCAAAAGTTGTCAAACTCTCAGCGATATCGCAAATATTACTGAGGAACTAGCTTGGATTCCCTCACCTCCGCTACAAATATTTGGTTTGTTGCTACTACCGCAACTGTTAGATATTAGTCGAGATGTATCAGCAGCTAAGCAAGCCACGTCAATTCATCGTCAATCTGAATTACTCAACCTTTCTGCACGAATCAGAAGCCCGTGAGTTGATTGAGAAACCTGTAAAAGACTTCCCCAAAATCTACGCACCAGATGCAGTAGATGCTATTATCCGTCTGACTCGCTGTCAACCTTATCTCGTGCAGTTGATGTGCTACGAAGTGGTGGAGTTGCTCAACCGTGGTATCAGGCAAAATCAGCGAGACGCGGCTACTATCAAAGCGACTGTACACGATGTGGAGACAGTTATTCCGACAGTGCTGGAACGGGGAGATCAGTATTTTCGGGAATTGTGGACAGGTTTTACGGAGGGCGATCGCAATTTACTCCAGCGTCTCCTTCAAGGAGAAACTCCCAGAACACAAGACAAAGCATCTGTGCGAAAACTCGTGCGCAAAGAAATTTTGTATAACGAAGGTGTTGAGTTCCAAGTGCCTTTAGTTCAGAAGTATGTGGAACAGCAGCTAGAAGAGGAAACTTGTTGACAAAAATAGAGGTGCAGTAATGAACAAAAGAGTAACGGCTGTATTTGATGGCGATGTTTTACATCCTGATACACCCTTGGATTTAAAACCGAACACGCGCTATGTGATTACAATTCAAGAGTTAAGCGAACCATCCATAACAGGTGATGCTTGGGACGTACTGGAGGCGATGACAGGAACGATAGAAGCAGCACCGGATTGGTCTAGTGAGCATGACCATTATTTATACGGTACGCCCAAACGGGAGACAGAAGGCGGAGAATGAGTGATGAACGCTTATTTTTGGACACGGTGTTTATCCAGGCTCTGCTAAATAAACGCGACCAGTATCATACTCAGGCTAAAGCGTTTTTACCAAGGGTGCGAGCAGCCGCAGCGGTTTGGGTTACGGAAGCAGTGTTGGTGGAAGTTGGTAATGCATTAGGTGCTGTCAATCGTCCAGCAGCAGTGCAATTTATCCAACAATGTTACCATACAGCTAATTTGCAAGTGGTCACGGTGGATACGCCATTGTTCACCCGTGCGTTACAGCTTTACAACAAGCGTCCTGACAAAAGTTGGGGTTTGACAGACTGCATTTCTTTTGTGGTGATGTGGGAGCAAGGTTTGACTGATGCTGTAACTGCTGATGTGCATTTTGTTCAAGCAGGTTTTCGGGCATTGTTGCGCGAGTAATTGACGCCTATGAACTATCAAAAAAACTTCGGTTACGCCACCAAGGTAGCTGTATAAGTTGGGTATTGCTTGATGAGTCGCACACCTTTTATTTGAGCAATGCGTTCAGTGTTTTGTCAGTGCGAATAGCACGTAGATTGCAAGGATTGCTTCTGGGCGATCGCTTGTTTGCAAAAAAAACGGGATAAGCAACTTGCCTATCCCACTCAGCTGACACTAAAAGAGCGATCGCCCTTTATAAATCTCTAAAACTCTAAGTGACTCTTAAGTTCCAGAAGTCCAAGAGTTGATGTACTCAATTTGAGCTTCCGTCAGCGTATCAATCTGAATTCCCATCGCCTGCAACTTCAGCCGTGCAATGTCTTGATCGACTTCTGTTGGAATTGAGTGCAAACCGGGTTCAAGTTGACCTTTATTCTTCACAAGGTATTCACAACCCAGAGCTTGGTTAGCAAAGCTCATATCCATCACCGCGCTAGGATGTCCTTCTGCTGCGGCTAGGTTAATCAAGCGTCCTTCACCCAAAACCACAACAGATTTGCCACTTTGCAGGCGATACTCTTGGGTAAAGGGACGTACTGTCTTGACTTCCTTTGCTTTAGCGCCCAAGGCGACGAGATCCAATTCAATATCAAAGTGACCAGAATTGCAGACAATCGCGCCGTCTTTCATCACGTCGAAATGCTCACCACGAATGACGTGCTTGTTACCAGTCACAGTGATAAACAAATCTCCTTGGGGTGCAGCTTGTGCCATTGGCAGGACGCGGAAACCATCCATGACTGCTTCGATAGCTTTGATGGGGTCAATTTCGGTGACAATCACGTTAGCACCGAGTCCTCGCGCCCGTAATGCTGTACCTTTACCGCACCAGCCGTAACCAACAACGACAACAGTTTTACCAGCAAGCAGAACGTTTGTAGCGCGGATAATACCGTCTAGGGTTGATTGTCCGGTACCGTAGCGGTTATCAAAAAAGTGTTTGGTGTCAGCGTCGTTGACGTTGACTGCGGGGAAGGTGAGAACGCCATCTCTAAACATGGCGCGGAGTCGCACAATTCCTGTTGTCGTTTCTTCTGTGGTACCAATAATGTCAGCAAGTTGGTGCTGGCGTTGTTGTACCAGGGTGGCGACGACATCACAACCGTCATCAATGATGATGTTGGGGCGATGGTCTAAAGCAATTTGTACGTGACGGCTGTATGTTTCGTTATCTTCACCCTTGATGGCAAAGACAGGAATTTCATGATCGGCGACGAGGCTAGCAGCTACGTCGTCTTGAGTTGATAAAGGATTGCTAGCAATCAGCAGAGCGTCTGCGCCACCAGCTTTAAGTGCAATTGCTAGGTGTGCTGTTTCTGTTGTGACATGGCAGCAAGCCACAAGGCGAATACCCGCAAAGGGTTTTTCTTGGGCGAAGCGATCGCGAATCTGCCGCAAAACCGGCATCTCACGTCCAGCCCATTCAATGCGCTGTCTTCCCAAGGGAGCTAGGGCGAGGTCTTTAACCTCGTGCTTTAATCGGGGAGAAGTTGCGGTCATCAAATAGTTCCTCAATTAGAAAAAAATTGGCGTAAATTCTTACGCACTCTACTAGATTATTCCACAATTAACAAAATGGTGAAGTGTCAGCCCCCTGCGGGGAATTTAAAATTATAAATTCAAGTCAGTCAATCACGAGAAAATCTCACTAACCTTGCTATGAAAAAGGTTTCTTCACGAATGAGTTCACCAGTTCACCAGTTCTGTTAGCGGAGCGGGGCGCAGCCCGTTCTATTTTCAAGCTAGACCCGTGATCTCCCTACACCCACTTTCAAGTCAGCCATTCATGAGCGAAGTGCTATCGCACCGCTTCGCTAACACCCACAAACCTTGCCATGAAAATCTATTTTCATGCTAGAAGGTGGTAAAGTGCAGGGTGTAAGGTAGAAGGAAAGATACACTTTACTTCAACACTTCCTATTTTGATTTCGTCATCTATCTAAAGATAGATAAAGAAAAAACCCAGAGTCGTGTAGGGTGGGCACTGCCACTAAAATCCTCATATAGTGGGCAGGATCTGACTGGCAGTGCCCACTCTACGTGTGTTTCAAAAATCAAATAGGAGTTCTATAGCTCTAAGAGTGCTCAACTGTACATTTTGCTCAAGGAGGTGTAAAAGTGCGCTTTCAGTTTTTGGCAGTCGCTCTTTCTTCCACAGTGATAGCAGTAGGGGCGATGCCTCCAGTTACAGCGCAGATTCCCTTTTTGCCTTACCTGCAATCGCCTAACTTGTTGATTCATGAATCAGAAAAAGGAGTTGAAACAGGTTGGGTTTATTTGGATGGTAGGCGTTTGTTTCAGATAGCGGCTCCAAAAGGGAGTTTGACAGAGCGTTTACAAGATATCCAACAAAAGTTGGATCAACTAAGTCAAGAGTACTTTCAAAAATCTGATGCAGAACCTAATGTACAGATTAGGACAGAAAAAAATTAACGACTCAGAAAGGAAAACGACTGAAACAGTACTAACAGTGATTGATCTCAATGGTCAATACTTAATGACCGTCACTGACCAAGATGCCAGTTCGCAACAGGATGATACCCAACAGTAGCAAGTCAAATCGTTGAAAAGTTGAAAGAAGGCTTGAAACGCGCAAAGCAGGAGCGACAA
>JAAUSC010000070.1 GCA_012031965.1 Scytonema sp. RU_4_4
CTGTATGTTGATTAGTTGTTTATACTTTCTTACAAAAAACTCATCTCTTTCTCATATAATTTTGATGATCATCACATAATGAGGGACTACCAAACTGCAAATTTGATAGATGGAAACACCCAAAATTATTTTTTTATAATATGCAATCTATTTTGAAAACAAATTGATAAGCATCTCTTTTATCTTTGAAATACTCATCAACAGCTTTTTTAGAACCTGACCAAGCATGGTAGTCATCAATAACCAAAGTTCCACCTTTTACTAAATGTGGTTCAATTCTTTCTAAGCAGGTCCAGACAGAATTAAACCAGTCGCAATCAATATGAGCTAATGCAACAGGAGACTTAATTGTTAGAGTATCCTCATACAGTCCTTTTACGAGATGTATGTTATTTTCACTGACTTCTACTTCAAAATTTTTGAAATTTTGTACAACTTTGTCATAAAGATTTTCTTCATAGCCATAATATAAGTCGTTTTCAATTCCTGTAGAATGACCACTAGCAATAACCTTATAGCGTTCATGAACATCTTCATCGTCCCTTTCTGAGGGAGGAGGAATCATACCAAAGACATCGTAAATGTAAAAATGCCTATCCCTACTCTTTGCACTTGTAAGAGCTATGGCAGAACCGCCCAAGGCACAACCTGTTTCAATTATTATTCCATCTATGTGTTTTTTTTCATTGTTCATAGCTACCTGAACCAGGTCAACAAGTGCATCTCTTTCTATATAAGTTAAGTTGTCCTTTATAACTCCTTCAACTGTACTTAATACCTTTTTATTTTTACTGTTTGTATTCTGAAAAAAAGCTGAAATAATTTCATAATTTTTCTGTGTATTTTCTCTGTTAAAATCAATATAATTTCTTTTTATCTAATTCTGAATGTCTTTCACTTTTTTGGAACTCCAACATATTTTTCTAGCAATTTAAATGAAATACAATATGAATTTGGGTTTGACCGCATACTTATTGCATTTACCCAACTAGACTCCAGCGATGTGGTATGCAAACACTTCCATACTCAGTTCCACTTGCTATAGGACGACCTCTCAATTGTCCTTGCTCAACTTCTAAAATAGCGGCTGCTTCAACATGATCCTGTAGCTCTCCATTGCTGAAAATTGCAACATTCATCCGATAGCGACCAGGGACAAGCAATAACTCGCCAATTTCACAGATCAGCTTCATTCCCAGTTCTGGAACATTCAAATCTTCCTGACTATGCGTAGCACTATTGAAGCTTGCAACAGGTTGACCGTGTTGGTCGTAAAGGGTAAAAGTGCATGACATTCCCGGTATTATGCTAGTGACATGAAAAATAAAGCTAGCAGGACGACCTATTGCTAGAGTCGTTGATGGATTCTCCCCACCTGTAGACACTTGTACCTGAGCAAGCCTCACTTGTCCTTTACCTCTTCTGTCGGTTCGCTCTAATAGGTTTTTTGAAGCAGATTGTTCTAAGGTTTGCAAATAAATGCTCACTGCTTCAGATGCTGAAACATCAGCAAAAACAGAGCCTTGTTTTAAAAAAATTCCTCGGTTACAGAGTGACTGCACTACAGCTAAGTTGTGGCTGACAAACAGTATTGTTCTGCCTTGTTTACCGATGTCTTCCATTTTTCCCAAACACTTTTTCTGGAATTGAGCATCTCCCACTGCTAATACTTCATCAACGATTAATATATCTGGATCTAAATGCGCCGCCACTCCAAAAGCTAGTCGCACATACATCCCTGATGAATAACGTTTGACTGGTGTATCCAAAAACTTCTCGACTTCTGAAAATGCTGCAATTTCATCAAATTTACGTTTAATCTCCGCCCTGCTCATTCCCAGAATCGCACCATTCAGAAAAATATTTTCTCTTCCTGTCAACTCTGGGTGAAATCCTGTACCAACTTCCAAAAGACTTGCTACTCGTCCTTTAATTGAAATTTTTCCCTGAGTCGGTTCTACAATCCGGCTCAAAATCTTCAATAAAGTCGATTTTCCTGCACCATTGCGACCAATAAAGCCGGCTGTGTCGCCCTGCTTGATTTCAAAGGAAACATCTCTAAGTGCCCAAAACTCTTCACGGTTTGGATAGAATGTTTTGTGATCGGAAGGCTTCAGCAATTTCTGACTGAGAGACTTTGCTCCTTCTGTGATCGTATCACGCAAAGAATTGTAGCTACTGCTTCCCCCTTTTTGCTGGTGACTCAGGACGTATTTTTTACTGAGATTTTCAACTCTAATGACTGTATCCGACACGTCATCCACTCCTTGCTAAATGATGTCAGCGAATCTGCGTTCCATTTTGCGGAAATACCAAATTCCGCTAAAAAACACGAGAGCAACCAGTCCTAGAGACAGAAAAAATCCTGGTAAATAAATGGTTGACTGTCCGCCTAAAATTGCCCAACGGAAACCATCAATCACCCCCACCATCGGGTTGATTGAGTAGAGTAATCGTAACTGCTCTGGTACTCTGCTGCTACTATACCCTACTGGTGATATATACTGACCAAACTGAACAATAAACGGCACAATGAAGCGAAAATCTCGATACTCCACGTTCAATGCTGCTAACCACAACCCTGCTCCAATAGATGCTCCAAACGCAATCAAGATGAAAACTGGCAGAGTGAGAATGCGCCAGCTTGGCACAAAGTTGTACCATATCATCAGTCCTAGCAAAAGCATACCAGCAACCAGAAAGTCCACAAAGCTAACAATGATTGCACTCGTTGGCACAATCAACCGAGGAAAGTAGACTTTAGAAATCAGGTTGGCATTATTGATTAAGCTGTTGCTACACTCACTCAGCGCTCCGGAAAAGAATTGCCAAGGCAACTGCGCTGCATAGACCATAATTGGGTAAGGTACATCGCCCTCAGACGGTAGCTTAGCTATCGTGCTAAACACAAATGTGAACACAATCATCGTCAAAAATGGTCGAACCAATGCCCATGCTAGTCCAATCACTGTCTGCTTGTAGCGCACTAAAATGTCACGCCATGCTAGAAAGTAGAACAGTTCCCGGTATGTCCACAGATCACGCCAGTACTGTTTTCAGTCCGACCTGCCTCAATTGTGAGTTCTTTTGTGTTCATCTACTTATCCGTATGTTGCATAAATGAGACAATGGGTTATTTTGCAGCAAAAGTTTCTGAAGTCTTAGAGAAAACACTGTTAGTGCCCTCTTTCATTATTTCTTTATACCAATCTTTGTATCAGGAAGTATTTGTATCTTTTTTACATCTTTATCTTTTTAAAGATTTCGTATGATAGTTCCGCGATTTCTCTGACAGTAATGTAGAAGAAGCAATCAGCTAATACTCACATTTCAAGTCTTTACTGAGAACGCTATCAAGCAAGCACGAGTTCTAAATTTCTTTGCCAGCTAGGCAAAGTTAACCCAAATGTATAAGAGATTTTCTCAGTCTTTAATGAGGAATAAGCTGGTCTTATCGCTGGGGTTGGATATTGCTCTGAAGGTATTGCTACCAATTTTTCTAACTTATATTCATTGCGTTTGGAATCAAATTCAAAAATTGCTTTGGCAAAGTCATACCAACTTGTCTGACCAGTCGCAGTTAGATGATATATGCCACTTTTCTTGCTCAAAAAACCAATCAAATCCTGTGTTCCTTGAGAAAGAATTTGTGCTGTAGATTCAGCAATCATCCGGCTCCAAGTTGGTGCTCCCACTTGGTCATCTACAACTCTTAATTCTTCACGCTCCCGTGCTAATTTCAGCATTGTTAGCAAAAAGTTTTTACCTCTCAAGCCATAGACCCAACTTGTTCTTAGGATTAAATGAGGTACACCAACTGCTTGAATTGCTTTTTCACCGGCTAGTTTTGTTTTTCCGTATATATTTTGTGGCTCAGGTTCATCTTGCTCTGAGTAAGGCGTTGCCTGATGACCGTTAAAGACATAATCTGTAGAATAATGAATAACTCCTGCTCCTAACAGTTTTGCTTCCTCTGCAATCATACCAGGTGCAATTCCATTAACAGCCATTGCCAATTCAGGTTCTGACTCTGCTTGATCTACTGCAGTGTATGCAGCCGAATTCACAATTAAGTCAGGCTGAACTTCACGAATGACATGGCGAATAGTGTCAGGTTGAGATAAATCCATGCGTAGACTTAAAGAGGAGATATCACGTCCCACAGCAATGACTTCTCCAAGAGTCATCAAAGTTCGTTGTAGTTCCCAACCAACTTGACCTGTGCTCCCTGTTAAGAGTATTCTGGTCACGCAAACACCTCCGCCTCTTTGAATCGTTGAGCTGCTCTATCTTTAGCAGAGAGAATGGGTTCTTCGTAACTCTCGTAAAAAAAGCCAGGCTCATCTTCAAAAACTTGCGGTTCCATCACTAATACATCAGGAATTTCAGTCTGTATAACCTTCACAGTCCTACCCTCTCAGTTTCTGCGCTCTTCCTGCTTTCAGTCATTAGCTGATCCCCGATTGAACTGCTGAACTTGAGTCGTATGGATATCACTACTGATAATATCCATCAAATAACGCCCATAGCTGCTGTTAGCTAATGGTTTAGCGAGTTGATAGAGTTGGTCTGCATTGATATATCCTTGGCAATAGGCAATTTCTTCAATACAACCTATTTTTAAACCCTGTCGTTGTTCCAAAGTTTGAATAAAGCTAGCAGCCTGGTGAAGGGATTCATGGGTACCCGTATCTAACCAAGCGTAGCCTCTACCTAAAATCTCGACTTTCAGTTGCCCTTTACAGAGATACAATTGGCTTAAGTCAGTAATTTCTAGCTCATGACGAGTGGAAGGTTTGAGAGTGGCTGCAATTTCACAAACCTGAGCATCATAAAAGTAAATGCCAGGTACAGCATAGTTAGACTTCGGAAACTTAGGCTTTTCCTCTAAGCTTACTACCTGACCTGTTGAATCAAATTCAACCACTCCATATCGCTGAGGTTTAGCGACTCGATAACCAAAAATAAGTGCACCTTTACGCAACTGAGCCGCACGAGTTAGTACATCTACTAAACCATGCCCATAGAAGAGGTTATCACCTAAAATGAGGCATACGGAATCATTGCCGATGAAATCTTTACCTAAAATGAATGCCTGTGCTATTCCTTCAGGTCTGGGTTGCTCAATATAGCTAAACTTAAGACCCCATTGGCTACCATCCTGCAGAAGTTGCTGAAACAATTGTAGGTGAGCCGGTGTAGAGATGATGAGGATCTCACGCATCCCAGCTAACATCAAAGTAGACAGGGGGTAATAGATCATTGGCTTATCATAAACAGGCATTAATTGTTTGCTGACTACTTGGGTCAGTGGATACAAGCGTGTACCAGAACCGCCAGCTAAAATAATGCCCTTCATGATTGATTCCTCAGAGAGTTCGGGATTTCGCTTTTGTTGATAGGACTGCTTCTCTATCTCCGTAGTTCTGCTTAATCCAGGTCTGGTAAGCACCAGATTGAACTTGCTCAACCCACCTTAGATTGCTCAAGTACCACTGAATTGTTTTCAACAAACCAGTATCAAAATCCTCCTTTGGCTGCCAACTCAGCTCCGTGACGATTTTACTGCAATCAATTGCATACCGTCGGTCGTGTCCAGGACGGTCTTTTACAAAGGTTATCACAGAGGAGTAACAGAAATCGGGTTTGGGAGCTAACTCATTGAGGATTGCACAAATTTTTTGAACGACTGCTAGGTTTGTCTGCTCATTGCTACCACCAATGTTATAAGTCTCTCCAATCCGGCTATGCTTCAGAACTAGGTAAAGAGCTTCGCAATGATCCACAACATACAGCCAGTCTCGGATATTCTGTCCATCGCCATAGATTGGTAAAGGCTTTTCATTCAAAGCATTGAGAATCATCAGAGGAATGAGTTTTTCTGGAAACTGGCGTGGACCGTAGTTGTTAGAGCAGTTAGTCACTAAAGTCGGGAGACCATAGGTGTGATAGTAGGCTCGTACAAGATGGTCAGATCCTGCTTTTGTTGCAGCGTAAGGACTGTTAGGAGCATACGGAGTGTTTTCCCGAAATGCTGGCTCTGTTGGACCTAATGAGCCGTATACTTCGTCGGTAGACACATGTAAGAAACGGAATTGCTCTCGCCTCTTTTGAGATAACTTTTCCCAGTAAGCCCTGCTAGCTTCCAGAAGTTGGAATGTTCCTACTACGTTTGTTTGAACAAAATCCTGTGGACTGAAGATTGAGCGATCAACATGGCTCTCAGCGGCAAAGTTGATAATTGCGTCTGGTTGGTACTGCTCCAGAATATGATGTATGAGTTCAATATCGCCAATGTCTCCACGGATAAAATGATATCCTGAATCATCTTGCAAATCTTCTAGATTTTGAGGATTGCTTGCGTAGGTCAGTTTATCGAGATTTACAATGTTAGCCCAAAGTTCTTTTCTAGCCTTTAAGATGAAATTAGAACCGATGAAACCGACTCCACCAGTTACCAAAAAAGTTTGCATCTTCTTAGATTTGCCCTTTAACTATAGCGATTGTCGCAGTTTGTAACCTTTGGTCGAAAACTCTATATGACACACGCACTTTCACTTTGGAGAACCTAAATCGCTACAAAATCCAACGAAAAATGGGTTGATAGTACACATTTGTATGCCTCCCTGACGATGAGTGCTCTCGGTATTCCCTCGTAGGAAATCCTGTCATATACTTTCAAAAGTTTTCCTGATACTCAGGAGATTTTCGTCAAAAAATCTCCTAATGCTACTTTGCATTTTACGCCAAAGGTTACTGTGCAAATCGTTTGTGATGCATTTTAGTACGTATTGAACACTAACTAAGTTCCTCTTACTTAGTTACCATGTCTGCTGGCTATGAATTTTGTTATTGCAAGGAGTGAGCCATTTTGTATCACAACAGTCACCAATCTACTAATCTCTCCATCCTAAATACCGTTCGCGAATATGGAATGGGGTACTAATCAACGAAGTTGAGGTCAACAGTTGCTTAAAAGCTAACCAAAGAAACGGCGGAATAGTCTTGGTATAGCGTCCACAAAGGCGACGGGGTTCTTGTATCCACCGATAAAGCCATTCCAAACCTAAATTCCGCACCATGCGGGGCGCTCTTTTATGGATTCCTGCATAGACTGGGAAAACACCACCCAGCCCAACCATGACTGCATGAATTCTATCCTTGTGCTGAGCCATCCAATTTTCTTGTTTTGGACACCCTAAAGAGACAAACACCAAACCAGCACCACTGGAATTGATTTTTTCAATCAGTGCTTTATCTTCCGCTGATGTCAGGGGACGGAAAGGTAAGGGTTCCATCGCTGCAATTTTTAGCTTGGGGAATTCCTGATTTAACCTTTCTCTCATGCGAGAAAGAATTTGTGTTTGAGAACCCATAAAAAAAACACTGACATTCGATTGTTGAGCAAGGGCACACGATGCCAGTAAAATATCCATTCCTGGTACGCGATCTTGGTGTTTTGCCCCCAAAAGCTTCATCATCCACACCAAAGGCATACCATCAGGAGTAACCAGGTCTGCATTCTTCAGTACAGTACCAAAGTCTGGATTCCAATATGCCTCCATCAGCATATGTACGTTGGCGACACATACAGTTTTACTCTCCCGTGCGATCGCCCACCGCAACATTGTTCGTATCTGCTCATCCAAGTGTAAGGCAGTAATCGGAAAATCTAGCACTCTTTGAGTTGGTAGAAAAGCTCTTCCTACCATAAAGTCACTCCTTGTGTTGAATAAAGAACAAATTATCTTCCTGACCATTCCAAACATTGTGAGGTGTCAGCCTATCCCACTTGACTGACTGGTTTCAAATCTTGGTACACGGTCGAAAGTTAACACATGGAGATGCAGTAGCTTTTACAGTTAATCGCCGAATTCCCTGGTATTAATCTATTTACATTAGCCTGTATAACAATCTACTCTAAAAATCCTCTTCTTTTAGTCATGTTACAGTCAAATTTACATTAAATTCATATTTACTTGTTTTTTTTTCATACACTCTTTATCAAAGATAAACATATCTAATGAGCCAAAATATTGAAGCCTGTCCAGCAAAGTGACAGACAATCAAGCCGACAAGTTTTAATACTTAATAATCGAACATAAAAAATGTAATCGAAGATACTATTTTTTTTAATTAATATGCGAAAAATATGATTTTCTGAAGTGAGTGATTCTCTGATATAACCTTCACAACTATGTAACGTACACTCACAAACTATGTGATCTTGTTTCTGCTAGGAAAGAGAAAAAATAAGGGGGAAGATTAAATTTTCTTCCCCCTGTCTTGTCTTGTTACTCTTGTCTGGTTGTTTTAGATTATCTGGTTTATTGTCTTTTTCAAGTTTCTTATCTTCCTTAAGTCTTTTTCGGAGCATTTGCTGCTGTTTCTTAAGTTGTCTTTGCCTTGCGGAACCGCCTCTACCCTTGTCATTTCTACCTTCTCGCCGGGGAGATTCCCATCTTTTTAGTTGCATATTTTGTTGTCCTTTCTCAACTTCAAGAATCAAACAATCTCTCAATAACTAAACCTTTGTTACTACCATGAAGGAAATATTTTTTTTGTAAGGCTTATTACTAGCTATTATAATTCCTAATTTTTCCATCGTCAAATGAGAGAAGTAAAACTGGATAAAGATAAATATTTATATTAATATTGTGGGAGCAATATGGATGACCTGAATCGCACACCAAGAAGCATTAATGGTTCCTTAGTTCAATTTAAAATTAAAACAACCTTGCATTTCCTAGGTTATAGTTCAGGCAGGAGAAATTTCGATTCAATTCTAAGAAGCAAAAGTCTTTTTCGTTTTTCAAGCCTCTGACCATATTCTGACCATATATTTAGAGATCTTCCAACTTTTAACGTCTGGTATCTAAATTTTTTTCATGGGTAACAACCACTAGCTTTACAAATTCTTTACACTCTATAATTAGTATTCACTATGTCTCAACGGTTATCCGGAATTATATGTATTAAGTCTATAGAAAGAGTAAATAAAGATATTTAGAAGCTTCTGTGCAGAAAGGGTTTCGACTCCGCATATGATAAAGTTCCCAGCCTGATCTTGCTTACAAGCGAACTAAGCGCTGAAGAAATTTGATTGACTGGTCACGCCTTAGTGGTCAGTGCTAAATTCTTTTCAAGTGGGCAGGAGGAGAATCGAACTCCTATGGGCGCAAGCCCGCCACATTTTGAGTGTGGTGCGTCTACCAGTTTCGCCACCCGCCCTTGGGTCCAGCTTCACCATTATACTCTATTTTGTAATTTTGCAACAATTTTTGATACTCTTGGCTACTTGCCCAACGGTCAATTTCTCTTGCACGCAGAACTGGTACTGGGTGAGTTAACTGAGCTGTGCGGGCGACTTTGACCATCTCACCCAGTTCGCTCTTGCTAATATCATCATAAGCACGAGCCTGGGCAATAAAAGCATCAAGGTTGAGTTGCGGTGCGATGGTAGGCGAACCTCCAGCAAGTTTCATTAACACCGACATCACAACTTTGGGGTTTTGGGTTGCTAACAATGCTGCGCGATCGCACGTAAACTCAGCACAGCGTACCCATTCCAAAAGTTGCGCCTGTATCGCTTGAGCAAGAAATGCTCCAACAGTAGGCACGACTGCTGCAGCTAGTATCAATATATTTACAGGAGTTAGATAAACACTGTGGTCGCATTTGAGGTGTCCCAATTCATGAGCAATAACAGCCTGAATTTCTTCTTGTTGAAGCATATCAATAAGGGAAGTATGCAGCACAACAAAAGGCTGTTTTCCCCGCATAGCAAAGGTGTAGGCATTGGGAGCTGGATGCTGCCTAATATAAAGCTGGGGGGGCTCCATGTCCAGTATGTTGCAGGCTTCTAACAACGACTGATGGAGATGGGGGAGTTGTTTTTCACCGACAAGAACACTAGAAGCGATATTTTCTACATAAAAAATCTGCTCCGCCAATGGTCCCAAAATATTCCGCACCATCATATCCAAACCAGGTATCTGCTTAAGTGCTTTGGTTGCTTCTAGATCTAGTGGATGGCGGAATGAATCTGCTTTAAGACCAATGAGTTGAGTGTTTTGCGGTAACATGGCGAAAGCAAGCTGGAAAAATAAGTAAATTAAAAAATATAGGACTGGTCTTTTGAATAGCCCCACACAAACAGTATAGCCATAGCATAAAGAACAAGGAAGAATTTCTTCCTTGTCCTGTTGCTTTTGTGGTCTTTGGTACGTCCTAGATAGAGATTGACGCTTGAGGATCAACGGGGCTAGGAGCAACTTCTGTATTTGTCTTTGCGACCGACACCCGCTGGATTCTAGCTCCTAATTGCTGCAACTTTGAATCAAGTCTATCATAGCCCCGATCTAAGTGTTGCAATCCCTGAATGACGGTTTTTCCATCTGCCGCAAGTCCTGCCAAAACTAGCGCTGCTGATGCTCGCAAATCCGTACCTAGTACGGGTGCGCCTGATAACATCGGCACGCCCCTAATAAAGGCAACGTTACCTTTAACGCGAATATCTGCTCCTAGGCGATTTAACTCTGAGGCGTGGCGCAAACGATTCTCAAATACAGATTCATTAATCAGACTGTCGCCTTCAGCCAGTGTCAGCAAAGCCATAAATGGCGCTTGCATATCTGTAGGAAAGCCTGGATGGGGCAAAGTTTCAATATCAGTTGCTCTAAACGTTTCCGTGCTCAGAGTACGTAAGCAGTCAGGCGCTTCCTCAATAATGTGTACTCCAATTTCTTGCAGCTTGGCAATGATTGGTGTCAAATGCTCTGGTACTACAGGCGAGAGGGTGAGTTCTGAACGAGTAATTGCTGCTGCTATTAAAAATGTCCCTGCTTCAATGCGATCAGGAATGATGCTATATTCAGTCGAGTGCAACTGTGGAACACCAACAATTGTAATTGTACTGGTTCCTGCCCCCTCTATCTTTGCTCCCATTGCAATACAGAAGTTAGCCAAATCAACGACTTCTGGCTCGCGTGCAGCATTTTCAATAATGGTTTCGCCATCCGCAAGAGTAGCCGCCATCATTAAAGTTTCTGTTGCTCCCACGCTGGGAGTATCCAAATATATCTTTGCTCCCTTCAATCGGCGATTGTTACCAGGAACATAAGCATTACAAATGCCATGCTCAATTTGCACTTCGGCTCCCATTGCTTGCAGTCCTCGGACGTGCAGATCCACTGGTCTTGCACCTATAGCACAGCCTCCCGGTAAAGGCATCTGCGCTACTCCCAATCGCGCCA
Source organism: Scytonema sp. RU_4_4 (assembly GCA_012031965.1). Classification (GTDB taxonomy): domain Bacteria; phylum Cyanobacteriota; class Cyanobacteriia; order Cyanobacteriales; family Nostocaceae; genus Brasilonema. Next base: position 11,256 of record JAAUSC010000070.1, read on the forward strand.
GCATTGGACCAATAGCAAAGAAACTTGCTCTCAACTGTGTCACCAGTTCGTAGGGAGCCTTTGATGTTTTTATTTCTCTGGCATCAATATCTAAAATCTCTCCTGTTTGCGTCAAGCGAACGCCTAAAGCTGATAAGATCTGACCCAACCGTGTTACGTCTGCCAATAACGGCACGTTACGGATGCGACATTCGCCTGAACAGAGCAAGGCTCCAGCCATGATAACCAATGCTGAATTTTTTGCCCCGCTAATTTTTACATGACCTTGCAAGCGATGCCCACCCGATATTTGCAGGACTGAGGAGTCTGCTATGGGGGAAGATTTAGCATCTGGCAAGCCGCTAGAAGGAATAATAAGCCTACCCTCCAAAAAAACTGTTTTTTACACGTTTGAGGTTGGTTTCGATTCTACACGATAGTTTTTTATTGTCTACATTATTTGCGCTAAATCTGAGATCGATAAATTTCACTTATGTTTTACCTGACAGTAGATAACCGATATAACAATTTAGCACTTGACAAATCTAAAGAATTGAGTCAATATAGCATACGGTCAATAAACAATAAAAAAAATCGCGGAACTGGCGGAATTGGCAGACGCGCTAGATTCAGGTTCTAGTGCCGAAAGGCTTCCGGGTTCAAGTCCCGGGTTCCGCATATGAATAGCAAGTGCTGAGTAATGAGTAAAAATAAGCGTATTTCTTAGTAGACAAAACATTTCATTTGTGAGTATCGGTATATTCAGTAACCACTCATGACTCAGAACTCAGAACTTTAATGCTAACAAGTTTACAAAATCCCCTCGTCAAGCAAATTCGCAAACTGCACTCCTCAAAAGAAAGGCACAAGCAGCAGTTGTTTTTACTGGAAGGGACGCACCTACTGGAAGAAGCTTGTGCGGCAAATTACCCACTGGAAGTCGTGTGTAGCACTCCAGAATGGCAAGACACTCATCCTTTGTTATGGGAAAAAGCTTGTTATCTTTGCGAACGATCAGAAATTGTTAGTGAGGACGTTTTAAAGGCGATCGCCACCACAGTGCAACCGGATGGCGTAGTTGCGACAGCAAAAAGAGGCGATGGTCCAGCAGGGACCCGCCCAAAGGGCGATGCTCCAAAGGAGCCGCCCCACAGGGGCGAACGCCTTGGGAAAGTGCCCTTTACTGGTATCGTGCTAGCGTTGGAAACTGTACAAGATCCAGGCAACTTGGGTACAATAATTCGGACTGCTGCGGCTGCTGGGGCTTCTGGGTTGTGGCTTAGTGAAGATAGTGTGGATTTGGACAACCCAAAAGTGTTACGTGCTTCGGCTGGACAGTGGTTTCGCCTAGCAATGGCGGTGAGTCCCGATTTAAAAACGACAATCCAGCAAAGTAAGCAAGCAGGAATGCAAATTATTGCAACCTTACCTAGTGCGACTTTCACTTATTGGGATGTAGACTGGCGCAAACCCAGTTTAATTTTATTGGGGAATGAAGGTGCTGGTTTGTCGCCAGAATTGACAGAGATAGCAGATTTACAAGTAAAAATTCCCCTGAGTCCAGGGGTAGAATCCTTAAACGTAGCAATTACCGCTGCTTTAATGTTGTACGAAGCGCAAAGGCAGAAAAAATATGAATAAGAAATTATGCGACATTGCAACGCGCGCAAGCAACTGCTATTGCATCTGACAACTCACCACTCACAAATAACAACCAACTACGTAACAACTTTTGATTGTTGTATTTGCAAGAATTTCTCTAGCAATATATTAGGAATAGCTCGAGGACGCATTGTTTTGGCATCTACCCATACCCATAGAGCTTCAGCAGTTACTAATAAATCTTCTTGGTTTTGTTTGCGAATTTCGTACTGTCGATAAGCACGAGTACCACGCATTTCTCTTAACCAAGTCGTGACTTCTAAGGTGTCACCTGCTACTGCTGGACGCAGGTACTCAATCTCTACACGTCGCATGACGAATACACCACCCAGTTCCCGGTAGACATCGAAAGTTAAGTCTAGGTGTTCAGAGTGTTCAATAGCCGCCTGTTCTAGATAGTTTTGGTAGACTGCGTTGTTAACGTGTCCTAGAGCGTCCATCTCATAGTGCCGAACTCGTAGTAGCGTCTTGAATATTTGCATGGGTGAAATGAGTCAGAAGTTATGACTTAACAGCAGGGGTGCAACGGCTTGCACCCACATAGGTTATGGATGTACCTCAATATTATTCAGGCGTGAGTATTGGCTGAACACCACTGACCTATTAATTCGATTTTTGCCTGTTGCATCAATTCCACAACTTGCGATTGCTTGCATTTGTAATTATTTGCTAACAATTCTTTAGCTTGATGTTTTGCCTCATCAGCAGACGCACCAAAAGTCATTATTTCTTCCTCTTGATTTCCTGTTATGCTCTCGACTGGAATGACGCAGATATATTGAAGTTCATCATGTCTTATTTGTTGCACCATTTTTTGCTTACCTATTTCAACCGATAATAGCTTTCTATTCTCAATATACTTCTTATTCCGGATGTCAATCTATAATACTGAACCCGTGAAAATCTCGTTTCTCTGTGTGCTTTCTATTAAGCGAGAGATTCTGAATTTCAAGCTGAAACAATAGCAAAAATTAAGATTTTTATCAAAATCACAAAATTTGAGAATAGAAACGTTCACGTATGGGAGAATACAATTTATAGGCGAAAAATATCTTTTTGTAACTTTTTTAAACAAGGGAGTGCATATACAAGTGTACATTCGTGTGCGCCCCATTCATTGACTGAAATCTCAGTGGTTTAATCCTTAGAAGTGAAAAACTCATGCTCCTATTTCTAAGGACAAATCTAACGTAACTGAGTTCAAGTTCTATAAGTGGTGTCTGGTACAAGCTTACCAAAAATTGGAGGGGAGAAAATGGCAGTCCGTAATAATTCTGTCACAAATTTGTGGCATAAATTACAACAAGATTCGGTGGCTTGGGGGGCTTTAATGCTGTGGGTTGCTGGATTAGTTATGCTGTTACTAATACTTACAATGTTTTCTGCTGTCTAGAACTGATAAATACAGCATGAACCTCAAAATTCTAGCAACTGCTGTAGTACTATTAACTGCTGGCTTTGTAACTTCTTCAAGAGCGCAAAATACTTCTAAGAATAGCCCAGCTAAACCTGCATCAGATTCTCAATGCCTGTATTCAGAACCAGGCAGAAACCTTGCCTATACCCTTTAGCGATGTTTCATCTAACCATTGGGCTTTCAAAGCAGTAATGACAATGCACTATTGTGGAGCTTTCCGTCAAGCAACACCACCAGCTTTGTAGCAGCAATTTATACCAACAAAAAGTCAGCAAGCACCTCAAGAAGAACCAAAAACTCCAGTAAAGTAGTCTGTCACAATTGAAGGGTAAAAAAATCTCGCTTTCTTTCAGAAATCGGGATTTTTTGTTTTGTATCTAAAAAGGTACCCTCAAGGGTACTGTCATAGCTTAGTTCTACAAACAAGAATGCAAATACTACATAAAAGTCTTTAACGATTGAGCCTCAGCAGACTTAGCAAGAATCAAACCAGATTCCTATATGTGAGGCACTACTTTTGCTGCCTTTTTAATGGTAGTGTTTTATTGATTAAAATTTGTATGTATTGTAAATAGCTGTGTACTTACTAATTCCAGCGGCTGGAACGGGTCGTCGAATGGGCAGTAGTCGAAATAAACTACTGCTTAGCTTGTTAAATAAACCTTTAATTGCTTGGACACTTTTGGCAGTTGAGGCTTCTGAGTCCATTGATTGGATAGGTATAATTATTCAGCCACAAGACCGAGCTGATTTACAAGAAATCGTATCGAACCTATCGCTGAGTAAGTCAGTGCATTTCATTCAAGGAGGAGCAACCCGTCAAGATTCGGTATATAACGGTTTGCAATCCTTACCCCCCATCGCAAAACATGTGTTGATTCATGATGGAGCCAGATGTTTGGCAACACCAAATTTGTTTGACCGATGTGCCCAAGCAATTCTCCATTGTCAAGGTCTAATTGCTGCTATTCCCGTCAAAGACACGATTAAAGTTGTGAATCCGCAGACACATCTAATTACGAGTACACCAGATCGACGTCAACTTTGGGCGGCTCAAACCCCTCAAGGATTTGAAGTCAAGCAACTACAGCAGTGTCATGCTGAAGGACGTCGCCAGGGCTGGGAAGTGACAGACGATTCTGCCTTGTTTGAACAATGCCAGCTCCCTGTCCAGATTGTGGAGGGAGAGGAGACGAATTTGAAAGTGACGACGCCTGTAGATTTGGCACTTGCTGAATTTATCCTCCAGCAGCGATTGGGAGAGCAGTTGGGGCAACCTCTTGACAAAAAGCTCTCATCCGGTGTGAGCCGTAACCACTCTGTCACCTCGTCAGGCGATCGCCCATCTGCCTAATCCATTGTACTTTTCTGTAATAGGGGCTACTGTTTTGATTTCTTTCCCAAGAAATCAAAAATATGATGAGCCATTTGTAATTTTGAACAAGAAGGAATTTCTATCTTTTGTCCTTGCTTATCCAAAAATATGGCTTGATTATTATCACTTCCAAAACCGCTATCCGGCTCATCTATAGGGTTAGCAATAATTGCATCTAGATTTTTACTGTGCAATTTCTCTAACGCTGGTGTGACAATATCTTCTGTCTGTGCTGCAAACCCAATTAATTGTTGATGCGGTTGTTTGAGGCGTGCCAATTCTGCAACAATATCCGGTACTGGTTCTAAAGGTAAAGCTTGCGGAAGCGATTTTTTTGGCAACTTCTGTTTACTATATTCCCGTGGCTTGACATCCGCCACTGCCGCCGACATGATAATCATTTCTGCGTTCGGTAAGTGCTGCACCATGCTTGCTCGCATTTGGTCTGCACTGACAACAGAGATTGCTTGCACTCCTAATGGTACATCCCAACTCGCCGGACTATGCACCAATGTCACGCCTGCTCCTCGGTGCAGTGCTGCTTGTGCTAAAGCTAACCCCATTTTCCCTGTGGAGGGATTGCCAATAAACCGTACTGGATCAAGATGTTCTCGCGTTCCCCCTGCACTAATCAACACCCGCTTACCTAACAAATCTCGCTTTCCGGCGGTGTATAACAACGATTGAACATAAGCAACAATCTCGTGGGGTTCTGCCATCCTACCAGCACCGACGCGATCGCACGCCAATAACCCTGATGCTGTAGACATACCATGAAAGCGACTATCTGTCAATACTTGTTGCCAATTACGTTGCACCGCCTGCTGTTCCCACATATCAGTATTCATTGCTGGCGCTAGCAGTACGGGACAATTGGAAGCCAAAACAGTATTTGTGAGCAAATTGTCAGCCATACCATAAGCTAACTTTGCTAATGTATTTGCTGTTAGAGGTGCAAGGACAATTAAATCTGCCCACTCACCTAAATCAATATGTAATGGACGAAAGTGAGTTGGTTGCCAAAAGTTTTCATCTGTATAAGCTGGATGGCGGGAAAGCGTCGCGAGAGTGAGAGGCGTAATAAACTTTTGTGCTGAATTAGTGAGAATAACTTTTATTTCCACTCCCATTTTAAACAAAGTGGAAACAACCTCACAGATTTTATAGGCGGCAATACCGCCGCCTATTGCAATTAGAACCCGTCTACTCTGAACCATCTACGCCTCATCGTAGGGTTCTAAATCCAGGAGGTGAATATATGGTTCAACTAACTCCGGACGCCGAAAGGCGATCGCTCGCAGTAAATGCCAATCATTCAAACCCTCAAAAGCATTACTGTAATTATCCTGCTCCAGACGTATAGCTAACTTTTCCACCTCTTGTGGAGTCATGCCAGCAATTTCTGTCTTAGAAATGCTTAGAGTTTTCATTATGCTTGCCCCTCCCTTTTGCAGCATTCGCATCCAGCATGGGTTGAGTTGCGCTTGACGCAGCCACCCAATATATATTACTCACTTGTGGGCAATGATTTCGTGAAAATTTCCAGGATTTTTAAGGGAATTTGTAAAAGTTTTGTAACCCAGACTAAGCAATGTTTAAGGAAAAGACAAATTCCCAGTATTTATGCATTAGCTACAACAAAATTTCGTAACAACTCTAGCATTTCTGGTCGGATTTCATGACCGATGTCAAACTCATTGTATTGTACCGCAGCTCCCAGAGATTCAAGAGTTTTCTGTGCTGAAAGAGCAGCTTGTAATGGCACAACTGTATCTTGTCTTCCATGCATAATGAGAACGGGTGGTAGAGACGCCAAATTTTGCGTTTCTACATTTTCTAGATTTGGATGTAAATAACCACTTAAAGAAACTAAACCAGCTAGGGGTAACTTTAATCCTATATCCAAAGTCATAGCCCCACCTTGAGAAAATCCGCTCAAAATTGTCCGCGACAAAGGCACACCAGTGATACCCTCTAAAGATTGCAACCAATCTGTTAACATCTGGCGACTTTCAGTTAACCCTTGATACATATTTTCCATTCTTAAGTCATACCATGCCCTACCAATGGAAGACTGAGGATAAGGAAAAGGTGCATTCGGAAACAGAAACTGATAATCTGGCAAATTGAAAAATGGCAACAAATACGCCACATCTTCAGCATTTGCACCCCAACCATGTAAAGTGACAATTAAACCCTTTGGTGGTTGCCCCGTTTTTGGAGGTACACTGATAAATTCTAGAGTCTTAGTCATTAGTCATTGGTCCTTATTCCTTAGTCATTAGTCCTTAGTCATTCATAACAAGACAGATGACTAGGGACAAAGGACAGTCAAGCATAAAAAGTATGCAATGACAAGATAAAATTTTTTGCATCAGCAATTCTCATGTAGCGACTTGTGATATCGTGTCCGGTTAATCACTTATAAAAAAAATATGTCTGTCATACTGTAGACGCTTTGCGGCTTCCCGCAGGGTGCAAAACGTAGTGTAGCGAAGTATCAAGGGAGATTCTGAGGCTATGCCTAACGGCAGGCTGAGTCCTGAGCCTGCGGCACGGCGAAGCCGAACGGACACGCTACGCGTTGGCGCAGCCTGTCCGTAGGACTTACGCCAACGCCGCGCCAAGGCACGAACATGCGAAAAAAATATCCAACCTTGTTTCCAGCCCAGAGGGCTGGAAACAGCCCTTACTCGTTAATTAGTCGTAGTCCCGTTGTTGTTAGCGTAGCGTTGCCGAAGGCAATAGGTTGGATATTTTTTTTATTGGATCTCCCCAAGGCGAACACTTCGCTGCCCTCCGGGCACGCTACGCTAACAGAATGACAATTAATCACCCGGACTTGATATGATGGCACCGCAACTATCGACGCAGTTAATAAACCTCATCATGCGTTCCGATGTCGAGCAGGATAATGACTTCACTATTCGTTTTCAGATAACTCTGTAATGGTTAAGACTGAACTCTGACAGACTCATTTGAAACGCTCTGCCCCAACCCAGAAACGAAGCAACCTAACGATTAAGTTCACCAGCGGCGAGTAATACCGAAACGAAGCGCAAAATCCTTATTCCGTCCGCTGCAACACGGTTGTTGTACCGCCGTAATAGATTACTCAAGCTTAACTGCTCTCAAAAACTCCTCTGCTGTGACTATCTTCACATCACGAAATGGGTTAAGCACCAGCAGATCCTTATCGCCGCTGACAATGTACTCCGCTCCTCCATTTAATGCCAGTTCTAAAATCTTGTCATCTTTGGGATCGCGGCATTCCTGCACTTTTTCAATAATCTCAACCAGTATCGCCCGCTCAACGAATGTCTCTAAAAACTCATCTCGCTCTTCACTCGTTACAAAGCGATTGAATTTCTCCCGCCCAAGCACATCACTGAGTTCTTCTAACAACTCAAGCGATAACAAAACTTCTCCGTGTTTCAAAGCATATCGAAACGCTTTCCAGGGATGACCGTTCTCGAACAGCAACGAACTCACAATCACATTTGTATCGAAAACGTAACGTGTCTTACTCCTCATTCAAAATTGAGTCTAAAATTTCTGGTGTCAATCCTCGCTCTTGCGCCTTCTGGCTGATGTCACTCATGACTTCTTCCAGTGTTCTTTTTTCACGACTTGCTTGAGTCAGTTTTAAGCTGAGTAATGCCTCAATTTTACGCCTTTGCTCCTCCGGTGCCGTTTCAAAGATGCGGGCAGCTTCCACGTTGACACGAACGGTAATGGGTTTCGTTTCCATAGCTCACCAAATTTAAGAAGTTTCAGGATTTTCCCTGTTTTCTATAACTGATCCAAGATTGGCTTAGATCATCCCATATTGCTTGGTACTCTGCATGAAAATTATTGATATCTTCAGTTTCTACCATTTCAAGAGAACGAGCAGCTATATATATAGTCAATTGTAGATAACCTTTGCCACAACACCAGCAACTTTCGACAGTCCGCTCCAACCGAATTGTTAAACAGCCGCCTCTCCATTACCTGCTGCTTGGATTTGCCGTAAAATCGCCGCTTGGATTTTGGCATCAAAGTCTGGATCGTCTACAGTCGTAATTATTTCGTGTTGACGTGCATTAAGCCTGTCTAGATAAGCTTGGAGAGCTATTTTGTCCTCACGGTGTTGCAGGAAATATTGCTTTAACTCCTGATCAGACATAGCAGCATAGTTGACTTGACTCATCAGAATACCTCCCCATTAGACGTAATCTGGATTTCAATATTTTCAGTGTTTCCAGCTAAAATGTATAAGTTACCTGTTCGGTTATCAATACAAACAAGATGTATAGGCTGGAGCATGAGATACGTTAATCGATAGCTAAGACGATACAGACCTCTCAATTGAGCATCAGTTGGCATTCAAAGCACTCACTCAACACATCTTTCATTCTATCCCACACCCTGCGTTAAGCTTTCTGACGCAAATATTGCAACATGATGGCACAATTGAGCGACGCCAGATAACCTTTGCATTCCTACCAAAATATTTCTTCTGTCCGTATATGTCCGTATATCAACACTAGGACTCTGCCGAAGAACACTACGAACAATCTGATTATTTTGAAATTTTCATCAGCCAGGAATCGTACCATTTTGAATTACCCGTGCTGACTTTGTCTAGCCAGTAAGCGCTCACGTATTCCAACCGGGTTAAAACGTTGTTCAGCTTCTTGTCGGATCACTGCTGCTTGACGTTCTAAGAGATATGCATCAACTTCAGCTTTATGTCTCAGGTAGTAACCAAGGACTGAGTAAATATCTGAGAGTTGCAGCGAAGTATATTGCTCACCAATTTCTTCTGCTGTAGCCCCTTCAAGAAAAGCTGTTACAACGGTGTCTAGAGTGACACGAGTTTTTCCAACTTTTACAACACCATTGGCATCAACTTCTAGGGGCATAGGTTCAACCAAAATAGCTAATGTCATATCAAATTAATATTTTCCTGTAGATACCACCAGTCCATGAAGTTTTGAGCAACTCGTAGCATTGATCAGCATTTCCTGCTGCTCGTAGGACAGTTGCAAAGCGATTTCTAGCACTTGGTCGAGGGTATTCATGGAATTAGGTTATTAGCTGGTGAGGGTGAAACAGCTTACGAAGTTGAGTAAATTGTATCGCTCATCCCCCCAGTTTCGAGGTGCTCCTCTTAAAGGTTCAAATCAGCGGCGGCGATAACCTTTGCATCCTACTGCTAGTCTCGAACGCTCCACAAATCACCTCTCGGCGGTTGGGTGCAAGCGGGTTGTTATGCTGCCGCTGACTGCCTCTAGTTTGACTCTGCTTCACCAGAGGTTGCTTGCTGAATCCTCTGCTCTAAATTTTCCTCCCAATTTGGATCATCTGGATTAATCGTAATCATTCGCCCTACAGCTTTTGAACGATCAACATAGACATGAAAAGCATTTATGTCTTCTCGGTGAGTCAGGACATATTGACGTAACTCATCAAGGTTCATCGCCTCATAGTTTGCTAATGTCATGGCTCGTATCCTCCAGTTGGCTTGATTTCAAAGTCAAGACTATCTCCAGCAAGTGGGTATAGATTCCCAGTGCGCTCATCCATTCTGACAAGCTCCATCAACCAATTCGTATTGGGTATCCGTGCCATCATCATACTTGAGATACTCTGCAAAAGTCAGTTCCCTGGTTGCTGCGGTCATAGCGATCGCACTCTTCATCGATGACTCAATACAGCCATTGTATTCCAGGGGATGCTTCGTCTTCACGCCAAGTACCCGTTCAAGCCGCTTTACGTCTACGTACCTTGGCAGTTTATACAATAGACATCTGCACTAACTGTATCTACACCAAAGGAAACTCACGAAATATGGCGCGTCTAGCATTGCTGAGTGTATCTAACAAAATAGGATTGATTGACCTTGCCCGTAGCCTAGTAGAAGAGTTTGACTTTGAAGTCATCAGCAGTGGAGGAACAGCCAAAGCACTGAAAGATGCAGGGTTACCAGTTACGAAAGTTGCTGATTACACAGGTTCGCCAGAAATTTTAGGTGGTCGAGTCAAAACATTACATCCTCGGATACATGGCGGTATCTTAGCACGGCGAGATGTACCCGAAGATAGAGCAGATTTGGAAAACAACCAAATTCGCCCGATTGATTTGGTTGTGGTGAATCTTTATCCTTTTGAAGAAACCATCGTCAAAGAAAATGTGACTTTACCTGAGGCGATCGAGCAAATTGATATCGGTGGTCCTGCTATGCTCAGAGCTGCCTCAAAAAACTTTGCTCATCTGACAATTTTATGCGAACCAGCGCAGTATGGAGAATATTTACAGGAAATGCGCCGCTCAAATGGCGAACCATCCCCAGAGTTTCGGCAAAAGTGTGCCTTAAAAGGATTTTTACATACTTCCAGCTACGACCAGGCGATCGCCGCATACCTGAGTCAGAACCTTAGCAAAAAGGGGGAGTTACCTCAACAATACACCCTTGGAGGCAAACAACTACAATCCCTGCGTTACGGCGAAAATCCTCATCAAAGTGCAGCTTGGTATCAAACTGGTACAACCTCAACGGGATGGGCTGCTGCGACTCAACTGCAAGGCAAAGAACTTAGTTACAACAACTTGGTTGATTTAGAAGCAGCACGGCGGATTATTTCTGAATTCACCGATACGCCAGCAGCAGCGATTATCAAACACAACAATCCCTGTGGTGTTGCTTTGGGAAATACCATCCAAGAAGCTTACCAAAAAGCATTCAACGCTGACTCTGTTTCTGCTTTTGGTGGAATTGTCGCACTAAACCGTCCGATTGACGCTGAGACTGCTAACCAGTTAACAAAAACGTTTTAGAATGCGTGGTTGCACCAGATTGTGAAGCACAAGCACAAGAGATTTTGGCTGCTAAATCAAAAGTGCGAGTTTTAATTTTACCTGATTTGAAGAGTGGATCAAAAGAAACCATCAAAGTCATTGCAGGTGGTTTCCTCCTGCAGGCTTGTGATGACGCAGTAGCCAACACCAATACATGGCAAGTCGTTACTGAAAAGAAACCGACAGATGATGAGTTAGAAGAATTACTGTTTGCGTGGAAAGTTTGCAAACATGTTAAGTCTAATGCGATTGTTGTGAGTGGCAATCGCACAACCTTAGGTGTGGGTGCAGGTCAAATGAACCGTGTGGGCTCAGTTAAAATTGCCTTAGAACAAGCTGGGGAAAAAGCCAAAGGAGCAATTCTCGCCAGCGATGGATTCTTCCCCTTTGATGATTCAGTCAAAACAGCAGCCGCAGCCGGAATTAAGGCTATTGTGCAACCAGGGGGAAGTTTGCGGGATCAAGATTCTATCCAAGCAGCTAATGAACTGGATTTAGTCATGGTGTTAACAGGTATCCGTCACTTTTTACATTAAAAAATCTTTCCTAAGAGGGATGTTAAATGACGTATAAACCAAAAAACATAGAAAAACTTTCGTGTTCTACGTCTTAAGATAGTAGAGCAGTTGCTGAAGTGTCACCCATTGGATGTCTCATCTCATTCAACCCATGATATTGTTTTGATGGTGTGAGGAGTAAGTTGAAAATAAAAAGCGCTTGAAGTCGAAACACGGCAAGACGTTCAAGCGCTTTTTGTTTTGTCGAATAGAATAAGGTTCAGTTGTCAAACTGTCACCTATCTTACTTGCTGTTTTATAAAGTCAATGTTATTCTCTAGTTGTGTGTGAGGAGCAAGTGTAAAGCGAAAAGCGCTTAGGGTGGAAACGCGGTAACACTCCCGAGCGCTTTTTGTTATTTATGCTGTAAGTAGTGTTTGTGTCATTAAAGATATCGTGACCGAAAAAGCCCATCAACAGTCCACAAATATATAGCAATCTTCTTTAAGTTGTGAAATCAAGGTATTGGATGAAGGCAAAGAGGAGAGAAGGTACGAAATTGTCTCTCTCTCATCCTTTCCTGATTTTATTCGCAAATCATTTACGATTACTAGAGTGCCAGCAATACTCGTGAAAGCTTGCTGGCATTTTGATTTATTATTCAGCCTATTGTTTGCCTAAAATATCAAACAATTCGTTGAAATGAGACTCTCTGAAAGTAACGTCTGTACTAATCATTTCGGTTTCATATGTTTCGATAAACTTGGCATCAATGAGTTGATTTGTTCCGGTTACAAAAACGTTAGCTTTTTAGTGCTCTTCAAGAAATCAGTACACAGTACATAGTTATCAAATAATTGTTCATTGACAACTGGTAACTGATAACTGTTTTAATTGATTGACTGAATTTGAGAAGAATTTCTATCCTTATTACTCTACCAAAACCTCATGACATTTTCGATTGATTTCTTCAATTGCTGTAGCCATCTGAGTCAATTTAACCGCGCACAAACCAGCTAAGAGTGCCAGGTCTATATCGCTTACGACATCCTGATATTCGGTATTGAAAAAGCCGTTTTCATTACGCAGTTTTGAAATTTCAAAACTAAGCTCGAGCAAAGCCCTAGAAAGTATCGTTTGCTCTCGAATAGCGTATCCACAAGCCGTAAGAAGTCCGGCTAACTCTGGGTAACTGAGAGTATCTACAACGTCTACAATTTGGTTTACCATAATTGTGTGAATCCATTTCTAATGGGTTTTACGGAAACGAGAGAGGCAACGTTTGGATTGGCAGTCTGGCGTTGCTTCTCTTTTGAATGTCCCTTGGTTTACCAAGTGAATTGATTGTATCTGTTCTTAAAGGGACTGCTTTACAAGCTTTTGGGAGATTTTTATTTTTATCTGTTTTGCATTCAAGTTTCTAAAAAAGAATTTTTTACCTCTGCTATTGGCTTCAAGTCCCAATTCTCGAACGTAAATGAGCTCAACCCCCTAAGCCCTGCAGGTAAGCTGCGCGTGCTCTTCAGCTGCGAATTGCGGCGATGGTCCACCCGCCCAAAGGGCGATCGCCGTGACGTTAGCCATAGGCATAGCGTTTAGACGGGAATTCAAACACGGGAATTCAAAATTCACGCATTAGAAATTCAAAATTAAAGACCATGCAGCCAGAGGTGGGGGCTTGAAATTCGGTGTTAGCGATCGCCTTTGACACTGGACTCTCGCACAAATCGTGCCGCAGGCATACACCCAATCACCACTGAACTAGTTTTCGTCGTCGTGTCAGTCGTCTCATTCTCCGGGGTTCCAATGCTCATATGTTGTACCAAACCTCAAGAAGTGAGAAAGAAAGCGTGAAGAGCATGTGTAAACTCATATCTTGCACCTAAAGGAATTGCTCATGCATGAATAGATGATGTAAGAAACTGACACCAGAAACCAAAATGAGTCTCAGTAGTGACAAGTTATTTATATAACTAATTTTTAGCATAAAATTACGTAAACAGAAAGAGCCATAGCGCGTGGGTAAACTGTGAAGTGCCAGTATTTCCGTTTGGACTCAAAAAATGAGCCTATTTTCACCAAGGGTCTACGTGCCATGAAGTTGATTCAGTCTGCATTGTAGGCTCTGTGTCAGTCCGTCAGGGAAAATTATGCATCCGTCCATAGCCAAAAGCCCAGTCATAACGACTGGGCTTTAATACTGTACGTTCGCTCATTTTTTCAGGGAGAGAGGAATTAATGCCTGACTGGGTAAGGAAAAAACCATTATCAAGATCTGCTCGTACTGACACCATGTAATACTTGGGAAAGGCTCAAGGAGATTAACGGTGTATTACATGATTAGGAAGAAATCCGATTCTTCAGTGTAATACATGGTAGAGCATAGAATTCACTTAGAGACTGTATTGTACGGAATCAACATGAAATAGGCGTAATTTAATACACCAATCTAGGGTTAAACTTTACGATGTAATACACGGATGGGGCTGATGTTGAAACGGGACATTCAATCAGATGACTATCGTTAATTCGTGCTGATTTTATAGGGGGAAGACGTAATTATGTCGAGTATTGCACCTACCTGCACTGATAAAGGGACTCAGGCATATTCATTACGTAACTTTCGGAATCACTGCTCATTTCACCCCGAACCCGTCGGCTGATACTTTTGCTGCCTTCAAGAGCATCTCCTATTTTAGACACTCAATACCAACTATAGGCACACAGTTAAGGAAATCCTGCCAAAACTCTTGACCAAACTCTTCCACTCCCTGAGGAGAGACTATTGGTTTTTGCCAGCGAACTTCTTTGAAACCGACACTCTGAAATGCCCATTCATAAGTGGCTGCGCTGAGGTAATAGTTATTGAATCTGAATTTCTGGTCACTACCAGGGATTGTGCATGTGTATTGTATAGGCGTGCCTTCGATTAGTGGTGAGTCTGTGCTTTTGATAAATCCATACTTTTCAGTAGTCAGATAGGACTGGGGGGGTTGGGAGTCATTATTATTGATGGTGACGAAACGACCGCCCGGTCTTAGGTTGACAAATATGCTCTGACACATTTTGAGTAGTTGTTCTCTTGTTTGGGCATAATTAAGTAAATAAGAAGCCACCACTAGATCAAAGCTGTCAATTTTATCAAGTTCAAGTACATCACCGAGGATATATTCAATGTCTTGTGGTTCTCTAGCTTCTTCCTGTCTTGCCAATTCAATCATTTTTTCGGAGATTTCGACCCCTATCACTCGTGCTGCACCCTGGAGTTTGAATTGTCTGGTGTAAAATCCTTCTCCACAAGCCAGATCGAGAAGTGATTTTCCGACCAGATTACCGACCAGATGAAAGTATGTATATGCCTCAATATGTAGACGAAACGGCAACTGTTTGGATTTTTTATACTGCTGGGCTATGGAGTCATAGTATGTCATTTTTTTACCCATCTATTACCCGTTAGGTCATTCCGGAAAAATAAACATAGAATTTCTAACTTCAAGACTGGAGCAGCTTTCGGTACAATCAGACAGTACGAAATTGCAAAGGGAGAGAGAAGCTGTGAGCGTGACCTATACCGGAGGCTGTCAATGTAGACAAATCCGTTATGAAATCCGTGCTGAACCGTTCACTCTTTATCTGTGCCACTGTAAGGAATGTCAGAAACAATCTTCCAGCGCTTTTGGAATGTCCCTCACTGTGCTACGAGATGCTGTTGTCATTATCCAAGGACAACCGAAAGCTTGGACACGTAAAGCCGAGAGTGGACGTGAGGTGACTTGCCTGTTCTGCGGTGAGTGCGGAACACGATTGTTCCATGAACGGGCTTATAATCGAGAAACCATCAACGTCAAAGCTGGAACGCTAGATGACACAAGTTGGTTAAGTCCTGTAGGTAACCTTTGGACAAGTAGCGCTCAGCCGTGGGTGATCATTTCAGACCAGATGCTCAATTATGAGGGACAACCAGCAGATGTGCGTCTTTTGTGGGAGAAATGGGCAGACCAACAGCATTCATGAAACCTAAAAAAGCTGCTTTCTTACTCCTGTTTAACAGTAGCGTATGCCCAATCTAGCCACGGTAGCAATGCTTCAATATCAGTCGTTTCTACTGTGGCTCCACCCCAAATCCTGATTCCGGGTGGTGCAGAACGGTAGGATGCGATATCAAAAGCAACTTCTTGCTTTGCCAGAAGTTTTGCCAGTTTTTTAGAGGATTCTGCTTGCTTCTCTGGACTTAAACCTGTAAACCAATCATCAACAATCTTGAGACAAATCGAAGTACAAGAACGGGTTTCTGGCTTCTCTGCCAAGAAAGCCGCCCAATCACTTTGCTCAACCCAACGGGTAATTGTCGCCAGATTTGCTTCACTGCGACGAATAAGACCAGGAAGTCCACCAATACTCTCTGCCCAGAGTAATCCATCAAGCGCATCTTCTACACACAGCATTGATGGCGTGTTAATTGTGTCCCCTTTGAAAATTCCTTCAATGAGCTTGCCTTTTTGCGATAAACGAAAGAGCTTCGGTATAGGCCAAGCAGGTTGATAGCTTTCCAGGCGTTCAACCGCGCGGGGTGAAAGCACAATGACTCCATGCTGTGCTTCTCCTCCCAGTACTTTTTGCCAAGAGTAGGTGACAACATCCAACTTGTGCCAAGGTATTTCCATCGCGAAAACCGCAGAAGTCGCATCGCAGATGGTTAGACCTTGACGGTCATCTTTTATCCAATCGCCATTAGGTACCCTAACACCTGATGTCGTGCCATTCCACAAAAACACCACATCATGACTAAAGTCAACTTGGTTGAGGTCTGGCAAACTGCCATAAGTTGCCTTGAGAACGTTGAGATTAGGCAATTTCAGTTCGTCTACAACATCTTTAACCCATTCTGAACCAAAGCTTTCCCATGCCAAAATGTCAACCGGGAGTTTTCCCAACAGGGACCATAATGCCATTTCCACTGCGCCTGTATCGGATGCTGGAACAATACCCAAACGATAATCAGCAGGAACACCGAGAATTGCTTTGGAGCGCTCAATGACTTCTTTTATGCGAGCTTTGCCATCCTCAGAACGGTGAGAGCGACCTACGCAGGCGTTTTCTAGCTTGGAAACAGACCAGCCAGGACGTTTTGCACAAGGACCAGATGAGAAATGAGGAACTCGTGGTTTTGTTGTTGGAGAGGTAAGATGTGGTGACATACAAGATAGTTCACAACAGATGCGACCTGTAAAAAGGTCGTAACTTGGTACTACTTTACGCCCTTGCTTTGTTCTAGGTCAACAGTCAAAATTTATGAACTTTCATAAATTTGACTTTTGCAAGAGGTTTAATCAACAAATTTTTTGAGTTCTAGAGATGTGATTTCTGACTTAGCTGATGATAAATAACTGTTACTTCTTCTTTGGGGAAATAATCTCAAACTCGAAAAAACCAACGCGACGATTATCAATGTAGACCGCAATTGTATGTTTACCAGTAGGGTCGCCAGAAGCAACAGTCCAAAAGTTCTCAATCACTCCTTTTTTTGCTGACTGTGTGCGCTTTGTCACTGCTTCCATGCCATCAGTTGATATGACAAAATTTTCACCACTACTTGTACTCCAAGTTTCTGGAAGTTTCGGTAATCGAAGGATTTCTTTCCATGTCACTTCACGTTTGTGTTCGTTTAGCTGAATGCGCCATCCGTAACGTTTTCCCTCTTGAAATGGCACTTTAGTTGTCGGGACAAAAGACATTTTACTGTTGCTATCGTCTCTTAAAACCCCAAACTCGGCTTTCTTAACAGTAATCGTTTTAGTATGAACTGAATTGGAAGATACAATGTCATTCACAGCTAAAGAAGATACAACCCATG
This sequence comes from Scytonema sp. RU_4_4, assembly GCA_012031965.1. Taxonomy (GTDB): domain Bacteria; phylum Cyanobacteriota; class Cyanobacteriia; order Cyanobacteriales; family Nostocaceae; genus Brasilonema. The sequence continues at coordinate 28,883 of JAAUSC010000070.1, forward strand.
ATGTTAGCCAGCAAGATGATAGTACTATGCCGTAAGCCAAATTTCTCATTCGCATCGGTTTTTTGTTAAAAAGTGCTTTTCCATTCATATATGAAGAAACACTTTTTTTCAGATACAATGCTGACATTTTGGCGGTCTCAAAGTTAAGTTATTTTCTAATAATGAGAGCGCAGAGATAAGATACTCCTCGCTGCGCTCTTGTTGAAAATTATCAATTAAAAATTGAAAACAATTTTTCTTAGAATTTAGAATTCCAAAAGATGTAATGTTCCCATCAGAAACGGTGACGTAAGCAGCTTGATGGTCACTACTTCACAACCCACGAAAAGCATTAACGCTGCAACGAGAGGAATGGCTATCTAACTTACTTAACGCATTCCAGGTAAATGGTTCAATGATGCCATCGCTTGCTAAAGAGCATTCTGCTTGAAAAGCCAGGACTGCAGCCTCAGTTTTTGCTCCAAAAATACCATCAATAGCACCAAAGTAGTAGCCACCCACTTTGAAGGTTTCTTGAACAGCTTTGACTACAGTTCCACTACTACCAACACTTAGTATTGGCAAGCTAGCAAATCCGTTGCACAAATATGCCCAAGTCTCTTGTCCCACAATCCCGTCTATCGTTAAGAAAGCCAGACACTGCAAGTATTTCACAGCATTTCTGGTTTCTCGGTCAAAGTAACCTGTGGTGGAAACCGACAAAGGAGAGACTGGTACGGTATCTAGTTGAACAAGCCGCTGATTTAAGGCTTTCTGCATTTCTTTAACAATTTGACCACAAGCACCAAACTGTAAGGTTGGCTTCTTTGTAGGAAATTGAACTGTAATAGACAAAAGCATAATGTCTCTTTAATATATGTAAGGATATATTAAAGACTCATAAAAGAACGATTAAAGTTCCCTAAAATAACTACGCCAAAAGAAAGAATTATTATTTTTTGATACCAGTAACCTTGACCAAGATTTTTCTGCTCAAATCGACCAACTTCACTTATATGGATTAAGGACTAGCAGATTGTGGAGTATTGCTAAACCTGCATCAGAGCCATCTGTCAACAGAGTTTTGGATGTATCTAATTTTCATCATATCTTTTAAAAGATGAGTATGTTTGGTGATTACTCTTTGAGAAAAAGTAGTACTATTGTTCTATAGAAGAACTTTTGGTTTTAGCGATGCTTCCAAAGGGGCGGCTCCCTCTGGTAAAATCGCGAGTTGCGCTGTGCTTGCAAATGGACAATTGTCCTTTAAGGTACTGTGCTCTTGTTCCTATGTCCTAGAGACACAATGAACTTCTAAAAAGACAGTATTATTTAGTACCATCATGACAACACTGAAGAGTGCAATTGCAGTCCAAGGTGACGAACAAGCAATTGTAAAATCAGACTTTGAGCAACAATATTTAGAAGAAAGAGCTACTTTTCTTAAAAGCATTGTGGATGATAGTATTTCCTTCCAAATGCTTGCTGATGCGACTGAAACAATTTTACGTCATGCCTTTTGGTTAGCAAGGCAAAAACAGAAGCGCTCTTTCAAAGAGTATAAAAAAATACTCTTTGACTATGGTTGGAAAGGTGAAGAAAAAAAATATCTCAAGATTGCAGCAGCATTTCAAAAGTTCTCGCCCCAAGAGTTAGCAGAAATTGAACCAAGCACTTTATATCAACTAGCCCAGAACAAGAAGTACAAACACATTATAGATAAGTTTTTAGACTTAACTGCAATCACCCAAGAAGCTGTACGCTCCTTAATGAAAGAACAGCGCACTCCTGAAGAACGCAAACCTGAAAAACCAAGTATTTGGCGTCGGACAAAGAATGGCGGGAGGTACTGCCAAATTCCACCAATTCACGAAACGGATGAGCGGACTGGGACGACTTTACAAAAAATGATAGATGAGGAGGGGTTGAGCGCACAGCATATTGTTGCAGAAGCTGTCGCTCTGCGGCAAGCCTACAAAGAAGGGCGGTTGGCAATTGTAGAAAAAAAGTAACTTAAATTGCGGTCAATCCAGCACTATGCTCCGAGGGGAGCCAGCGCCCAACGGGAGAGCTAGTTTTCTAGGTCGGGATACCCTCCTACAGGACTGGTCTGACCAGATACCTCTGCCCTTGGACGCCACATGAGTGCGGAGGAAGACAAGGACTGCTTTACTTGGCTCATCTTGGGGAGACCCCAAGATGAGCATAGGAGCGTTGGAAACCCCTCATTTTTCAGTAACCTCAACTTCTTCAATCACTACCTGAATTCTGAATTCTTTTTTTTGACTTCCGTCACTGTCTGTTCTTATGAGATTTTTGATTATCCGACCTTCATCTTGAGTCAGATAGAAATTTGCAA
>JAAUSC010000269.1 GCA_012031965.1 Scytonema sp. RU_4_4
TTAATCGCTCTCGACCATCCTATGGCCTTTCCACTAACTCTTCCCTGCAAAGGGATGGAAACGGTAAGCTTTTGACTGAAACTCGAGCGTAAGTCTTTCCACTAACTCTTCCCTGCAAAAGGGATGGAAACACTTTGGAAGCCCAACAGTAGCGATAAGAGCAACTTTCCACTAACTCTTCCCTGCAAAGGGATGGAAACAATACTCGCCGGATGTTGCCCCATTGAGTACTTTCCACTAACTCTTCCCTGCAAAGGGATGGAAACTTGCTAATCTTTTATTGCACCCAACTGAAAACTGCTATATATAGTGTTTCAGCCGCAAACGAATGCTGATGGACACCATTACACTCACTGATTACAATCTTTTGTGTCTTTTGCAACTGGCTAGCCCCGCTTTACCAGTGGGAGCTTATAGCTATTCTGAAGGGTTAGAAACATTAGTAGAAAATGGCACGATTGACAATCAAGCCGCTTTACAACACTGGTTAGAAGCAGAATTGCGTTACGGCGCAATTCGCTTGGAGGCGGCGGTGATGGTACGAGCTTATCAGTCTGTGAAGGTGAGTGATTTCAAGGCGCTATCATATTGGAATATGTGGTTATCTGCTGTTCGGGAAACAGAAGAATTACGCAGTTCTAGCTGGCAAATGGGGCGATCGCTGCTCCGGTTACTTGCGGAATTACAGCCACAGTTCATGAATATAGTAGACGCTGTTGGTAATCCTTGCAATTATGCAATTGCTTTTGGTATTGCAGCAGCTCGTTGGGATATTAATATAAAAGCTGCATTACTAGGATATCTGCATACTTGGGCAAGTCATATGGTCACTGCTGGAATCAAGCTAATTCCCCTAGGACAGACGGCGGGACAACAGTTATTGTTGGAACTGCAAGGATTGCTTTGTGATGCAGTAAAGGAGATTATGGAATTAAAGAATGAGGAATTAAGTTGTTGTAGTTGGGGTTTGTCGTTGGCGAGTATGAAACATGAAACGTTATACACAAGATTGTTTCGGAGTTAAACCGTCAAAATGCCAACAGCAGGATGCGGAGAAAGTCAAAAGTATTTTACTAATGACTAATGACTAATGACCAATGACTAATGACTAATGACTAATGACTATGAATGCTTTTCGAGTTGGTGTTGCAGGTCCGGTGGGGTCGGGTAAAACGGCTTTGGTTGATGCTTTGTGTAAGGCGATGCGTGATAAGTATCAAATTGCGGTAGTCACAAATGATATTTATACCCAAGAAGACGCTCAGTTTTTGGTGCGTTCTCAAGCTCTGGTGGGCGATCGCATTTTAGGTGTGGAAACTGGAGGTTGTCCTCACACTGCTATCCGGGAAGATGCTTCGATGAATTTGGCAGCCATTGAACATTTAGAGATGCGGTTTACGGATTTGGATTTGGTATTTTTAGAAAGTGGCGGTGATAATTTGGCGGCGACTTTCAGTCCTGAGTTGGTGGATTTAACGATTTATGTTATTGATGTTGCTGCTGGTGATAAGATTCCCCGAAAAGGTGGTCCTGGAATTACTAAATCTGATTTGTTGGTGATTAATAAAACTGACTTGGCTCCCTATGTCGGTGCTGATTTAAGTGTTATGGAACGAGATGCAAAAAAAATGCGTGGTGAAAAACCTTTTGTATTCACAAATTTGAAAACGAAAGAAGGATTGGCAGAAGTCATTCAGTTTGTGGCTACAAATATTTGTTAGGAGGTTGTAAAAAATCAAAAACCCTAATTAGGGTGCATTCATGCAGTGTGATGGAACAAGCAAATTTAGTCTTGGAAACGATGAATCTGTATTTTTACAATAACAGAGGAAAGCAATGGCAACTTTTGAAGTGATAACAAGAGAAGGATTGCGCTTAGTCAAGGTTATTTTGCAAAACGAAACCGTGAGAACAGAGTCTGGTGCTTTGTGCTATATGCGTGGCAATCTTACCATGCAATCTAAAGCACCTTCAGCAGGTAGTTTTTTAAAATCTCTAGCAACAGGTGAAAATGTTTTTCGACCCACTTATACAGGAACTGGTGAATTATATTTGGAGCCTTCTTTATCTGGATTTTACATAATTGAATTAAATGGTACTGAATGGATTTTAGATAGAGGAGCATACTGGGCAAGTGATGGTTCTGTAGAAGTCAGTGTTGAGCGAAATAAATTAGTTTCTGGTTTAATCGGTGGCGAAGGTTTGTTTCAAACAAAAGTCAAAGGTAGAGGTAAAGTGGTCATGGTAGCGCAAGGACCTGTTGAAGAGGTGCATTTGCAAAATGACCGCTTGGTTGTGGATGGTAATTTCGCGATCGCTCGCACAAACACCTTAAAGTATCGAGTTGAAAAAGCTACTAAGTCTATTTTTGGTTCGATGACTTCGGGTGAGTTTTTAGTCAATACTTTCGAGGGAACCGGTACTGTGCTGCTTGCTCCTGTTCCTTATTGGGGAGAGATGTTGCTGCGTCAAATTATCTCAGCGCGTCCGACGAATACTTCTGGTTCAGAATAATTGTTTATATTCAATTTCTAATTTCTAATAGTTAGAATAAAATTTCTCGTTCCTTGTCAGAGACAAGGAATGCATAATTTGAGGCTCTGCCTCAATATAATCATTAGGAAAGAGAGCCTTCTGTCGTGCATTCCCATGCGGAGCATCGGAACGAGAGAAAAACACGAAATTGGATTCTGTACTAAGCAAGAATTCTAACAAAATACCATAGCAACAATGCCTCACCACATTCTCAAAGCCACCAAAGAAACCGTGCATCTAGGTGGGTTTTCTCATCTTTTAGAACCAGCACTCACGGTTGACTCTGGCGACACAGTAGACGTAGAAACATACACTGGTTACTACGTTTACGACAAAGCACCACCGGAATTTCTCACACCAGCATTCCTTGATATTTGCCAAAATCTTCCTCCAGAACGCAAAGTTGCAGCAGGACCACATTTGTTGACAGGACCAATTTATGTGCGGGGTGCTGAACCTGGAGATGTTTTGGAAATCAAACTAAAAGCAATAACACCCAGTTTACCTGTTGGCTTTAATGCGATTCGGACAGGTTGGGGAGCATTACCACATCAGTTTCATCAACCAGCCTTGAGATTTATTCCTCTTAATTTAGAAAATAAGATGACAGAATTTCCAATTAGTAGTGGTATCAAAATTCCTCTCAAACCCTTTTTTGGTATCCTGGGTGTCGCTACTACGGAAGCATCCCGAAACTCAATCCCTCCTGGTCATTATGGTGGTAATATTGATAACCAAGAGCTCCAAGCTGGTTCTAAAATTTTTCTACCAATTTTTGTTCCTGGTGCTTTATTTTCTATTGGTGATGGACATTCAGCCCAAGGAGACGGGGAGGTTAATGTTACCGCAATTGAGACTTCTATGAACGGCACGATTCAGTTAAAACTTTGCAAGGATTTACAATTGACAACGCCGATTGCCGAAACTCCTACAGACATCATCACAATGGGATTTGGTCAAACATTAGATGAAGCTTTAGAACTGGCTTTAAAAAACATGATTGATTTCTTAGAACGTTTCATCAATTTGTCACCTGAAGATGCTTATGTCTTGTGTAGTTTAGCTGTCAACTTTCGCATCTCTCAAGTTGTCAATAGTCCGCAAAAAGGTGTTCACGGAATGCTACCAAAATCTTTGTTTTCTTATAAAATCAGTCTGTAGTTAGCCATCTACCCATATTTTTTATGTCTAATATACTCATCCAATTGTTGCTTATTGGTTTAGCTGCTGGTGTTGCTGGAGGGATGTTTGGTATCGGTGGTGGTGCAATTATGGTACCGGCAATGGTACTTTTAATAGGTTTAGATCAAAAGTTTGCTACGGGCACTTCCATTGCTGCTCAAATATTGCCAATAGGTATTTTAGCAGCCATAGTTTACTATCGCAACGGCAATCTCAATATCAAGTATGCTGTGATTATTGCAGTAGGTTTGATAATTGGCAATTTCTTTGGGGCATTATTTGCTAATCAGCCGTATATTAGTAGCGCAATGATGAAAAAGTTATACGGTATCTTTTTATTACTAATTGGTTTACGTTACTTACTAGTACGCTAACGACTGGAGTTTAGGTTGACACTCCCCGGTCTAAAGACGCGGGGATTCTTGGTTCGTTGACTCGCCGTTAGACAGCAGGCTTGCACCAACTGCCCAAGAGGGCAAATCTCCCCAAGCGTAAGTTCCCGTGTGCCCCACGGTACTGAGTCCCTTTTTCAGGATGTTGATAGCTGCGTTCACGTCCCTGTCTTCCACAAATCCACAATGAGGGCAAACGTGAGTCCTTGTAGACAGAGACTTCTTAACTTTCTTACCACAGTTAGAGCAATTCTGGCTTGTATTATAGGGAGGCACGGCAACCGTTACCTTTCCATACTTGTGCCAAAATACTCCAGCCATGACCGAAAAGTTGACCAGCCAGCATCACTGATTGACTTAGCCAGATGTCGATTTCGTACCATGCCTTTAACATTTAAGTCTATGCCCAGAGGGCACGCTGCGCTATCATAGGCTACCAAATCGTTAGATTGGATGACGGAGTACGCTAATCTCTTGCAGTACTCTTTTCGTTGCCTACTTACCCTTAGATGCTTTCGAGCATACCTATTTCTGGCTTTGTGATAGTTGGTTGATTGTGGTTTTTTGGCTTTCTTCCTGGCTTTATCGTACTTTTTGGACTTCTTGCGATTAGCGCGATTTAACTGTTTTTCAGACTTGCGGTAAAACTGGGGTGACGGTTCTACGTTGCCTTTATTATCGGCAATGAAGTACTTCAATCCCAAATCAATGCCGGCCATCTCTTTGGTTGGCTCAGTATAATAGTTTTTTGCACTTCTATCTTGTAATTAATTTTAGATGACTACCCCTCTACAAGTTCTCGTCACTGGTGCAACCGGACGTACTGGTTCACTCGTCTGCCAAAAACTGCAACAACATCCCCAGCAGTTTACTCTGAGGGGATTTGCCCGTTCTAGTGAGAAAGTTCAGCAATTGTTTGGTGCAAAGGATAACTTTTTCTTTGGCGATATCCGCGACCCAAAAACTCTCATAAAAGCGTTAGAAGGTTGTTCTACCTTGGTTATTCTCACCAGTGCGATTCCCCAGATGAAAGGAATACCACAACCGGGTCAGCGTCCTGAGTTTACCTTTCCTAACGATGAAATACCGCAAGTTATTGACTATCAGGGTCAGGTTAACCAAATTGATACTGCAAAAGCATCTGGAGTTAATCATATTGTGTTGGTCGGTTCAATGGGTGGCACGAATGAAAACCACCCTCTTAACAGTATCGGTAATGGCAACATCTTGATTTGGAAACGTAAGGCAGAACAGTATTTAATTGATTCTGGTATTGACTATACAATTATTCGCGCTGGGGGTCTATTAGACTAACCGGGAGGAAAACGAGAACTCCTGGTTGGTAAAAATGACACCATGCTGATGAATCCACCAAATGGGATTCCCACTTCGATTCCGCGTGCAGATGTAGCAGAAGTGGTCATGCAAGCTTTGTTGGAACCAAACGCTAGAAACAAGGCATTTGACTTGATTTCTCAACCAGAAGACGCGCCTGGTACTGTAGTGACGACAGATTTTGTAGCTTTGTTTGCACAAACGACGCCTGGATTGTAGCAGACACAGTACGTCTACTATCAGAATAACACATGAGAACGCAACCTAGTATGAGTTTGTGTTCTTTTTATTATGTCAAAATTTATCTTTGGTTTGTATAATCGAAATCATTTATATCTCAATCATTTATAACAGTTTGACCCCGTAGACAAATTAATAAAATGAAGCGTCGAAAATTTCTAAAGTATGCCATTTTAGCCGAAACCAGCTTTACATTTGCTGGCTGTACCCAAGGTCGTAAGTCTCAACCACAGGGTGAGGTATCCGTTCAAGCTTCGCCTATGGCGGCGAATGAACCTCTTAAAGTAGGATTTGTTTATGTTGGATTTGTAAATGATTTTGGGTGGACTTATTCCCACGATTTAGGTCGTAGAGAAATGGAGGCAATTCTTCGGGAGAAGGTGAAAACGACTTTTATGGAAAATGTCACTGAAGATGCGGATGCAGAAAGGGTCATTCGTCAACTGGCGTTAGAAGGTAATAAGTTAATATTCACGACTTCTTTTGGCTACATGAATTCAACCCTTAAAGTAGCAAAAGACTTTCCCAATGTTCATTTTGAGCACTGTAGTGGATACAAACGCGCTGTCAATGTCGGTACCTATCTGGGACGCATTGAAGAACCGCGATACTTAACCGGTATGATTGCTGGCAAAATAACAAAATCGAATGTGATTGGTTTTGTTGCTTCATACCCAATCCCTGAAGTCATTCGAGGGATAGGTGCGTTCACGCAAGGACTGCGGGAGACAAATCCTAAAGCAAAAGTGAGAGTAGTCTGGGTGCAGAGTTGGTACGACCCAGCTAAAGAAAGAGAAGCAGCCCAGGCTTTGGTTAATTTGGGTGCGGATGTCTTAGCACAGCATACCAACTCTGCTGCCCCTATCCAACTGGCAGAGGAAAAAGGTATTTATGCTTTTGGCTACAACACTGATATGAGCCGGTTTGGTGCAAAAGCTCATTTAACATCAGCTCTTAATAAATGGGGTAAATTTTATACAGATAAAGCCTTGGCTGTTATCAATGGTAGTTGGAAGTCTGAAGAAGTTTGGTATGGGATTGCTCAAGGAATGGTTGATATTTCGCCCTTGAATCTTGTGATTCCTCAAGATGTTCAACAATTGGTGATAGCCAAGCGTGATGAATTTGTTAGGGGTGCTGCACATCCTTTTGATGGTCCGGTAAAAGACCAAAAGGGCGTGGTGCGAGTCCCAAAGGGTCAGATGTTGGGTGATAGGGAACAACTAGCGATGGATTGGTATGTTGAAGGAATTGAAGGGTCAATTCCAAGGATAATCGTGAACGGTTCAGGAAACTAACTGCAAACTAAGCAGATTTATTCAGTTATCAGTTATCAGTTATCAGTTACTAAACAACTGTTCACTGTTCACTGTTCACTGTTCATTGTTTACTGATTAAATAGCTTTGTCAGCGAAATTCCACGACATCGTGTTTGATAATGACTTCATGGTTACCAAAAAAGGTTTGTCCTAGCAGAGGCATATTACCAATTGCTACTCGTACATTCTCAACCTTAGCTCCACCAACTTCTATCGATTGGACTTCACCGATGGGCATTTTCACTGTTTTGCCATCTGCGAGTGTGAAAACCTGTTCACCCAGTGGCTTTACTTTCAAGGTTTTTGCCATATTTTGGGTGATGGTAGTGAAAGTGGCTCCCGTATCCAATATCATCTCTTCTTTATGCTCGTCATTGAAAATCACTTCGATTATTGGCGTGAGATTATCTCCCCGTTGAATTCGAGCTGGTCCAGACTTACGTGGAAAATGAATAACCAGAGCCATCAATATAATCAATAAGGCTAGTTCCATCTTAAAAACTCCGCATAAACACTAAGTTAATCAAAATAGCAGTGTATTTTTTTTACAAAAAAATAGGGGTAGAACCTTTCGGATTCCTTTGCCAGAGACATTGGTATTGAAAGGTTGCTTAAACAATTTGTCGTTGTTTATTTTTTAAAAAAGAAAATACCTTTTCGTTAAAAAGATGTGTACGTAACATTACTACAATGTAAGGACTAAAAAAGATTGTTTGAAAAAAAAGTTTACTTATCAAACGAGTCAGCAGTAGAATTCGATACCGAATGACTAAAAGGAGAGCAGTAAAATCCAGCAGCTTCTTGCAAGAGATACAGATAAAGTCATGAAATCCAGTAAAAAATATGTTGTTCCGTTTGTCATTGTGGCGCTAGCTGTCAGCCTTAG
>JAAUSC010000270.1 GCA_012031965.1 Scytonema sp. RU_4_4
ATATGATGTGTTAATTCCAACAATGGTATTTGAGGCAATTTCGTAACTTTTCCCTTAACAGGAGTACCTTTTTTTGTTCCTAAGCTGAGCCTGGGAATGAATTTTTGAAGCCTCTGTTTTACCTGCATTTCTATCCTATTCCCACGTGGAAACATCTCGCAGTACATCTGGAATTTCCTCTTGAGATAGAGGAAACTCCAGGACAGTTTCTTTTAATCCCAAATAGCCAGACTCAGCAAAAGACAACAGCATCCGCGCCAGTGCTAGCCAAACCTCAGACTCGTATTCCCAATCACCATAACGCGAGGCTTTACCTGCAATTGAACGCAGCGCCCAGAAATAGCTATTCCTCACCACGGAACCGCCTTTTTTATACTCTGGCACATCTTCGTGGTGGAGAAAAAGCACACTATCCTGAATTTTGGCTCTCATAATAGCCATTTTCACCCAAAGAAATTTCGCAATGTCTAAATATTAGATGTTAAACCCAACCGAAAAGTAAACCCAGGGCTATAGATACGATTGACTCGCTCATATTGTTCATCTAGTAAATTTTCTAAGTAAACTGTCAATCCCAAATTTCTTGTCACAGGAACGCGAGCGCTAAAATCCAAATTAAAGAAAGAGGGTGAAAAATCTGTCGTTAAATCTCCCGTTCTTACGTATAGGGAGCGACGAGCGCCACTATAGTAAGTAGCATACAAATTAGCCTGCCAACCTCTATTTTCATAACCAATACCAGCAGAAGCAACAGAGTAGGGAATTAAGCCCAACTGTAACCCTTTATCTGTTCCTGTTTTGATTTTGGCATCTGTATATGTATAGTTGAGGAAAGTTGACCATCCAGAAGCAATTTTCCATCGTAACGCCGCCTCGAAACCATTGGTATCAACTAACCCAATATTTTCCCATTTTCCTTGTACAACTCCTAAGCGATTATCTAAACTACTCCCGAAGTAGGTAAACTGTCCTGTTAAATCTTTAGAAAACCTGACATCAATTCCTGCTGTCCAAGATGAGCCTGTTTCTGGTTTTAAATCAGGGTTAGGAAGCCATCCATGTACCGTATCATAAACATACAACTGATCTAAACCAGGATTGCGCTGTCCATCTGCCCAACTTCCTCGCACTGCTAAAGCAGGAACAATATCATATTTCAATCCCACACTGGGCTTGAGATAATTCCCAAATTTGCTATCAAAGCTTTGTCTCAATCCTAAATCTACCTGAAAATTATCAGTAATATTCCAAGTATTAACGGCAAATAATGAGGTGTTTAATAAACTTTCGTTCTCCTTTTCATTTAAGGTACTTCGAGTAGGAACTGTACTGAACACATCACCATTTAAATCTGTGTTTTGCAAATCTAATCCCCAGCGCAATTTATTATTTGGTGTCAGTTGCCACTCATGGTCTATCCTTGCTGTATATAATTGTGTATCTAAAGTCCCTGTACGATAATATTGGCTGCTGGGACCGTAAGTGTTAAAGTAATCTTGGTTATAACCTAGTGTCGTTGTAAGAACAGAACTGTTACCATTACCAAGGCGAATTTTCCAAGCCAAACCAATATTTAAATTATCGTGATCTAGTCGATCCCTTTGTAAAGGAAAGCCAAAATAAATTAATCCTCGACGGCTACTAAGTTTAGTCACATCTAAACTTAAAGTATTCCTAGGATCTACATCAAAGGCAAAACTACCAAAGTATGTGCTGGTTGCTGTATCTGCGTTAAATAAATATCCTCGCTCGTCACGATTGGCTGCACCCTCAGGAACGCGGTAACGGTTATCAATAAAAGACCTTTCAAAGCTGAGGTTATATCTTAAGGAGCCAGTTGCACCTGCATAGCTTAATTGTTGATTATTGAAATTCAAATCGCCAAATTCTGCAGTTGCATTTAAGCGAGGATTCCTGCTACCTTCTTTCGTGATGATATTAACAACTCCTCCAAAAGCTGAGGAACCATAAAGAGTAGAAGCTGCACCACTATACAATTCCACTCGTTCAATCGCTTCTACAGGAATACTATTTAAATCTGTTGCACCATGATAGGTGTTGACATTAGTATTAATGGGTCTGCCATTAATGAGAAAGACAGACTGATTAATCGAAGCTCCGCGATAGTATGTACCTGTGTGAATATCTGCACCATGACCTGAGTCATTGATAGCAAAACCCGGCATTTTTTTCAAAATATCAGATACACTTGTCGCACCTTGTTTTTCAATTTCTTCTTTTTCAATGACGTATGTAGGAGTAGATTGAGGAAGGTTATCTTTCTTCCCTGTCACATCTATAATAATTGCGCCATCATCTTCAATTTTTGGTTCCGATTCGTTTGTTGTAGAATTTTGTTCTGGGTTATCAGTTGTTTCTGGCTTTTTAGATGGTATGGGTGTTTGAGTAAGTAATTCTGCACTGGTATATGATTTTTCTATCTCATTTAAATACGGAATTTTAGATACTTTCCTTATAGAAGTCTTTTTTGGCTCTAAATTATTTTCTTGTGCAAATGCGACAGAAGTGAAAGCAAAATTAATTAATATGACTTGAAAAACAAGGATACTAAATTTCATGTTATGCCTGACCACACCCAATTTTGACAAATACTTTGGTATAAGTATTTGTCAACTTACGATTGGTAAGACAACTTGTCAAAAGACAAGCTGTCAAACTTCGTGTAAAGTGTGCGCAGATAAAGGGGATGTTAGCGTTTGCGCAGCGCCCCCTATGGGTCTAGTGTTAACGTTTGCGTAGCGCCCCTTTTAGGGGTTAGTGGACGCCCTGATCGCCCCCTGGCTGGGGGATGAGAGGGAGCAGGGGGAGCAGAGGGAGCAGAGGGAGAGAAGAAAAGGTTTTTTAGTTATTCCTCTTGTCCCCTTGTCCCCTTGTCCCCTTGTGCTTCCTGACTTTCCCCTACTTCTTACTTCCCAATTGATACAGTAGCTCTTCACTCACACGACAGATTCGCCAATCATCTAGAATCGTTGCTCCCATACGTCGATAGAATGCAATAGCTGGTTCGTTCCAATCTAAAACGCTCCATTCTAGCCTTCCGCAATCTCGTTGTACAGCTATCTGAGCTATTTTAGTCAGGAGCGCTTCACCAATTCCTTGTCGTCTGTATTCTGGTAGAACAAACAAATCTTCTAGGTAAATTCCTGGCTTTGTCAAAAATGTTGAATAATTATGAAAAAACAAAGCAAACCCCACAGCTTGCCCTGTATATTCTGCTAATATTGCTTCTACGTATTTTTGCGAGCCAAATAAATGCTCCTTTAACGCCACAGCATTACCAGTAACGGCATGAGATAATTTTTCGTATTCTGCCAGTGCCTTAACTAATTTAAACAATGCATCGCAATCGGCTGGTTCAGCAAAACGCAAAATTAAATCGTTATACAAGGTCATTAGTTATTAGTTGTCAGTTATGAGTTATTAGAAGCCATTAACTTGCGGGGTTTCCCGACTTGTAGACGCACTCTTCGGCTTCTGGCAAGGGTAGCATGTGGCGTCCCGTTGTCGCAAGTGGCGTTCATTAGCCCAGAATTTATAATCGTTAGTCGATAAGTTCTAGTTTTTGACTCGTCAAAATTGTCATTCTAGGTGTAGCGAAGCGAAATCTATCTCCTGCGGAACGACTAACAAGGGGTTTTCAGCACCTGGTTAGTCACTCCATAGGAAGCATAGTGAGCTTACGCTCCGTTGAACATGACATATAAATACCTTTTAAACATTCTCTAACTACACCAACCACCCCTTTAAGCGTTTGGCGATGTGAGGACGCCGTAACTTTCGCATAGCTTTGCTTTGGATTTGTCGTACTCGCTCGCGGGAAAGATTGAACATAGTACCAACTTCTTCTAAGGTACAGGGTTCACTGGTAATCAAACCGTAGCGCAGAGAGATGACGTCTTTTTCTCGTGGAGTGAGTACGTCACCTAAGACTTCCCAAATCTCCTGGCGCATCATACTCTCATTCATTTTCGCCTCTGGAGAGAGATTATCTTCGTCTTCTAGCAAATCCATCAATTCTGTGTCTTCTTCTTTACCAACACGATGGTTGAGGGACAGTGCTTGTCGTCGTAGTTGCTGGAGCTGACGTAGTTGTTGGGCGGGAACATCCAAGGCTTCCGCCATTTCTTCTTCGGATGGGTTGCGACCTAATCTCTGTTTGAGTTCTCGTTGCGCTTTTTTCAGTTTGTTAAGTTTTTCAACAATATGAATGGGCAAGCGAATTGTTCGTGCATCGTTGGCGATCGCCCGCGTAATTGCTTGTCTTATCCACCAGTAAGCATAAGTAGAAAACTTATATCCTTTATCTGGGTCGAATTTTTCTGTAGCACGATTTAACCCCATCGCTCCTTCCTGAATTAAATCTAGAAAAGGAACTCCCCGATTTAAATATCGCTTAGCAATAGAGACTACTAATCGTAGGTTGGAGCGAATCATTTTACGTTTTGCAACCCGCCCTTGATATAAGCGATGTTCCAGTTGTTTTTCCGTCATTTCAAGGTGGGAAGCTACAGTTTCCTTGCTCGGTTGATTGTTGAGTTTTTCAAACAAGAAATCTTGTAATTCCCTAATTTCCTCTAAAAATCGGACTCTTCGTGCTAATTCAACCTCTTCATCTGGCTTTAACAAAGGGTAGCGAGCCATTTCTTTAAAAAACGCCCCTACCGCATCGTCATACTCGGTTTTGTTATATCCCGAGGGACGCGCCGCCGCCATCCGGTCTCCATCGCGGTCTTCGGCTTCTACATTTTCTACAACAACTAGAGATTCATCCTCTACCACTGCATCTAACGTAATAAATAATTCTTCATTATCGGCAGTATTTCTCACTGTCTCCGTTGTTCCCAATTCAGCTAGATTCATAGTTTCCTTCAGGGATTGTTGCTCTGTTTGGTACATAATTAGTAACAGCTAGGTCTGGCAAAGCTTATTGTTTTCCTTGAGGACAAAGGCAGTGTCATGTGACAAAATACAAATATTTACCCAGAATTTCTGTGATTCTGAACAACAGTATCTATCTATCATCACCGGAAGCTCATACTTTGGTAAAAGTGTATTAAGCAGATGACTTTCAATAAAGATGTCAGTACTTGCCATAAGCTGGGATCAAAGTCAGTAGGTCAACATGAATATTTGTCGTTGAGGTAAGGTAAGCTATGCTGAGGAGCTACTGCAGTCTTGGGGAACCAGCCCTGTACGGAGGTTCCCTCCGTTGAGGGGACTGGCGTGTCTCTCCAAGTGGAGCAAGTGGCGTAGCAGAAGGGAAGAGGATTTCAAGACCCTAACCTTTCTTAACATACTTGCCCTTATTTATGCCTTCCTACTGAAAAGTATGAAAAAATATGGAACACTCTCACACAAGCCCTGGATGTTTTGATTTATGGGGTTTCTTCATACTTCATTCTTAACACTTAAACCTCAGTTGATTTCATTTGTCGGTTACAGATAGATACAGTTCTTAACTAATCTTGGTAGTTTCACCCTACTAATTTTCACCCTATTAATATTTTGTCAGGCTAGCAACACATAATCTTGCTAATTTTTTCTTAATTAAAAAATCTTCCTAACCCTCCTCAAGAAAAATATGACTATCTTAACAATGGTAAAAACTCATTCATCTCTCTCCAACATCTTAAAGTTTCTTGTATTTTTCTAATCTTTTTGACTTTTGATGTCTTTAAAGTCGCATCTACTATCTGAACTTTGATAGTGGGGCTATGCATCGCTCTTGAGCCTTCCCCAAAACTAGCAATTTGGCAAGTAAAAACTGTAGCAATGTCTTCTCCTGATAAAGGATCTCACATACACCTAGAGTTGAATATCTATCAATAGGGGGAAAAGCATCATTCCCTATTTAGTAATCAGAGAATATTAACTGAAAAAAGCTGAGATTGTCTAATTTCGTCTGAAGAACCTCAAATATTTATTGCCTTCTACAGTAAGGAGTAATTTTCTACCGGATTACATAAGACGAAACTTATCAAGTATTATGTCTGATGACAGTATTGACAATTACATTTTTAGTCAAGGGATGTATATATTTAGAGCCCAGGAAAGGAAGGTTAAGATAGACAAACTGGTTCATCATTGCAAAAGTATTGAGTTGAGAGTTTGATAGGAATGACGACGGGTGAATCCTAAACATAGGACAAGGAAAAAAATTGTTTTTCCAAGAATCAATTCGAGGCTTCTAACTATTTCCCTAAATGCTGAAGTCATCTGGAGGATTGAAAATAGAAAAGGAGTCTTTTCGCACTTGGAACTGTTTTGGTAAAGAAAATATCTATACTATTAGTTCACAAAGTATGTATATGAATGGTGTTAGCTTGTCCTCTTTGATAGTTGCTGAACCTGGTCAATCGTACCAGTCAGAAAAACTAGTGAATCGTTGGATTGAGGTGCTAGTAGACTGTCCGGGAGGTTCAGGGCTTTATACATATCGGCTCCCTGCTCAGTTAGAAGTAAAACCAGGGGATATTTTAAGTGTGCCATTTGGTGCCCAACTGTTAGGAGGAATCGCCATTCGTTTTTTAACACAACCTCCAGTAGATTTACCACTAGAAAAAGTTCGGAATGTAGAAGATGTCGTTAGTGTAGGTTTTTTTCCCTCGAACTATTGGGAACTTTTGAATCGAGTGGCTGCATATTACTACACACCCCTGATTCAAGTCATACGTGTCGCCTTACCACCTGGTTTGTTAGGGCGATCGCAACGGCGCATTCGCCTGGTGAAGAGAGCAGAGGGAGTGGGGGAAGTAAGGGGAGCAGGGGGAGAGGGGGGAGAAAATACTTCCTCATCTGTCTCCTTCCTCTCCTCAGCAGCACAGCAGATTCTGAAACTTTTACAAGCACAAGCAGATGGAGATTACAGCTTCGCCTACCTGCAACGCCAAGTTAAAGCTGCTTACCAAGGTGTACGGGAGTTGCAGCGACGGGGTTTGGTGGAAAGTTATCTAGAACCCCCGCGACTGACTCGACCAAAACAGCAAAAAGCAGTCACACTGATAGGAAGTACATTTGAACACGACTTAACCATTCGCCAGCGAGAAGTTTTGGAAGTGCTGCGAAGGCGAGGGGGCGAGTTGTGGCAAAGTACACTCTTACAAATTTGTAGTGCCAGTACCTCCATTCTTAAAACGTTAGAACAAAAGGGGTACATCGTCATTCAAGAACGAGAAGTCTTGCGAACTCCTCCTGTGTTCCCTCCCCTTGCAGATGGGATGCAAGGGGATGCTTCTGCAGTGGAGCAGACCAAAATACTAACATCAGCTCAATCGCAAGCGTTAGGGGTTATTACCCATCTAGAAGGATGTGCTACGGTACTGTTGCATGGTGTAACAGGTTCTGGAAAAACAGAGGTGTATTTGCAAGCAATAACTCCTCTACTCGCAAAAGGCAAGTCTGCTCTCGTCTTAGTACCAGAAATTGGACTCACACCTCAGCTGACTGATCGTTTCCGCGCTCGTTTCGGCAATAAAGTGAGCGTCTATCATAGCGCCCTTTCAGATGGTGAACGTTACGACACCTGGCGACAAATGTTAACAGGAGAACCCCAAGTTGTCATAGGTACACGCAGTGCAGTTTTTGCTCCCTTACCAAACTTGGGTTTAATTATTTTAGACGAAGAACACGACAGCAGCTTTAAACAAGATTCTCTCATTCCCAACTACCATGCCCGCACCGTCGCTCAATGGCGAGCAGAGTTAGAAAACTACCCCCTCGTACTAGGTTCAGCAACCCCCTCACTGGAAACATGGGTGAGCGTTGGGGAAGCAGGGAGGACAAGGGGACAAGGAGACAAGGAGACAACGGGACAAGGGGACAAGGAGACAACGGGACAAGGAGACAAGGAGACAAC
>JAAUSC010000271.1 GCA_012031965.1 Scytonema sp. RU_4_4
TTACTACTACGAGTAACCAACTACGCCGACAGATCAACAAAACATTTGCGTAGCGCCCCCTGCTGGGGCTAGCCTGCCCAATTTTTTTACGTGTAAGACCCCCGCTCCTGGCTAAAGCACGAAATACGGCACTACGTGCCTGTTTCTCAGGAGCTTTCAGCCTACCATCCTTGTAAAATGCAGCATTTACGTCATTTTCAAAAATACAGCATTTTATGATCGCACCTGCGGAATGTGGGTAGTAAAATACTGAATTAGGACTTAATTACATACCAAATTAAATACTAATTTTATGATTAATCTCGAAAATATCCATCCGCTTACAGATTTCAAGCGCAATGTCAAACAGTTTATCGAACAGATAAAATCGACAAAATCCCCACTAGTACTGACAGTTAACGGCAAAGCAGAAATTGTCATTCAAGATGCAAGTAGCTTTCAGGAAATGATGCGGCGCTTAGAAACTTCGGAAGCAGAAGTACGCAAACTCAAGTTGGAGGCATTACAGCGCGATATTGCTTTGGGTGTGGAACAGTTGCAGAATGGTCAATATAGCGAATACGATGACGAGTCTTTGCCCAGTTTGCTGCAAACCATTAAAGAACGAGGACAGCGCAAACTCAAGCAAGACCAAACTTCATGAATCGTTACAAAGTTTCTCAACTTGCAGAACAAGATTTGGAGGATATTTGGGTTTATATTGCTCAAAATAATCAAATTGCGGCAGACAAGCAGATTGCTAACATTTTAAACCGCTTGCCGATGTTGGCCCAGTTTCCAGATATGGGACAAGTGCGGGATGATTTGGGCGAAAAACTCAGGAGTTTTCCAGTAAAGCCTTATATTTTGTTTTATGTCAAGCTTGATGATGGGATTGAAATTGTTAGGATTCTCCATCAGTCGAGGGATATCGATCGCTTATTTTCTGAGTAAAATTTGCTTCCACTACTACGCGAGCGTTTGCGTGTTAAATAATGTTTGCTCAACTATCCTCGTTCCCTCCGGACATCATTTAACCCGGTAAATTCTAGTAACAAGTACTAGTTTCTACGTAAGGATTCAGGTCTAAATTTGAGGAATTAAAGACGGTTGTGGCATATCCGGATTAACCATAGCTTTGATAGCTTGCTCAAAAAATTCAATTACGGAACGTCCTTGACGACGACAAGTTTGTACTACTGTCAATAAATTGGCAGTATGTTTAAACCGCTCCATTGAACGGGAACCTCCACTTACCTTTCTCTTTGTTACTGCTAGCCTGAGCGTTCGCTCCGCTAAGTTATTGTCTGGAGGTACCTCTGGATGGTCTAAAAAATACCACCATTGATCTGTTTTGTCTCTTAGCGATCGTAAAAGCTTACCAGCTTCTCCCCCAGCTTTCTTCATCCACTCATCAATCGAGGACTTAACTTTTACTTTAAACCCGCAAGCCCAATTAAAGAAATCTGAGAGATTTTGGGTTTGTTGGAAATTTGCGTAATTTTTAAATGCTTCGTCAATCAGCTTGACAAAATTGTCTCCTATTTCTTGGTTATTTAATCCTGGCAGCTTAATTAGTTTTTTAAAATGGCGACGTAAATGTGCCAAGCATTTCTGTTGAGCTTTGACATCATAGCCATTGTAAACGCTGTAATCATCGGAACTCAGCACACCAGTATAGTTTAATCCCAGGATGTTTTCTAATTCTGCACGCGAACGAGTATCTGCGGCGTGAAACAACGCGAAGCCCGTATGAGCGAAAATCCACAACCACTCTTTCACGCCCTTCACAACCCAAGGTGTCTCGTCAGAGTGAATATTCGGTTGTGTTTGTTGTATCCAATTTTTTAGGGAGCTAACGCTTTTATCAACTGCGGCATCTATTCTTTCATTCGTGGTCACTAGGGTTCCAACCCCGATTTCTATCTTTCCTAGTTCCCACAACAGTTCTTGTTGTTTTTCATAGGGTAAATGCCCATAATCAAACGTTAAACCCCGTCCTTAAGGACGGGGTATATCCTTATCAAACGTTAAACCCCGTCCTTAAGGACGGGGTATATCCTTATATGTACCCATCCCAAAAAAGCTTGCAGTTTTATCCCTATATCTTGTCCTGGAACTATCTCTGGTGACCAATCGGCAGTTTGTGAATTTCCACAACGGTTACAAATACAAGTATGACGGTGGTACTCAACTATTTCTATTGGACGCGAAACCAACTGCGCTACTTGCTGTGTTTCGATTTTGATTGGCTTAAAGATAAATTCCGTAATACCACAACAAGA
This sequence comes from Scytonema sp. RU_4_4, assembly GCA_012031965.1. GTDB lineage: Bacteria > Cyanobacteriota > Cyanobacteriia > Cyanobacteriales > Nostocaceae > Brasilonema. The sequence continues at coordinate 2,265 of JAAUSC010000271.1, forward strand.
ACAAACCTCTGGACTTAACTCATCCCCCGGCTATGAAACTATCACTTCGTAGTTCCTAAGAGGAACCGCTACGCTACAGTTTCATAAAAAGCCTCTTGATTTCGAGTCATTAGTCATTAGTCCTTAGTCATTAGTAGTTTTAGTTCCTAAGAGGAACCGCTGCGCTACACGATTTATCGTCATTAATTATACTAATGACTGATGACCAATGACTAATGACTAAGACGGTGTTAGCTCTGCGGAACGAAGTTCGGCGGTGATTCATCCCCGCCCTAGAAGGGACGGGGCTTTCTCACCGTCTTTTGTAAAATTTCAAAGCGATCCACTCTGCCAAACCCTTTACGAGTTTTTCCGGGATGACCTAATTGTCCTCCTGGTTTCCGTTTTGGAGTTTCGCTCTTCTCGTTGACTACATCTTGCTTGTTTTCTGATTTTTTGAGGATATCCCCCGATGGTGGTTTCGATGATGTTTTACTATCTAAATCTCTACTGACCTTGAGTTTCTCTAATTCTTGTTCTAGTTCTAAAATTCTGGAGTTTAGTTTAATAGTAGCGATCGCCTGCTCGAAAATGATGTCCACCAGTTGTTCCGGAGCCAACTGGAGAAGGGTTTCACGCTCTAGTTTCACAGGCAGATCTTTTTCCATAATTGTGATAGTCCGCCTCAGATGTCACACTTGTCAATACCCCCTGACCTGAATCCTTACTTCACGAGTTGGATGATTCTCGATTTGTGCCAATCCTAAAAATACTTACTACACGACAAAATTACAACAATATCCGATATTTTCAGATCGTTGGCGGTGGAATTGCATTGCTTTAGACCAACGGCGTAGATTAGAAGCTATCAATCAAGTTTTAGCCAGAAGTCTGAAATCATTGAATTCATCAAAATAACTAATGATAATAACATAAATATGAATTGATTCTAAAATAGAGAGAAGAGCACAAAAGCTTACTTAATTTGACTTAATATGATGTCAAACAATAAGAAATTAGTAGTCAGCTTGTTTTGTGGAATTGGTGGTCTTGATTTAGGCTTTCACTCTGCTGGGTTTGAAATTGCAGTTGCTATAGATAATAATCCCAAAGTTTTAGAATTATATCGACTGAATTTCCCCGATACGTTAGTTCTGTGTAGAGATATTGGGGATATTACAGCATCAGAAATTAGAGATATTATTCAAGATAAATATCCTGATTGGAATGGAGAGATTGCTGTAGTTATTGGCGGTCCCCCGTGTCAAGGTTTTTCTGTTGCTGGTAAGCAAGATATCAATGATGATCGCAGTCAGTTAGTTATAAAATTCATCAATTTGGTGGTGGAACTAAATCCATCGATGTTCGTGATGGAGAATGTTCCAGCGATTGAATGGCAGAAATTTTCTCATATCACGGGTAATGCGATCGCACTCATTGAAGAACATTATTTTCTCTCCAAATGGTTGCTAACAGCATCGAATTACGGTGTACCTCAAAAACGCCAAAGAGCTATCTGGGTGGGGTCGAAGTTTGGTGAGGTTGCTGCACCAACTGAGAGTAAGAACAAGTTTAGGGTGGGGGAAGCGTTCGCTGACCTCAACCACATTTCAATAAATCCTCAAACCGACACTTTGGAACTAAGCGAAAAAGGGGAATACGCTGAGTTTTTGGATAAAATTTTCCCTTGCTCCTCCAACTCCCCGAACACCATTAGCGGTTGTCAGACAACAGCACATACACCAGCTACTCAACAAAAATATGGTGATACCAAGCCTGGGGAGAAAGAACCGACAACTTGGGCATATCGATTATCAGCCGATGGATTTTCTCCTACATTACGAGCTGGGAGTGGGAATCGAACTGCTGCACGTCCCATACATTACGAACATGCACGGGTGATAACAGTTCGTGAGGCTGCCAGGCTTCATAGCTTTCCCGATTGGTTCGATTTTGGGACGAGTAAGCTTGCGGCACATAAGGCGATCGGTAATAGTGTGCCACCTTTGCTTGCTTATGCCATTGCATCACAAGTGTGGACACATTTGGAGGAAGAACAACAACATTTGGAGAAAATCTGTACATTGACATATCAATTCGACGCATCAAACATCAAATGCAATGGTTGGTTGCAATCCAATTACTTAGGGTGGGAATTTTTTTGCGGAATTTCTATCTTTCTCAAACCAGAAAAAATCAAAACGAACAATACGCATACGCGGTCGCCTCCAGATAGTGTCTATTTTGACAATCTTTGTGTTTCAAATTGGTATTAGATTAAAGTCTTGTATCAAAAATAATTACCATCCCAGATTCTTTGACAGAATACAGAATTATGAGAATAAGTCCACACAGACGGGTTTACCACCTCGGTTTGTGAGGAACTCTACACCTATATGGTCGAGTTCTCTGGGAACTGTAAGTGGTAGAACGCCAGCCACAATTTCACTTTCCAACACCAACCGCCTCTCACTCAAAATAGAACTGGAGTGCAATATCCGTCGCCAGGTAATGGGCAAAGTTTCTAGCCATATTTGAGATAAAATAACTGTTACCAGTAGCGGTTCTTTGACTGCCAAATAAATCAATCCCAAACCTAAAGCAGCATTTGCTGTTGTGTCGCTTTTTGTCTAGTTAAACCCCATCATCAACAATAGTGTCTGCCAGTGAAAGTTTGTGTGAAGACGTAGATAATTGTTATTTTCAGTCACTTCATTGGGATAAAACCTATTGTGTTTGTCACGCATAATAGAACTGTTGGTAATGTGTGAAAGTTGCCAATAAAGGAAGTCTATATTTCATAATTAGAGATATCTTCGGCAAGTGCAGTTATCGGAGAGCGGTCTTGGAGTGGGGGTTTATTAGCAATGGTTAAGGAACGAATCTGATTAGCAGTAAAATCGCACTGTTCAATGCTCCAACGGTCATATTTGGCATCTATTAAGGTGGCAGCAAAAACACATTGCGTAGAATTAGAACCGGAAGCTTTTTCAAGTCCTTTTATAGAAGCTGGTATGAAAATATCACCTTCTAATGAAGTTTTAGATGGTTCAAATTGAAAACTATACAGTTTGCCAGATTGTGGGTCTTTCCATCTTATAGCTTTGGAAGAAGTACCTGTTTTTAATTCTGCAAACTCTTGGGGTAGAACTTGCCCAAAGCGTTTAATTATTGCCAACCCAGCTGCTTGGCTATCGGGTTTATTTTCTGTTTGCAGAGTAGAAGCTAATGAAACTCCTGCTTTGAGAGTCAAACCCGTCAACCACAATCCGTCGATTTCATTGCGAGATTCTAATCGTTGTGCAAAATTAACGAAAGCCAGATTTATCTTCTCAAATCCGGGAGAGGGTGATTTGAGGGTTTCCTCAATTTCAGAATTTTCTGGGGTAATAATGCGCTGACTTTCTACCTGCAATCCTGGTGCAACAATTATTTCGCCTCTCGAAGAGGAAGGAATTGAAAGATTGCCTTTAACTTCGGTTGTCGCTACATCAATAGTTGTAGTAGGCGGTTCGTGGGGTATAATGCGACCGCTTTCCATCTGCATCTCAATTTCCTGTTGTTTAAAAGGAACAGTAGCAGTAGTTTTTGTAGGTTCGTTTTTGAACGAAAAGTTAAATCCAGTCAGGTAGTTTTTCTCAAAGTTCAAATTCATTTGAATTTCCCTACCGTGCTCCAAACTAACTTCTTTTAAAGCAGTTTGGACATCTTTGATAGAGCCTAAAGCATGGTTTTTATCTAATACCTGGTTAACTACATTCAAGATGTATTGTAAGTCTTGAGGCTCGGTTGGAGTACCACGAGCGAATTTCTGCAAGGATAATTTCCGGCAGAAGCCTACACCGACCTGACGGTACGGTGTAGGAGTGTCACTATGCTCTTTGTCTTGTAAAACTGAATGTTGCTGAATAAGCAAGGTTTATTCCTTCTCTTTAATAGGTGAAAATATGCACCGCGACTTGTTCAGTGCTTTTCTGGCTAGATTCGTAAATCAGGATAAGCTTTCATCGCAGGATGCTGCGCAGCAGTATCCAAGATCGAAGTCGATCTTGTTTGGGGCGTGGAGGCGTTTTAAAAGCTGCGAGTTAAGTAGGCAAGTCCGAACACCCGTGCCTGATTCCCGGCAGAGCAGCTCCCAGCTTAGGCAGAAAAAGTTAGCCAGATAGTCAATAAGGACGACAAGCTAACTTCAACTTCTGCCAAAATCTGCGTGTATGCGCGACCGCAGTATGGCTTAATGTGTTAGTGATTATGACTTGTCTGAGATGTTGGAAATTCAGTGGAGGAGTGTAGACTTGCGATCGCCCTCTGGGCGGCTCCTCCGGAGCATCGCTGAAAGCGGGATAGCAATTGCGCGCTGATTGTATAGTTCTACCTTTGATGCAGCCAATGGAGTATCACTTTGTCTCAACTTCTAAAATTCAAGAACGTTTAGATATTTCGGCAAAAGCGCTTGGAGACTATATCAACAAAGGATTGTTGATTGCTGGGGTACATTACTCTGTTCTTCCTGGAGGACATAAGCGCTACAACGTAGAACTGCTGACTGATTGGCTAATCAATCAGCAAGATCCAAATGCCCATCAACGAGCAATAGACCACTACTTAAAATCATTGCCTAGCAATCAAGGGCGGAGAAAAGCTAACTAAGAAAATCATGAGTTTCCGGCTGGTGGATTACGACTCCAGCATAGGAGCCGAGAAGTACTCTTACATCGTGTCCAGTCGATTCAGCGATTACCACTGGATTTTCACCTTGTTGAAGCCAATGAGAAATTAACGTAGAGCGAGTTGTGTAGGGCTTGCGGTAGGTCACTCCTACTGATTGCAGTACTGTTTTCCATATTCTTTTACAAAAATTGTTATCGTTCATGGGAGCGCCCTTCGGTCCTGTAAACACTAAATCTTCAGCATTCCAAGTGTCTCCACGTCGATTCAGCAAAATCTCCTGAGCTCGTTTAGAAAGTTTGACGTATCTATCTTTGTCGGTTTTTGTACTTTTTCGCTTGCCTCTTACCAAGGTTTCTCCAATCCACATCACGGAGCAATCATCCCAGAGGTGTTTCCATTGTAGTCCTATAGCTTCTCCGGGTCTACAGCCAGTCAAAAACATGAATTCTACATAGTCTGTATAGTGACTGTAGTATTCGTGGTTGCGAAAACCTTCGAGAATTACTTCGCATTCTTCTTTTGTAAAAGGTTTGGGACGAGGTTTTTTAGGAACCTTTAGTCCTGTTAGTGTTTCCGTCCAAGGATTATTTTCGGGAAGTAGCTTGTGTTTAATTGCCCAAGCCCAACAGGACTTTAAGACCGATAAGCGATCGCGGACTGTAATCGGTTTTTGTCGTTCAAGGAGAAATTTTTTAAATTTTTCGGTGTGTACTTCGTTGATTTCGTAGGCTGGCTTGTTGTTGAAAACTTCTTTGAGATGGTCTGCGATAATTTTGTATTTAGTCAGTGTTTGAGCATCCAACTTACTGCGCCTGGTGTCGGTGAATTTCTGCATTAACCCTCTTCTGTCAGTCTGGGAAAAGAAAAATAAGAGCCAAATTTTCAACTGTAGATAGAGCGAGCATTTGAGCGTTTATTTTCGTTCCAGAATGGCTGAAATCAAGATTTTTGGTAAAAGTCT
>JAAUSC010000272.1 GCA_012031965.1 Scytonema sp. RU_4_4
TCGACCTCTGCTCTGGTGGAGAAATCCCTCAGAGTAAGCCGAGTCGCGGAAAGAGGAAGCCCAAGAAGTGATTCTTGGAATCCCCCGCTGTATTCGGTACTCCGAATCAGCGGTGGGAGGATGTCAACAAAGCAACTTCTTAACTTGCGGACTCGTCCTCTTCGATTTCTTGTCTTCTTTGCTACTAAGCCGCTTTATTAACCGTTGGTTCTGGAAGTGGTTCGCCTGTTGCTTCATAAGCCATAATTAAAGACTCTAGGGCTTCAATACCATTTACAACAGCTTCTTCATAGGTATCACCATGAGTCCGCCAACGCTGTCCAGGAAAATCAGGAAATCCTACCAAGAAGCAGTTGTCTTCTTCTGACCATTGAATCAACATTTGATACTTAAATTTACTCATCTTCTTGCTTTTGCTGTTGTTCTGGTTCTCCGATTTAACGAGGAAGGATATCATCTAAGCGAAGTTGAAGACGCGGCAAAAGTGGCGAGTTAATTGCTTGGTTTAGTCGGTATTGTTGTTGATTATAAGTATCTTCAACCAATTGACAGACAGTAAAAGTAGGTTGTTTGGGTTTACCAATAAATGCCACACCGTCTAATCCTCGATAATCCACAATCCAATATTCAGGAATACTAAGGAGCGCATATTCCTCAACTTTGCGAGCATAGTCAGTTTCCCAGTTGCTGCTAACAACTTCAACCACCAATTTAATGGAACGTCCTAGTGTAATTACGAGTTCTCGCTCCCAAAGGGGTTCACGGTGGAGAACGATTTCATCGAGAACCACGACATCAGGACGACGAACTGTGGCTGCATCTGCGAAGGGGTAAATTAAGCAAGTGCGAGGAATAAACCAAGGGAGTTGTTCCGCAACAAGATAGATACCAATTTGCGTTGCAATTTTACCACTCACCGTTTCGTGAGGACCAGTGGGTTCCATGTTAATTAATTCTCCGTCTATTCATAGCGAGGATTATCTCGGTATAGGGAGAGAAAATCTTCAACGGTGAGGGTTTTTGGGGAGATATATGTCATTGTGTCTCTCTTATCTACCGATACAATTCAATTTTAGGCTATCCCCCATATCTCCAATTCGATACGGTTCTCCTTTTGCTGGTATTGTTTGCGATTTTTATCCCACAAGTGTATAAGTTGATGTTGCTCAAACCTATAAGAATATAGAAGCAAAACTCACTCATGCTTAACTTGGCTAAATCAAGAAACTTAGGATTTTAACAAGGTGAGCAGTTTAAGTGGGTAATTGCTAGCGATCGCCCCAAAAGGGCAGGCACTGTGTGCCATCGCAATTTGCGCAAATTGTTGAATAACAAGTATTCCAGCAAACGCTTTGAGTTTATTTAAACTGGCATTCTACATACAATAGAAGGAAAGCCATTGTAGATTTTTAAGGGATTGACATTAGGAGAAAGTCATGAGTAATGCAGATGATATAGCTTATCAGGAGATGCGTATTTCATATGGGGAGAACTTCAAATATCTTATTTCGGCTACTGGTATAACTGCTGTTGCAGCTTTTTTAGCTCTATCGATAAATCCTTTGCTAGCTGCGCTAAATCCTTTCGGTATAGTAACTCTTTTGTTGTTTCAAGGATATTCAAAGGATAAACATAGGCTGAAGATTCAGGACGCACGCAATCGTGTGGCTGAGCGTATCTTAAAGCTGGTAAAAGATCACAAGTCTACTCGAAATTATTTTCTTTATCTGCGACCATTTGTGATCCAGGCAGATCTTGGAATGAGTAGTCTGCATAAGCATGTAAAATTTTCTGCACGATTGTCTAGTGGGCCTAAGGTTACTACTCAAACAATTGGAGAGCTAGTCACTGATATGAATGGAGATATAGAACTTCAATTAGCAGATGTTCTTTGGTCACAAAAATTACCATTAATTGCAGCATTCGCTAAAGATGATGAGACAGGTGAATACGAATTGCCTTATGGAGCCGGGAGAGTAAAATTATCCTCTGAACTTTCTAAAACACCACCCCATATAGAACAGTGGAAAAAAGATATCACAAACCTTGCTGAACAAGCTAATGGAATTATTGTTACTCTTGTAAATGATGGAGGTGAGTATGGATATGAAACAATTCATACAGAAATTAATATGTTAGTACAAACAAGATTGCTTCAAAAAACCCTTTTTTATGTGCCGCCTTTAACTAATGATGATAAAGTTCAGTTCCAAAAAAATTGGGACACAACCCGTATGCTTCTTAGTCACTATGGCGTTCATGTACCAAACTTTAGCGAAAGAGATTTTAGAATTGCAAGAGGTTATTTGTTGAAATGTTTAATTAAACCTTCAATCTGTGTTGCCATGCCTCTGGAGGTACACAAGAGGCTATATTTCCCAGATGATATAGTTGATTCGTCTAGCAATATTTTAACTAGCGATATTTTAATGAGCTTAATAGGAAAGCATTTTTATGATGAAGCGTATTCAAAATGCCAGTATAACTCTTTGAATACTCAGAAACTATCAATCAATAAAAATCTCAACATTCAAGTGACAATTTATCGTGCGGAATGAAGCAATCGCAAGGGTTGGGATTGCTTCGCTCCGCTCGCAATGACTGTAAACATTTTTGTCCAGCTACTTAACACTGTTGTTATAAAAGAGAAAAATCACCATTCTTAGTCATGCAAAAGCGTATTTTTATTAGTTTCGCAGTTGAGGACTCCAATGCTCGCGATTTCCTTGTTGGACAAGCAAGAGGTGAGCGAAGTCCGTTTGAGTTTATGGATATGTCCGTCAAACAACCCTGGGACAATGCTTGGAAGACTAATTGTCGAAGAAAGATTAAGGGATGTGATGGCGTAATAGCTCTTCTGAGCAAGAAAACCTGGAATGCAGATGGAGCAAGATGGGAAATGAAATGTGCAGCAGAGGAAGGTATTCCTTTAATTGGAGTTCATATTTATAAAGATGACAAAGGTGCTATTCCACCAGAACTAGCGGGACACAAGGTCATAGAGTGGACATGGGTTGGAATTGCATCATTCATTAATGGGCTTTAAAGGAGGCTGATAAAGCTTGAGATTACCTAGACGCGCACTTATAGTTGGAATTAACACATACGAACACGCACCGCTCTTAGCTGGATGTGTTGCTGATGCGGAAGCCATAAGTAATTTACTACAGCGCCATCAGGATAATACACCCAATTACGAGTGTGTAGTTTTACTCGACAAAATGGAAAATGGAAGACCCATTACACGGTCTAAGCTGCGGGAAGTTTGTCAAAACTTGTTTTCCAGTGATTTCACAGGAGACATAGTGTTTTACTTTTCTGGGCATGGTGTTCTAACCTCCTTTGGAGGGGCTTTATGTACCTACGATGCCAGTAAAGATGATTGGGGTGTGCCAATGCAAGAGATAATGCAAATGGCATTTAAGTCTCAAGCAAAGGATATCCTTATCATCCTAGACTGTTGCCATAGTGGAGACATAGCAAATCCATCCCTTCTAAATACTGGAAATGAAAATAATCCCCTAGCTGTTATAAGAGAGAATATGACAATCATTGCTGCATCCCGTGACTCTCAAACTTCTATTGAGGCAGGTGGACATGGTTTATTCACAGCAGCAGTCCTAAGTGCATTAGAAGGGGGTGCGGCTGATCATATGGGTTGGGTTACTGCCCCATCTATTTATGCATACGTAGAGCGGAGATTTGGGTCTTGGGATCAACGTCCAGTCTATAAGACAAATGCAACAGGGGTAACTGTAGTTCGTGAATGTGCGCCTCTTATTGATCGCCTCAAGCTACGTAAGCTTCTAGATCTTTTCTCAAGCCAGGATGATCAGTATCGACTAGATCCTGAATATGAACCTGAGGATGAGCATGGAAATTTTCATGAACCTGTGAACCAGGAAAAGGTAGCTATTGCTCAATTGCTTAAAGAATATCGTGATGCTGGTTTGCTAAAACCTTCGATACCAAATGAGCAACTATATTGGACGGCGCGGAGAAGCCATACTGTACAACTCACACCACGCGGACGCGAGTACTGGTGGCTTGTTTACAAGGGGAAAATCTAAATGTGTTTAGAAAAACAAGTAAAAATTGGTATTACTGGACACCAAAGACTTGAAGATTCCGCAAGCTGGGATTGGATAGAGCTAGAGATTGATAATATTCTCGCTCAAGCTCCAAAACCTTTTGTTGGAGTAACTTCACTTGCCATTGGATCTGATCAACTATTTGCGAAAGCCGTTTTAAAACATGGTGGGAATCTTACTGTGATTCTTCCTTTTGACGAATATAAATTTACCTTTAAAGAAGGAGACGAGCGTCAGCAATACTATCGTTTGCTCAATGAAGCTAAAGCTGTAAAGATTCTTCCAAGGATGGCTTCAGACGAAGAGTCATATTTTGAAGCTGGGAAGCAACTTGTTGATACAGTTGATTTTCTTGTTGCCGTTTGGGATGGTAAACCAGCCAGAGGCTTAGGTGGCACAGCAGATATTGTAAAATATGCTAGGCAGTGTCACAAAAAGGTAGTTCATTGCAATCCTATTTCCCATATAGTTTCAGAAATTAAAGATTAGATATAAAAGGAGGGTTATTATGTGGTGGTCTACCAAAAGCCCCATCACCGTCAACTCCTTTTCTGGAGTCAGTGGCTCAGTCTCCCTTAAAATTTTTTCAACTGACGGACTCATCAATCTAACCGTATATTCATAAGTCTCGTAGAGGCGAGTGTAAATAGTTCGAGTTACTGCTGGTTTTGCAACCAAACTGCCAAGTCGGATATTTCAGAAAAGTCAAACAGCGCGTCGCTTAAATCATCTAGCTGGTTAATCGACAGTGCTTGAAGCTGTTGTTGTAATTGCGAAGAAATTGTGCCAAATCGCCGTGAAAGTAGGCGGGTTAAGGTTTGTAGCTTTCCTTTCTTAGCACCTTTTTCTAGTATTTCTTGATAAATTGGTGACTCTTCCATTAGTTCCTCCCTGAAATACTGGCGAATGAGTTGCTTCTCAAACTTCAAGGCAGCTAGTACCTCTACGCAAGCTGTGATATTTTGTTGTTGTTCCGGTTCTTCGATTTTATCTATTTCTACAGCAACTTGTTCTAGTAAACCTGCTGGTGCATTTGTGGAAGCCAAAACTGCTAATGGTAGCAGTGCGGGGTTAGCCAGAAGCGGTTTCGGATCTTGCTCCCACAAGCGTATAATTCTATATTCATGTCTTGTATTCCCAACTGCAAGCTCATTGATGTAAACAGCAGGGGAATCTGTTTGTTTTAGAAAAATGACTACTTGTTCGATGGGACATTCGTATTTTCGATATATTCTTAACCAGTAATCCAGCATTCTCACAGGGAGAGATGGTTTTGATTTAGGAACAGTTTGGAACTCCAAATGAAGGATGCTACCTCGTTCTGGTAATTGAAATAAAGCATCAGAACGGATTGGTTCCACGCTTAATTCTGTGGGTAAAACCTGAATATTTGTTTCTTGCGAGTTAAGCAACCACTGTACAAAAGGTAATGGATACTCTGATGTCAAAAACCGACAGATGCTATCGTATGCCAAGGGTATTTATTCAAATTGTACAAAACAGATTTTAGTACGAAATCGGACTGCTACAAACAAAAAAGAAGGCGACAAAGATATCACCTTCTTCCTTTTCTTCATTTCCTCACTGAGAAAAAACCCTTTAACCAACGACAAAATTTACTAACTTTCCTGGTACCACAATCACCTTTTTAATTTCCTTACCCTCAATGAAACGCTGAACAATTTCTGACTCACGAGCATACTTTTCCAACTCTGCTTTATCAGCTTGTGCTGGAACTTGAAAATCTGCACGCTTTTTGCCGTTGACTTGAATCACCAACGTAATTTCATCAGCAACTAAGGCAGATTCATCATACTTCAACCAAGCTTGTTTATGGACAGATTCAGTATTACCCAATTGCTGCCATAATTCTTCAGCAATGTGAGGTGCAAAAGGTGCCAGCAACACTATCAAAGTCTGAATACCTTCAGCATAAACTGGTGAATCTTTGCAGCTGGCTTCAGCCAAAGCGTTACTCAACTTCATCAATTCTGAGACAGCCGTATTGAATTGATATTCGCCTTCCACATCTTCCGTAGCTTCTTTAATAGCAATGTGAATTGCCCGCCGCAAGTCTTTTTCTGCTTTACTCAATTGAGTTTGCTGATTGTGAACCTTTCTTGGCTGGGCGGTAAAATCAGTAACCAATCGCCAAACTCTGTTCAAGAAGCGGAATTGTCCTTCCACATCAGCTTCATCCCATTCCAAGTCTTTTTCTGGGGGCGCTTTGAACAAGATGAACATCCGGGCAGTATCTACACCATATTTGCTGATGACTTCTTCTGGTGCGACACCGTTGCCCTTAGACTTAGACATGGTAGCGTAAAGGCGTTGCAATGGTTCACCTGTTTGCGGATCGCGAGGATCCTCTGGATTGGTGACAAGATAGGAAGGAATCCATTTATCTTTTCCAGATTTGTTGGGATTCAAATAGGTTAAACCCTGTACCATGCCTTGAGTCAACAGGCGTTGGAAAGGTTCATCAAAATTTAACAAACCTCTGTCTCGCAAGACTTTAGTAAAGAACCGCGAATACAACAAGTGCAAAATCGCGTGTTCAATACCACCTACGTATTGATCGACTGGCATCCAGTCATTTGTCTTGGCGGGATCAAAAACTTGTTGCTCATTCTTAGCATCGGTAAAGCGCAAGAAGTACCACGAGGAATCAATAAAGGTGTCCATCGTGTCAGTTTCTCGCTTGGCTGGAGTGCCACAAGTTGGGCAAGGAACATTCACCCAATCTTCCAACTTAGCCAAGGGTGAGGGTCCGCGTCCAGAAAATTCAACATTTTCTGGCAACTGCACCGGCAAATCTTCTTCTGGAACTGGTACTGTACCACAGTTAGGGCAGTGAATCACTGGAATGGGTGCGCCCCAGTACCTCTGCCGCGAAATCAACCAATCGCGTAAGCGATACTGTACCCGCGCTTTACCAAAACCTTGTTGTTCCGCGTATGCGACTATCGCACTCTTGGCATCAACAGAAGCCATGCCATCAAATTGACTGGAATTAATCACAATTCCTGGTTCTGTATATGCCGCTTGTGGTGCAGATGTATCGTTTGTCTCCCCTTCTGGCACAATCACCACTTTGATGGGCAGATTCTGTTCCTTGGCAAATTTAAAATCTCGTGCGTCGTGTGCGGGAACGCCCATGACTGCACCCGTACCGTATTCGTACAGCACGTAATCAGCAATCCAGATGGGAATTTCTTCCCCGGTAAACGGGTTAATTGCTTTACCCCCAGTCGGAATTCCACGCTTGGGTTTATCTTCAGCGGTGCGTTCTAACTCGCTTTGGTTGGAAACCTCTTGAATAAAAGCTTCTACCGCTGCTTCCCGTTCTTGTGTTGTCACGCGCTTTGTCAAAGGATGTTCTGGCGCTAAGACAACGTAGCTAACGCCATAAACCGTATCAGGGCGAGTGGTGTACACACCAATTTTTTCTTCCATCCCAACAATGGGAAATTCCAAGTATGCTCCTGTTGATTTACCAATCCAGTTTGCCTGCATCAACTTGACGCGTTCAGGCCAACCTGGTAACTTATCGAGGTCATTCAATAATTCTTCAGCATAATCAGTAATCTTCAAAAACCACTGCCGCAAGAGTTTGCGTTCAACTTTAGCACCACTGCGCCAAGAACGTCCTTCGCTATCAACTTGCTCATTTGCCACAACAGTTTGGTCAATGGGATCCCAGTTTACAGCAGCTTCTTTTGGTAAGCTAACCCCGCTGTTAAAAATTGCAAGAAAATCCATTGCGTCCACT
>JAAUSC010000273.1 GCA_012031965.1 Scytonema sp. RU_4_4
TCCATTATCACGCCACGTGCTACAACGGAGCGGAGCCTCAACGCCAGATACCTACGGAGGGAAACCCTCCTGCAGTACTGGCTCCGCAACGCAGTGGCTCCAAAATCTAAAATCCAAAATGGTATAAGTGATAGCTCAAAAAGCAGATAGGACAGGAAAACTTTTCTAGTTTCATTTTTCAAATCTTGTTCACCTGATTTAGACTGGCGATAGCATAGAAGCATCTTGAATCACACAATTCCCTCAGACATAGCAGCTGTGGTACTAGTAGTCACTTCAGGTGGTACAATGACAGTCTGAGTGCGTTGAGGTTCTCCAAGCATGACAATTGAGCAGGTGAGTTGCTTAGCCAATTCAGTGGTGACATCGCTAATAGCTAATCCTCCAGGAACAGTGCGATTACGTATAAAAGGTAATACAACTAAGTCATATAGTCGTGCTGCTTGCAAAATTGCTTGAGCAGTATTTTCATGAGCAATAATTTGGATTTCTGGTGGATTTTGTAGTGCCAATCTAGAAATCAATAGAGATAGTTGCGAGCGTCTCCAAGCAATCTTATTTGAACTAGTACGGCGTTCACAGATATTTAGTACAGTAACTTGAGCTTGATTTGCATCTGCTAAAATCTGGGCAAATTTCACAGGCTGCAATGAAGGTGTCATCAAATTTTCCAACGGTACTAAAATCCGCTGAATTTTTTTTGGTGATTCTACCAGACGTGTGACTGCTACTGGACAATGGGATGCCCACAAAACGTTATCAATTACGTTACCAAATAAACGTGCTTGGAATCCAGTACGTTTACCCCAACCCATGACAATCAAACTAGCCTTTTGTTCTCGAGAAGCCCTGCTAATTCCTTGGGCAAAAGCATCATCAATTCTCAGCAATGGTTGTGCTTCGACTTCCAATACTTTACTCAGCGCTGTCGCTTTTGCCAGTAACCTTTGACTTCTTTGCACAGAAGCATCTAATTGGGGTGCATCCATGTGGGCAAAAGCAGTTGCGATCGCTAGTGGTACAATTCTGCCATGAGATTGTCGTGCCAACAGTGCCGCCATTTCAATCAGGTGCTGCTGTGTTTGCGGATTGTAGACGGGTACCACTATGGTGTATGAGCTATCTTTTTCTTCTTGCTTTTGGTAAGACTGGTTGATACTCCGTTGCTCTTTCATTCCTGAGTTCGTCAAACCTACAGCTACTCGACTGGTAATGAGTGGTCCCAAAGTTGAAGTGATGAGCATGAGGACAATAACGCTATTTAATACATTGGAATCAATCAGATCTGCTCGATATCCGATTAACGTTGCTGCTAACGTTGCACCCACTTGAGGTACAGACAGCGACCACATTGTTAGCGTTTCTTGCCAGTTGTAGCGATAAATCAGTTTTGCCAAAAAAGCAGCGATAAATTTACTTGCTATTAAACCGATAATAATAAAGAAGCTTAGCTGTAGGGTATGAATGCTTTGTAAAAAGCAGGCACATTAATGAGCAAACCAAGATTAACAAAGAAGATGGGAATAAACAATACACTGCCAACAAACACTACCTTTTCTTTAACTGGACCTTCCCCCACAGTTTCATTGACAGCCAACCCTGCTAAAAATGCTCCAACAATTTTTTCTACTCCAATCAATTGTGCCCCCACAGCAGCAAGAAAAATGGAGAGCAGCACAAACAAAAACTGATTACCCTCCTCGTCACCAGAACGCCGAAAAAATTCTTTACCTACCCAATCAAAACCTACCAAAACGACAACTGAGTAAAGTGTTAATAAACTCACCAATATAATGACCCGCCCAAAGCTAAATTGCTCGGCTCTTGTGGCTACACAAACCGCTAACACCAGCAGTGCAGCAATATCATTAAAAATAGTGGCTCCAATAGTAATAGTTATAGCTTTATTATTGACGACACCCAAACGACTAATAATAGGATATGCCAAGAGGGTATGAGATGCGAACAAAGAGCCAATGAATATTGACGAATTCCAGTCAAAGTGAAAAACACGTCCAACAAAAGTTCCTATTATCAAAGGAATGGAGAAGCTCAAACTGCCAAACCCCAACGACTGATTTTTGGTGCGACGAAACTGCTGTGTGTCTATTTCTAAACCTGCTACAAACATTAAGTAAATTAACCCAATATCTGATAGCAGAGTCATCATCGCTGATTGTGTCTGTAATAAATTCCAGCCGTAAGGACCAAGCACTACTCCGGAAACTAGCAAACCCACCAATCCTGGCAATTGCAACCGCTCAAACAGGATGGGTACGACTAAAATAACTACCAGTAAAATAGCAAACGGAACAATAGGTTCCTTGCCGAGAACTTGGGAAGTTGGTTCCAGCGCAAGAACTTGTGAGATGAGTTCCATAGGTAGGACGGTCGAAGTGGCGATAGTGAGGCTTTGATTACTTAAGCGTAATCACGCTTATTTATTCAATTGCAAAAGTCACCCTAATGAAAAAAAATCAAAAAACCTTATTTAGACTACCTAAACGATTATTTAAGAACTAACTACCTATGGATGGATCTGGCTCAAAATGAACCGCAAGCGATCGTAGTCGTCTTTAAGCAACACGCTCAGGGTACGTCCGGCTTGGATAATCCATTGTCGATCAGCTTTGCGTAACTGATAGACCTCTCGAATGGCGGCTGCGGTTAAGGAGTCCACAGGAGCACCATTTACAGAAAGCAGTGTCCGCAAAAAATCTAGTTGTTTAGTGAACTTAATAATTGCTTCGCTTTCACATCGGTAAACCGCTTGATGAACTTGTGGGGGACGAGGAGGCAGATACTGATACACCCGATCATTTGAAAAATTGGCATCTGCTGGCTGCTCAAATCCTACAATTGCAGCACGAAACTCTGTTTTTAGCATAGCAAATATCTGAGGTTGTTCTTCTCGCAAGTCCTGCAGTGACAATCCCAGAGCAACTGCTCGGTGTACGGAATCTACGGGCATAGTAGTTGCATAATACACAACAGCATAAATTTGATTGCCTGACTCCTCATCAACTGAACGTACCCAGCTTCCAAAGGGAGGCATTGAGGGAAAGCTCAAATCGTCGGGTTCCAAACACTGAGCTAAAAATTCACAACTAGAAGTTTCGATCACCTCCGCAATATGATTTGGATGGCGATCGCTTCTATTAAACTGTGGTAAAGGAAGGCGCATAACTAAGTTAAAAATCAAAAGTCAAGAGGCAAAATGTCATTCTTCTTTCTTTTGCCTTCCTTACTTATGACTTTTTACCTGCTTTACGTCCTGCTGTGGTTTCTACAAGTTCCAATTCCGAAAGGCGAAAGGTAACTAGCTTATCCCAGTTACCACCTTCAAACAGGACACCAACTTTGCCATCACTCACCCGTTGCACAAGTCCTTCAAAGCGATAGTAGGTGTCTTGTGAATTTTTGACGCGAACGGTTGCTCCTGGTAATATCATCATCCTTTTCCTTGCTTGCTTCCTGTTACTAGCTTAATCTTTCTTAAGCAACCTTTGTATTAGTACTATTTACTAATACTATTGATTAATCATTACCAGCTAATATCTCTGCCGTTGTCGAAAATTTGCTACCGATTCTACCAGCCCCAAGGCAATGAAGTTTGTTAGCATTGCAGAACGACCATAACTCATCCAAGGAAGGGGAATCCCTGCGACTGGTGCTAAACCTACGGTCATACCAATGTTGACAATCATCTGAAAAACAATCATAGACAAAACGCCCGCAGCGAGCAAAGAGCCAAAGTTATCTTTGGCAGTTAGGGCAATATGTAACAGACGGTGACAAATTAAGCAAAAGACAAACAGTACGATCAGACAGCCAATAAAACCAAATTCTTCACCCACTGCGGAGAAGATAAAGTCTGTATGTTGTTCAGGGACAAAATTTAATTGAGTCATAGGACCTCTGAAAAGACCCCATCCCCACCATTCACCAGCACCAATGGCAATACGAGATTGAATGAGGTGATATCCAGCTCCAAGGGGATCCTGTTCGGGGGCTACAAAACTAGTTAGGCGGAGTTTTTGATAGTCCTTCAAAATATGGTTCCAGGCAAATACACCTAATTCTCCACCCAAAAGGTTAAGACCTATTGCGCCTAGACCGCCAATGATGTTTTGTCTGGTAGGCAGAGTTAAGAAGCCAACCAGCCCCATAGTTGCTGACCAAATTAACCCCAACGCTGTCAAAGATATCTGGTTAAACAAAACTATCGGTGCTTCTGATAATGGCCAAGGTATGCTGAACAAAATCGCTGCAATAACTGGAGAAATGAATAGTATTAACCAGCCAGGATTGGCGTTTGCCCAGTACAACATCCCCAACACAATAGCACCAAAGACCAGTGATGTTGCTAAATCTGGTTGTAAGAAGACCAATGCCCAAGGCACAGCGGTGATTGCTAAAGCTCTGACAACACTATCAAGATGAGAAGCAGTGCGCTTGTGTAACAGTGCCGCGAGGGTAATAATCAATCCTAGTTTGGCAAATTCTGAAGGTTGTACAGCAATACCGGCGATATTAATCCACCGTTGTGCGCCTTTAGCACTTTGACCAGCGACCATGACCGCGATCAGGCTAAAGTTGGTCATGGCGTAAGTGACCCAGTGTAATTGAATCAGGTGTTCGTAACGGCTTCTGGCGATAAATAAGGCAATTGTCAAGCCAATGCCTCCCATAAGCCAGTGCCACCACCAATCAGTTAGTCCCTGATTCAATTCTGTACTGCGGATCATAATGCCGCCGAATATGGTGAGAGCTATTGGCAAACAAAATAACAACAAATCGACTTGTTGCCAAGGTTTGACCCAGTATTTCCAACGAATTCTGGGGAGCGAACGTTTTAACAACATTATTGTATACTTTTACACTTTAATTTTGAGATTTTAAATTTGGGAACCACTAAAAATCTTTATTCCAAGCTGAGCACCTTCAACCAGGTGAAAATTCAAATTTTTCTGTTGTCAGGTTATGTCAGCGCCGCAACTGATACTTTGCCAGCAATAACGAGTGCGATCGCCGTTAACGCGATCGCACTAGCTGACTCTGGTTCGGCAATAACTACGGGTACACCTTTATCACCACCAATTCTAGTAGAAATCTCTAGTGGCACGCACCCCAGCAATGGCACTCCTAACTCAGCCGCAGTCTTAGAGCCACCGCCGGAACCAAAAATGTCATACTGCTTATCTGGCATATCTGGTGGAATAAAATAGCTCATATTTTCTACTATTCCCAGGATGGGCACGTTCATCTGCTGGAACATTCGCAACCCCTTGCGAGAATCCAACAGGGCGACATTTTGGGGTGTGGTGACAATGACTGCTCCTGCCATTGGTACTGCTTGTGTCAATGTTAACTGAGCATCGCCTGTTCCGGGTGGCATATCCACAATCAGATAGTCTAGTTCTCCCCATTGCACTTGGTAGAGAAACTGGCGAATGACTCCATTAAGCATTGGTCCACGCCAAATCACTGGTTGATCTTGGTCAATTAAAAAGCCCATTGAGACTAATTTGACGCCGTGATTGAAAGCAGGTTCCAGAATTTCGCCTTTCTCTGTAGACCGCACTATCATCTGAGCATCACCCAGTCCTAACATGGTAGGGTCATTGGGACCGTAGATATCAGCATCTAGTAAACCAACCTTCGCCCCTGTTTGAGCCAAAGCAACTGCGACATTCACAGCAATCGTACTTTTCCCAACCCCTCCCTTGCCACTGGAAACCGCAATGATATTCTTCACACCAGGAACACCAGTGCGATCGCTTAAAGTTTTCTGTTGGGGCGTTTCCGCTGTGACCTCCACAGATACCTCTAGAACTCCTGGAAGCTGTAAAACAGCTTTTTTGCAGTCTTCCACAATAAATTCACGCAAAGGACAGGCAGGTGTTGTCAATACCAAGGTAAAGTTAACCTTGCCCTCGTCAATTTTGATGTTGCGAATCATGTTCAGATCTACCAGACTTTTGCGAAGTTCTGGATCTTGCACTGGTCGCAACACTTCTAGGACTGAATGAGTATCGAGGACATCATACATAATGTTTTTAGTCTTTCTATTTCAATAATTTTTAACAAAAAGTCTTGTTATCTACTAGAATCTTAACTTTTAGCGACTCGTTAATTGTTAATATTTAGTCCAGAATTTAGAGTTCACAATCTCAAGTCAATAGTCAATAGTCCGTAGTCGGTGAGTCCAAAGTGAGTAGCTCTTTTACTAATGAACGCCAGAACAAGCGTGAGGGAAAACGCCAGATGCTCTACTTGGGGAGACCCCAAGACCGCACTAGCTCCCCTCATCAAGTACTGGCTCCTAATGACTAATGAACGCCAGTTGCACTCAACGAGGGAACCCCCGCAGTGGCTCTTAAGGGCTAAAAATCAAAACAACCATCTTTGAGAGATTTTCGCTTCCTTGATACCGCTTGTATTGCCGCTCCTTCAACTGCTTCGACTAGGGCTCGTGCTACCCGATCCGCGTAAGGACGGGAAAAAGACCAGATTAACGGCGACAACCAACCACGTAGGGTTACAGAATATGACAAACAAGTGCCACAAACTGTAGATTCTACCTTATAAGTCACCCGTTCCTCTACGCCAGGAATTGCCAGCACTCTCACACTCAGTAACTCGCGAGGATTGACGCGTTCTACAAAAATGCGAATGGGAATTGGTGACAAGCGTGTTACTGCTTGATAGATTAGTCCAGGTTTGGGTACTAATCCATACGGAACGTTAGTGCTTTTGAGCAATGGATGCCAAGAAACATCTGCTATATCAACCACTTTTTGCCAAAGTTCATCCACAGAAGCAGAACTGATCTCTCGGTACGTCCGCACCAGAGAAACGCAAAACCGGCGACGTTTACGCTGGACGAATTTGGATAACCAAGCTCGCATTTTCCTAATTTCTCCTCGCTACACGCTTTTTGGTAACTCTGGCATAGTTATCATGTGTTATCAGCCCTTGCATGAAAATTTCTCAATTTTGCCTTCAGTATAGTAAGTTACCATTTAACATATACGCCAAATTGATGACTGAAAGTATAATCGATACTTTTTCGTTAACCTTCATTAAACAAATACACTCCTTAAGGTAGAGCGTAAGTAGGTCGGTACAAAGAAAGTTAACGATGTTTTGGCAGTTATTAATCATTAGTCATTAGGAGCCAGTACTGCAGGAGGGTTTCCCTCCGTAGGTATCTGGCGTTCATTAGTCATTAGTCATAGATTTTTCTTTAGACAGGGGGTTGAGTTTCCTATGTCGCAAGTGCTTGTAGACTTAATCTAAGGGAGTTTAGTGTCTATCCCAAAACTTTACATAAACATAAACAACTTGAAAAAAATCAACAAACACACAAGCATACACGCATTTGAGAGAAAATAACTAACTGTAGTCATGCCTGTCAGTGTATTAAAGCTTGACTACAGAAAGAATAGCTCTTTGGGCAATTTTAGCCTGCTTTAAGGCGTCTGTTGCTCAGGAATTTTCAATTGAAAAAATTGTTGCTTTCACCAAAATTGTAATAAATGGTTCTTGAGTCTATGGTGACCAACTCCCAAACCCCAACAATGCAGGCAGAATCTACTCAAACCCTGCCAACTGACACAAAAGCCAGAGTCAGTCAGTTCATGAAACAGTTGCAAGACCAAATCACTCAAACGTTGGCAGAGCTGGATGGTGTGGGGGCAATTTCAAGAAGATATGTGGGGAACGTCCAGAAGGGAGGTGGGAGGGCGATCGCGCGTTCTGCGT
>JAAUSC010000071.1 GCA_012031965.1 Scytonema sp. RU_4_4
GCGAACGGTGAATCCAGCGCTGCAGGAGGGTTTCCAACGCCAGATGCTCTACTTGGGGAGCCAGTGCGTTGCGGGGTTCCCCCCGTTGTAGCACCTGGCGTGAGACCCCAAGACCGCACTGGCTCCTCCGTAGGCGACTGGTGTTAGCGCAGCGAGACCGGAGGTCTTCCCCGAAGGGTAAGCAATGCTCACCCTACTACAAAAATTGTTTTTTCCTAAGGTTGACGCTGCTGTTTATCAACTGTATATAGCAACATGAGCTGCACTAGCTATCAGTCTTGTTTTTTACACCCCATTATTCCATAACCTTATTTCTCCAGTCGCGCCTATGCATTGACCTAGAGAAAGATTCCTGAGTTATAAAATTTTGCGAAAATTGGGGTGACGGCAGCTGTAGTGGAGGTTGAGAATGATAGATAGCAGTGTAAGAATTGTCTCCCTCATTCCAGGTGGGACAGAAACCTTAGCAGCTTTGGGGTTGACGGATGCAATTGTTGGGCGATCGCACGAATGTGATTATCCCCCAGAAATTCAAGACCGCCCTGTTTGTACTCAAGCACGCATCAATAGCAATGCCCCAAGTATTGAAATTCATGATAAAGTTGGCAATCTGTTGCAATCTGCCCTGAGTATTTATCAAATCAACACAGATGTTTTAGAGAAATTACAGCCCACTCACATTGTTACCCAAGACCAATGTGATGTCTGTGCTGTTAGCTTAAAGGATGTGGAAGAAGCCGTTAGCATCCTCACCAATAGCTCACCTAAGATTATTTCTTTACAGCCAAATGTTCTTAAAGATATTTGGGAGGATATTCAGCGAGTTGCTAACGTTTTTGGGGTAGATTCGCTCCAGTTGATAGAAAATTTAGAAGCCCGGGTGAAAATAGTCGCTCAAAAAACAAAAGGTCTTTCCCAAACAGAACACCTTCCAACTGTTGCTTGCATTGAGTGGACTGACCCTTTGATGGTTGCTGCTAATTGGATTCCTGAATTAGTAACCTTCGCAGGAGGACAACCACTACTTAGTATGACAGGTCAGTCTTCTACTTCTGTGACCTGGGAAACACTCATTTCTAGCAATCCGGATATCATCATCTTTATGCCATGTGGCTTTGATTTAAATCGCACACGTCAAGAAGCCCAAGTACTCAGTCAACGTCCAGAATGGCACAAATTGCACGCTGTCCAAACTAGCAGAGTTTACATCACTGATGGCAATTCCTACTTTAATCGTCCAGGACCACGACTTGTAGATTCACTGGAAATTTTGGCAGAAATCCTGCATCCAGAAATCTTTCAATATGGATATAAAGAACAGGCTTGGGAACTTTTGTAAGAAAAAAGAACTGGGAAAAGAGACGATTTTTTATGCTTTTTCTTTCATTTTTCTACAAGATAAATGAAAATTTTTTCCATTTTTTCTTTATTGTTCTTTATTTTATCTTTTTTGCAGCCATTCAATCAAGGGTCTTAATGTTCCTGGTATGGCTGCTTCACTTATAGTCACTGTGTGTTCTCTTCCTTCGTTTTCTACAGTTAGCTTGTACTGAAAGCGGTCTGGTTGGGTCGTAGAAGCTGTTATCTTTTCGGGTAGATTGAAGAAATCTGCGGCTTCTACTAATTGGGGGAGTTGGTCAGCTTCATTTGCCGCAATATTAGCCGTATCTATAGTTTTTTTTCTGCTTATTCCTGCAAAACCACCCGTGCGTTCAAATGATATCCGCATTTTCTTGCTCTCCGTCTTGTTATGTTTTGCAAAAAATAGTAAAAACTGGGAGTTTAACAATATATCTCCCAGTTTATCAAGAAACAACAATAGTAAATGATGAGTTATGAATCATTAAAACAGTAAACAGCGAACAGTTAACAGTTAGCGGTTATCAAGCAACTGATAACTGATAACTGATAACTGATAACTGGTTAAAAGTTTCATGACTCATAATTCATCATTTTAAATAACTCCTACCTTTTGCCAAGCGTTCTGCACTGCTTTTTGTTCTTTACTTCCTTGACCGTAAAGTTCTGCAGCAACTTTGATAGTTGTATTGGCAGCTTGTTTAAAATTGGCTTTGGATTTTAGGCGATCGCACAAAGCAATGTACCAGATTTTCCCAGCTTTTTCCCATGCAAAGCCGCCAATTTCCGTTGCTGCTAAGTAAAAGGCATGATTGGGGATACCTGAGTTGATATGTACTCCACCGTTATCTTCCATACCAGTGTATTTCTTTTTCATATGCGCTGGTTGGGGGTCTTTACCCAATACTGGATCATCATACGCTGTCCCAGGTGCTTTCATTGAGCGAATGCCAACGCCTTTCACCTGAGGTGTTAATAGACCTTCTCCAATGATCCAGTCTGCCTGCTCTGCAGTCTGATTTTTGACTCGCTGTTTGACAAGAGAGCCGAAAACATCAGAGAATGACTCATTAAGTGCCCCAGGTTCTCCATAATAGATGAGAGAGGCTTCATACTGAGTGATCCCATGAGTTAACTCATGCCCAATAACATCTATAGATTTGGTGAAGCGTTGAAACAGTTCTCCGTCACCATCTCCATAAACCATCTGGTCGCCATTCCAAAAGGCGTTGTCATACTTGACGTTGTAATGCACGGTAGAGTCTAAACGCAGTCCCTTGTCATCAATAGAATTGCGCTCAAAAATCTCTTTGAACAAGTCATAAGTTGCACCAGCCCCATCGTAGGCTTCATTGACCGCCACATCTTGGCTTGGGGGATCGCCTTCTCCACGCACAAGCACACCAGGGAGTTGTTCAGTATTTTTAGCATCAAAGATGGTACGACGTTTCTGACCAGGGGAAACCGCAAAATTGACAGCACCTATTACGTTCCGCCGTCCGCGAAATTGTGCGGAAACGTTTAATGTACGAAACGCCCACTCACGCTGCTCTTGGTTACCATTTACTGCAACATTTTCCAGCATATGGGGTGGGACAATACAACAGATAGGGCATCTGGAGTAAAGTTGATGCTCACATTCAGACATAACAGATTTTTTCTTTTTTCGGGCCATCTTAAAGATGTTCTCCTTTTTTAGATAAGTGATGGTAAACAGTGTCTCTTACTCTTTACAACAAGGAGCAGAGTCATCATTCCCAACTGCAAACCCCTGATATTTGCTACCTTCTATTTTCAGAAAGTCCCTTAAGAGAAGACAGTACTCTCACAAGGTACTTTGAAAGTACAAAGTAGCACTGTGATGTGGCAGGTACAATCAGCAAACCGTTGCGTCAATGCTCCTCTTCTTGTTCATAGACCCAATGGCTTTAGATCATAGTTCCTGTTGAAGGCCATTGTGTGGTTTATGACTGTTTTGTTACTCCAAATTTGATAATTTCATGAATTTTTAAAAACAAGAAGTCGTGTAGTGCTCATAAATATTAAGACGCAATTCATCACGAGTACCAAGGACTGCTTACGGTTTATTGCAGCGAGTCCAGCCGCCAAAAACTGCTAAACCGTAATATTTCCAAGGAATGACCACCGTTTTAAAACCGGCTTTTGTTAGCATTTGTAAATGAGCATCTAAGGTCGCAAGCTGATCTTGACTGGAATGTCCGTAAGTAGTAGTGTTGCCAGTTTTAGGACGAATCTCTGTGAGGCTTGTCCCTTGTTGGGTTGTCCACTCCTCTCGTACTGCTTTGTAAACATCTGCTAAGTGAGGTGACTCTGGCAGAATGGGGTCTGCATTCCAAAAACAACCGCCCTCATTAAGACTCTCACAAATTCGCTGAAATAATTTCAATTTCATCTCATCCTTAAGATGGTGAATTGCCAACGATGACACACAGGCGTCAAATTCCTCACCAATGTCTGATTCCTCTTGATGATTTGCCCAGTCACCAAAATCCACTTCTACACCAGTCCATCTTGCCTTATATCCAGCGACGGTGATTTTTTCTTGGGCAAATTGCAACATTCGGGGTGAGTAATCTATGGCAATGACTTGAGCATCTGGGTAACGGTTGAGTATGCTCAGACTGAGTTCGCCTGTACCGCAGCCTAGTTCCAAGATACGATGACTTGTAGAAGTCAGACAGCGAGTGATCACAGAAAGTATTTCATCATATCGCGGTAAAAACTGGCGAATACCAGTGTCAAAATCAGCAGTGTTGGCGAACACTTCTCCTGGAAATAGCTCTTGCATGAGAATTTGCAGTGATAAACTCACTTAATAATCATGCCTTATTTAAGACTTTATCCTCTCAATTCTTAAGTTATGCAAATTCCTATCAATAAAAAAAGTGTAGATAGCAAATATCAGCAGTAAAAATCTAGACCAAAACCATAAGATTGTTTAACATAGTAAGAGACCCCCACAAAAATGTGTGTGGTTGTGTGTTGTAAAACTTGGTTAATCTATAGGTCAGGGGGTGGGACACCTCGTGACCGTTTTGTTTTTTGTTGAGCTTTATTTCAATCCAAGAGCAGTCAAGGCTTACTTTTTTGACGAAATTAGACACGTGTAAATACTTGAAGATTCTTCCAATATTTGGATTTTATAGTCATTTCACTTTTGGTAAATAGCTTGTTTGATTTATCCATATATTGAATTTAGAGGTGTCAATTCAAAAGTACCAGAGTGAAGAAAGCTTCAAATCATTATAGGGGTTACTTAATTAATTAATAGAAACGACCCCACGGAATGAATGAAGTACGTTAAAAAACTTATTCAAATCAAAACTTCTGGGATCAATTCTTTGACCTGAACGATCAACATCTCGATGGGTTGTAATCCTCTGATCTGGAACATTACTTTGAGCAATCAGCCAAGCCAGAGATTGGTATTGAGCCTCTGTATAGCCAGTGTGGGTAGGTTCGTTATTCATGACACCAGATGGCGGTGTTTCTAAACTGACGTGATAAGCAAAGTTATTCACAGACGGAGGGAGATCGGGGTTGGTCTGCACAGTTTCTGAACCAAGCGATCCATCAAACACTGAATTAGCTGCACCAAAGGCTCGTTTTTCTGGCGGGACTGTGTAAACAACCGTCCCATCCAGCTTAATCATAGTATGGTAGCTTGCTTGAACATTACTATCATCGTGAGGAGTCTGAAAAAAATTAATGGCACTGGATGCAGGTGCAGCGGTTTCATGAAGTACTATGAGCGGTAAGTTGTTGACGAGTGTACCATCAGCATCTTTAGCAAGCCGCTCTCCAAAGTTAGTTGGGTTTGCCCAAGCAATCTCATATCTAGGTTTGTAAGCTCTAAAAGCTGCAGTGGTTTTGATTGGAGAAATGCGAGCCTTTTGAGGTTTGCTCTTTTGGTTTATTTTCTGTTGAGGTTGAGATAGTGAATTTTGCCTGGAGAGAGTCGTTTTTGGATTTGGCGTTTTTGTTTTGACTGCGGGTTGGCTATTTTGGTTTGTCTGCTGTTGAGGTTGAGATTTTGGATTTTGACGAGAGAGAGTCATTTCTGGAATTAACGTTGGGGTCTTGACCTCTGGTTGTGATTTTGAATTTTGACTAGAGAAATTCGTCTGTCGATTTGCTGTTACTGCTTTAACATCAGGCTGAAAGCTGGAATACTCACTAGAGATAGTGTCTTGTGGATTTGAGGTTGTCTTCTGGTGCAAAAACTCTACTTTTCCAATAAGCAGCCCTAATCCCAGACCAACAAACACCAGAAGAACCACATGCCATCTAGCTGTCCTTATCTTGAATCTCATTTTTCTAATGACTTTGATAAATATTTTTTATTTCAATTGCTAGTTATTTCAATAGCAAAATAGATAAATTTTAATATGTCGCATAAATACACAATGACACACAAAATATTTATCTGTCTATAGGTTTCTTTCCTGAATACGATGTTTGTCTGTCTTTTGTCTTTTTCAGGACTTGCACAAACAAACCCGGTTTCTACCAAAAATCGTCTGTTTGGTAACCAAATACGAACGAAGAAACCGGGTTTCTAGCAGATGGTGCGTAAGTCCTATTTTTGATAACGATGCTTGCGGAGCAGTCAATAGACCTCATCTATCGCACAACAAGACGTTTCTCCAAGCTTTTCAACTTAGAGTCTATAGAAGACAGAGTTGGAGATGTCGGGGAGTCTTGAGTTGGTTGCAAGGAACGCTCTGTTTTAAGTTCCGCAATTTTGGCTTTGATAGCTTCAGAGATAGCACGATTGACGGCTACTTGATTGTTTGGTTGTATTTGCGCAAGGCGTTCCCACAATCTTTTCAACTGAGATTCGAGTTTTTGCATGAGTGGGGCTTCTGGGACGAATACAGGCTCTAGCAATGCTCGTTTGACTTCTAGTTCTGCAATCTTAGCTTTGATAGCTTCAAAGACAGCATGATTAACAGCTGCTTGGTCAGCATCTGACTGTAATTGTGAAAGATGTTGCTGTAAGCTTCTGAGTTGAGATTCAATTTTTTTCATGACTGAGGATTCTGGCGTAAATACAGGCTCTAACATCGCACGCTGTATCTCCAGTTTCACAATCTGCTGTGTTATTGTTTTTAAAAAATCTTTGGCTTTGGAAGTTGATTCATACTCAACAATACCACTAGAAGCTGTGCGAACTCGCGGTTGCACTAACACGACGCCTATTGTCGCTAGTCCAGCAACTAGAACAATGACTAGTGTAGAGAGCATAAGTGGTTTGTGCCTCATAGAAAATCCCTCCAGAGGTCAAGAAAAAAGGCAGCTATGCAGCTCTACTGAAGGAAATAATGCTTATCCCATCATGGGTTGGCAGTTTTTTTACTGCCCTTGTTATTTCCGCACCCGCTGCACTAGACCTAACTTTTTAGGAGTTTTCGCCTAGGTTTAGCTTGCTTGTATACAGTTATGTATGTGTTTTTATTTAGCAGATAATACTTAACTCTCAAGACTATTGTAGGCAGTAAAAGGTTCCGAATATTTACTTAATTCGTAATTCGTAATCTATGTCATTACGAATTACGAAGGAATTTCACCCTTCGGGTTCACTATTCCTCAATCTGACCGATACGACGAATGTTGATAATGTCGCTCAGTTTTTTGATTTGAGTAAATATCTGTTCGAGTTGTGGTCGATCGCGTATCTCAATCCCCAAGTCAATCAATGCTGGTTCACTATTAGCTGTTTTGACCTGAGCATGACGTACGTTGATCCCGTGGTCACTTAAGCGTGAGAGAATATCTTTTAGAATTCCTACGCGGTCGAGAGCCTCAATCTGAATATTCACAGGATAGGTCGTAGGACGAGAGTAGATTTCGCCTGCTAAATTCCAATGGACTGGGACTAGGCGATCGCACTCTACACTCTCCAGATTCTGACATCCTTGGCGATGAATCGAAATGCCTCTACCTCGTGTCACAACACCAATAATCGGTTCTCCAGGAATGGGAGTACAACACTTCGCTAAATAATGCACTAACCCTTCTACCCCAACTATCGGTGAGTCAGTGGTGCGTGAGGTTGCTGGAGTCACGTCTCGTAAAGCTTTGGTTGTTGAGGCTGACTCTTTCGTAGGAACTGGAGGTGCATCTGTAATAGGTTGTTGCGCTTTTACGATTTCTCGCCAACGGTTAAGTACTAAGTTCAGCGTCACTTCACCGTAGCCCAAAGCCGCGAGTAAATCTTCTACAGAATGATAATTACATCGTTCTGCAACTATGTGCATGGGTTGCGACTTAATCAGGTTTTCAACACCTGATCTCCCCAATTCTTTTTCCAGCAATTCTCGACCACGGGCAATGTTTTCTTCCCGGCGGGATCGCTTGTACCACTGTTTAATCCGATTCTTCGCTGCCGAAGTTCTGACAAAGTTTAACCAATCTAAACTGGGATGACCGTTCTTTTGCGTCAGAATCTCTACAATATCACCATTTTGCAGTCGCGTTGAAAGTGGTACCATCCGCCCATTGACCTTTGATCCCGCACAGTGGTTCCCGATTTCTGTGTGAATGCGATAGGCAAAATCTATGGTTGTGGAACCAGGATTTAAAGCAACCAAATCTCCCTTGGGTGTGAAAACATAAACATCATCTTCAAATAAGTTATCTTTGATGTTTTCCAAATATTCTTGAGCATCCTTGAGGTCACTCTGCCATTCCAGTAATTGCCGCAACCAGGTAAACTTCTCATCTGATGGGGTCCAGTGAATACTGTTGGAGCCTCCTGTTTCTTTATACTTCCAGTGAGCTGCAATTCCATACTCGGCGACGTGGTGCATTTCCAATGTCCGGATTTGCACCTCTAAAGGACGACCCCACGGACCCATAACCCCAGTATGCAACGATTGGTAGCGGTTCGGTTTAGGCAAGCCGATGTAATCCTTGAATCTACCAGGTATTGGACGGCAAGCATCATGAACAATTGCTAAGGCACGGTAACATTCCTCATTAGTGTTGACAATAATCCGTAGTGCTGCTAAATCGTAAATCTCGTGAAACTCTTTGTTTTGCCTGTGCATCTTGAGGTAAATGCTGTAGAGGTGCTTCGGACGTCCACTCAGATCAAGACACTTGATCCCTGCTTCTTCCAGCCGAGCCCGTAAAGCTTCAGCAACTTTCGTCAATCTCTCTTCCCGCGCCGTCCGTTTTTCGGCTACATACTCTTGGATTTGACGGTAAGCCTCTGGTTCTAGGTATTTGAAAGCCAAATCTTCCAGTTCCCATTTTATGCTCCAGATCCCCAAGCGATTCGCTAGGGGAGCAAAAATTTCTCGTGTTTCTAAAGCAATCCGGCGGCGTTTTTCATCAGGAAGGTATTCCAGAGTCCGCATATTGTGCAGACGGTCTGCTAACTTTACCACAATCACCCGAATATCTTGCGCCATTGCCAGAAACATTCTGCGAAAGTTCTCTGCTTGGCTTTCGGTCTTACTTTTGAAATTAATTTTAGAAAGCTTTGTCACACCTTCTACCAAGAGCCGCACCTCTTTCCCAAAGCGCTGCTCTATCTCTTCAATGGTGACATCTGTATCTTCTACTACGTCATGGAGAAATCCAGCTGCTATCATATCAGCACTGCCCCCTAACTCTCTCAATATTCCAGCAACAGCCACAGGATGACAAATATATGGTTCTCCTGACTTACGGTACTGACCCTGGTGCAACTGATAAGCAAATTCAAATGCTCGACGAATTAAAGCCATATCGTTTTGCCTTCGGTCATCTTCAGCTTCTGGGCTTACTATATATGACCCATTTAGACAAATCTGTAGCCATTCTGGAAGGGTAATATCAATTCTGGTAGTTACTACAGTGCTGCTCATAGAATAGGCGTCGCTAGGTGATTGATAGTAAAGTGAGAAAGTGGATGATGTTAACGGCATTGCCGTCAGAAGAAGCTATTACAGACACTTGCACAAAGAGTGCTTCTATGCAAAGTGGATTCCCTCAGGCAAAGAGTGTAAATATCAGCGTACAAGTGTCTAGTATCATAAGTTGGGAAAATCAATGTAATGCCAAACCCAGCCCCACATTTCATATGAGGTAAGAAATTCGAAAATAAAATTTAAGAAAGTTTAGTCTATCAGAAATGTTTCTTGACATTACCTTGACTTTAATAGTATCTCAAGAAGAACTTGATGTCTCTAATTCGCGAGAAATATCACGCATTGAAAGTATTGCTGAAACAATTGCATTCGGATGTCACGACAACCATTGTAGATGCACCCGAATTGCTGCAGCGCGTAAGATCCTTGCAGCAATTTTTTCAGCAACAGATTGTGCCTTTGGTTAATCTAGACACGTACAGCAAAGATGAGGGTCGGTTACAGTCATATCAAACGGAAATGAGTAAGCAGCTGCGGCTATTGGAAATAGATGTGATGTTTTTCCAAGGAGCGCGGCAAGCTTCCACTGCCAAAAGTAGACTTGATGCCATAGGCGATCGTCTGACAACTCTCATCGAATACTGTAATGCCATATTGCAATAAAAAGTACCAGAAGAGCAAGCAATAATGCAACAAAAATGACAAATAAAAATTTAAAATGAAAATTTAAAGTTTTTGAACTTTTCTTTAAACTTTTTCCTTGATATTTCTCAAGATTTTGTAGTCATTTTTACAAATTTTAATGTCACTGTTTGCCGTAAAATCTGTCAAAAGTCAAGAATTCTTGAAATTTGAACTTTTGGCTGATAAAGATTTTAAAACTGAAGAATAAGAATTCAGTATAAATTCTTGCTAGCTAAGTGGAGAGTCAAAGTGATAAGGCACTTACAAGTCATAAAATATCTAGCCGTGTCCCAGTCCTCTGGGCGCTTGACGACCTCAACGCAAGGATTTGGGAGAATCGATAAATGAGACGGCTGGATATTTTATTTTTTGGATCTCCCTAAACAGACTAATTTATCCGTAGAATTTTGGAGCGATAGTATTTCTCAGTTCTATATTCTTTTCAAAAGATACTCATATAAAATCTGTGTCAAAATGCACTTAATATTTGCACTGCCCAACCCTTCTAAGGTTGGCGCTACAAATATAAGGGTTATTTGCGTAGGCTCAAGATTAAGCTCATCTTCACAGAAAGATGGTATTAGGCAATAACCCTGACATATGTTATGTGATAGAGTATCTTAATTTTAAAACTTAGAAGCTGATAGCAAAAGAGCTGATGGCTGATAGCTAATTATGAGTGAAACCTTATTTTGTATTGAAAATTTGCGAGTTGCTTACCCTCATCGTAGTGATGAAGAAGTTCAGTGGGCGGTAGATGGTGTCTCTTTCACCTTGCAACCTGGGGAAAGAATGGGATTGGTTGGAGAGTCGGGCTGTGGTAAGTCAACTCTGGGACGAGCAGCAATGCGTTTACTACCACCCTCAACCCAAATTGGGGGACGGGTGATGTTTCAAGGGCGTTCAGTGTTTGATATGACGCCTGAACAGTTGCGAAAATTCCGGGGAGAAGCAGTCGCGCTGATATTTCAAGATCCCATGACGCGCCTCGATCCGCTGATGACTATTGGCAATCACTGTTTGGAAACATTGAAGGCTCACTTCACCCAATTATCGAGCAAACAAGCCAAAGAAAAAGCTATTGCTGCTTTAGAAAAGGTTAAAATTCCTGCTAGTCGTTGGAGTCAGTATCCCCACGAGTTTAGCGGTGGAATGCGTCAGAGGGTGGCGATCGCCCTAGCCTTGCTTCTCAATCCCAAGTTAATTGTTGCTGACGAACCCACCACGAGTTTGGATGTCACAGTCTCAGCTCAGATTTTGCAGGAACTCACACGGCTGTGCAGTGAAGAAAACATGGCATTGCTATTAATTTCCCACGATTTGGCTCTTGTTGCCGAGTATTGCGATCGCCTTGGCGTCATGTACAATGGCAAAATGGTCGAAATGGGTTCTTCTCAAACTGTGTTCGGGCAACCCCAACACAAATATACACAGTCTCTCTTACAAGCAGCTTTGCATATTCAAAGCGTCGATGAAATGACCTCACTGTCTGACTCCTCCTCAGCACAGAAAGGAAAAGAGGTTCACTCGCCTATACTCCGCGTCCTAGAATTACAACAGCATTACACCTTAGAACCCAATTTTATAGAGCGATTGTTAAAACGGCAGAATCAAACCATCAAAGCAGTGGATGGGATCAACCTAGAACTTTATCCAGGAGAAATTCTGGGATTAGTTGGGGAATCTGGTTGCGGTAAGAGCACCCTATCGCGGACAATATTGCAACTGGTTCGCCCGACAGCAGGTAAAGTCGAGTTTTTGGGACAGAATTTAACGAATTTATCGCGCCAACAAATGCGTGCTTCTAGACGGCAAATGCAAATGGTCTTTCAAGATCCCCATGCTTGCTTAAATCCAGCGATGACGGTGGGACAAAATATAGCAGACCCTTTGCTGATTCACAAGCTAGCCGATGCAGCAAAAGCAAAACAAGAAGTGCTGTCGATGCTGGAGAAAGTAGGGTTAAAGCCACCACAAGTGTATTATCAGCGTTATCCGTCGGATTTATCTGGGGGACAGCAGCAAAGAGTGGCGATCGCCCGTGCTTTAATGACTCGTCCTAAACTGCTCATCTGTGATGAACCAGTGAGTATGTTAGATGCTAGCGTGCAGTCGCAAGTTTTAGATTTGATGCTCGAGTTGAAAGAGGAATTTGAATTAACGTATTTGTTTATCACTCATGACTTGTGGTTAGCGCGGTTTTTGTGTGATAGAATTGCTGTCATGAATAGTGGGAAAATCGTGGAAATTGGTCCCACTCAGCAGATATTTACTAATCCACAACACCCTTACACAATAGCATTGCTTGCAGCAGCCCCTCTGTTAGCCCGAGCATAGGTTCGTGAAATTCACAACAAGAGTAGAGAAAAAAGACTCAGGACTCATGACTCACTACTCAGGACTTTCTCAGTAGCTTCCTTTAATTGTAATTTGGGCATTTCTACACTCGAATCATGTAACTCAACAAATCTATTAAAAAGCCACATCATTTCGTGATTTGAAATCCTGTTTTGGTTGACGAGATGATGTATGTTTCTTTCAGCTAGTTTTCGTAAATAAGGCAAATCTTCAATCAAAGTCAAACAAGAAGCAGTATGCAGTATAATCTGCAAAATGGGTTTTGGCCATTCTAGATCACTGTAGATGTCAATGAAGAAATGATGAGTCTTCTCTGTTAATGGGTAAGCATAAAACATAACTGTTATTCTTTTCTTGCTGTAAACTGGAATACTTAGTTCTACAGTGTATGGACCATGCAATATTAAATCCACTTCAACAATTGGTTGTCTCCAAATTCTTAAAATATTAACTGGAGAATCTAAAAGTGTTTGAAATGTAATGCTTCCACCAGTGGACGTGGATTGAACCTTACTAACTTGAATGACTCTCAAGTTATTAAGACTGAATTTGTGAATAGTTTCCAAATGCTTTAAATTCAACAGATGGTAAATTTGGCAGACATAAGGAAAGGGTAAAATGTATTTCTGACTAATGATATGTCGCTTCTTTAGCTCAAAATTTCTGTCTTGAGTCGGATTTAGATAGAATTGCTCTAGACAGCTTTGAATATTATCTACATCTTTAATATCAAAGCTTTGCTCTGGTTTTAAAAACAGCCAAGTTAAGAAAAAGAATGAGGCGGTAAATATGTGTATGACTTCTATCGCAGATAAATATCCATCAGCAAAGGCAGCTATGCTTCTATCGGTGACTCCAAAAAGAAAAGATGGTATTCCAAACAACCAAACCCCATTTTTTAACCTTAATATAAAAAAAGCAACCTCTATTTGTATGGAACGATGATTTTTATTCGTTTTACTACTGTTATCTTGAATAATATTAACAGACATAGTAATTTTACCACGTAAGCTCCATGAAATGGAAGGATAAAATGTCGGTATTACTAATAGTTTAGTCAAAATTAATATAATCTACATCTGCCTTAAGTTGCAAATATTAATAGAGGTATTCGGTCTAAATCTTATGACAAGTGAATTCTGATTTTTGATTTTTGATGACACCAGAAAAGCAAAATGATACATATTGCTAATTTGGTTTTGAATAAGACTTGTATTCAAAGCCGCATCATGGTTTCATTGCAATGACTCGAATACGTCTATAATCTGCAAACCAAGTATCGTTTTTGTATAAAGTTGGACGTAACTGATTCTCTATATCAGCTAAGGTCGTTATCTGCTCATCAGTAGATAATCTCTTAAAAAAGTTATTTGCAAACATTTTGAGCCAGTTTTGCATTCCCTGTTCGCCATCCTCCAAAGGTGTTAGACGCTCAACAAGAGTTGCAAAAGTTAAGTGAAAACCATGTTTTTCTAGTAAACTTCCATATTCACCAATACTAGGGAAATACCAAGGGTTTAATGCTGTATCAGCAGGATAACCAGCTTTTTGTAAAGCACTAGAAATAGCACTAACAATGGCTTTCACATTGTCCTTGCCACCAAATTCAGCAACAAATCGCCCACCAGGTTTCAGTGCTTTATTTATACCAATGATGACTTCTTCAGCTTCTTTAATCCAATGAAGTACGGCATTAGAAAAAATACCATCGAATTTTTCTGTAAACGGTAAATTTCTGGCATTGACCACATCAAAGTCTAGGTGAGGATAGTTCTTACGAGCTTGTTCAATCATAGTGGGAGCGCTATCAATACCCATCACTTCTGCTCCCAAGCTCGCAATTTTATGAGTTAAATGACCCGTCCCACAACCTAAGTCAAGAATACATTCTCTTGGTTTTGGAGATAGTAATTCTACTAAATTAGCAGCAAGTTCGGAAACAAAAGAATGTTTACTATCGTAGAGTTCTGCATTCCACTGATTTTTAAAATCAGCTGCTGTGTTGTCCATAAAAATATACTGCTATGAAAATTTGAGTACGATGCATACATTTGAAAAGGCTTAGATACGAGAATGCACCCATGTCCTGAATTCTTTCATTCTAGCATTCTCACCTTGTTGAGAATCTAGCTGTATAAATTGTACTAATTCTTTGACAGGAAATGAGCCAAAAGCCAAACTTGTTTCAGATTCGATATAACCAACCTCTGTCAAAAGATGAATTGTGAGTTGACCATTAGTGAAACGCCAAACTTCTGGCACTTTCAGTTCAGCATAAACAGCCATCTTGTCAATTGCTGAATGAGTCATATCAATCTCAAGCGCTAAATCAGGCGGTGGATCAACTTTGAGGTCAATTTTTATTCTTCCTCGCATGACAGCTTCATTTTGAATATAAAAACATTCATCAGCTTCTTTACCAACAGCCTTTGGCTTGGAACGCCAAGTTGTCGATTTCAACCCCAAAATTTCTAGTCCAAGTTCCTCACAGAGGATAGTGATTAATCGTCCGAAAGTCCAGCCATATCTTTCATGTTCTGGCAAAGGCGTCATCAGTTCTAAAGTTTCTTTGTAGTAAGTCATACGAGGTGTTGGACGTTGGGCAAAAACTTCCAACAGCTGCTCGTACATCTCCCAACTGACGTTATATAGAACGAGATGAGAACCTTCAATAGGTGGTGTGGTTGGGGTTAGGGTTTGAGTCATGTTTCACTTAAGCACTCATCTAAATACAAATGTACGCTAACTCCTTAACTCAATGATCTCTTGACACTGCTTCACGAGATGTAGAAGCTGCGCATCAGTATAACCACTATTAACAATAAATACAGTGATCGCGATACATGATTATGCATCTGATGCTAAAAAACCAAGGAACCAATGAATTATCGTGGTTTACGACAACGAGTTTTTAGTGTAAAACATAACCAACTTAAAAAAGCTCTAGATAGTACTCAAACCGCTTTTGTAGTTGTTCAACCGTCAAATTCCTAGTCCAATATTCTACTAAAGCGTGACCAAAAGCCCAAGCGTTGCGGTCAGGTGCAGCGGAATTTTCTAGCAACAGTGACCAAACAGAGAGCAGGTCAAAGTTGAGTGTGTTAGAATTACCAGGATTCAAGAGCGAGAAAAGGTCATATGCCATTTGAAGCTTGCCAATGACAATGGGCGTTTGTTCCACAGGAATTTGCTCTGCAAGCACGTATGCTAAAGTCGGCGCTCCGGTTGACAAAGTGGAAATAAACTGAAGAACAGGACTTTTGAGCAGTGCAGCCACTCCTTGAGTTGTTGTCATTTGGAAGGTGTAGTGGTCGATAATTTTAGCAGCAGCGACGGTACGGGCTTCTTGATCACGCAAAAAGCGGGCAAGACGGAGTTGCTTAGCAGGTGCGATCGCCTGCATCAATGCTAACGATAGCGCCTCTGTTCCCCAAGCAGTTCGACCTGTTTTGATATCACTTGTCACAATAGGTAAAACCAAATTGCAAAAGTCCCCCAGAATTTGAGCACGATACTCGGTGGCTTCTCGAATCGCAATTTCCTTTGGACGCTCGCCCCATTCCCAATCATATGGCGGCTCCCATTCACGTATAGGACGCAGACGATCCACCTGAGTCACAATCGTAATTGTGGGTAAGTCTGCAATCTCTGCCTTCATGTCTTTTAGAAAATCCACATCCATTTGTAGGGCGGGATCAAGAGCAGGAGTGACTAACAGTAGCAAGTCTGTCTTTTTAGCATAATCTAGCACTAACTTGCGGAATTCTGCACGGTTGACTTGTTCATAACCTGGTGTATCCCAAAGCGTCAGCGCTTCACCCGTTTGGTTTTGCCAGTGATAATTATGAATCTCATCAGTATTAGGCAATACATCAACGGCTGCTTGCTCTGCTTGAAATAACGTGTTAATCAGGCTGCTTTTCCCGGAACCTGTCCGCCCCACGAGCAGAAGATTGACGGGTTTTTGCTCAACCACAACGGCGGGTTCTGCTTGAGCAAGGATGTCTCGGAGTGTTTGTGTTTTTACCTTGGGTGGAGTTGGTGTGGAAACAGAGGATTCTGAAACTGGCAGTATACTACCACTGTAGAGGGCGATCGCCTGTCGAGATAAATTTCTCAGAGCGGCTTGCCGTAGTAACTGGCTAAAATTCACCAGCAGTTGTTCAGTTGCTCGGTTACTAGAACGCTGACTAGCAAGTCTTGCCACCGCCGCTACAGGATTCAACAGCCACTGTGCCCAATTCCAAACTTGCAAAAGTTTACGAGCAGATGGCTCCAGTTTCTGGTAAACTTTGTATGCTTGGTATGCTTGTCCAACAGTCACCTGATTTAGGACGGGTGATAACTTTTGCATCCACTGGTCGAGATCATCCACTGTTCCTCGAATTAACGTGTACGCCTGGGGAACGTAAATATTTAGCAGGGGATATTTGACTTGAGGATAGTAGATGTGGGCGATCGCAGTGACAAGTTCCTGGCACCGCTGCCAAAAAGTTTGCCAGTCTTCCCAAATCGGCAGATCGCTTTGTGCTGTTTTCAGGATATCTTGAAGTGCTGCTTGTGCTTGATTGGTGGCGTCATCTCCTGCTGGTAGTGCTACTGTATCATCTGGAAGTTCCAGTTCTTTGCTAACCTGTGCGACAACAGCTTCCATTTGCGTGACAACAGGTTGAGTCCATCGAACCAGTAGCCAACGCCAGCCAACGAAGACGAGGATGAAAACGCCCCAGATCCAACTCATGCTCCACGCATGGATTTGCAACCCTGCGGATACCAGCAAGAAGCTGATGATTGTTACGAGCGGTGTTGCTAACACGATCCACTGCCACAGTTTTAATCGTACCATTGCCCCATGCCTGCTTTGATGAGACTTCTATCACTAAGGTAGCGGATACAGTTTATAGTCAGCGCAATAGAATATGAGAGAGGCAATCAGCCTTACCAAAAATCAAGTACCAGCATTTTGCTGGGCTTGTGAATCGTGTTGTTATTAAGCCTGCCTTAGGGAAAAATGATTAATTCACAAGAACAAAAGCCATCTTTTCGCAAACCTTACAAGCCACAAAGACAAGAAGCATCACCACAACCGTGTCAGCACATAAAAATCTTGGACTGTAACAAGCCAATCAGCCGTGTCTTCTTTGAATGCTACCATTGTCGCCAGGGTTTGTTAACCGAATGCAAAGGAGAGTCTCCGGTGCAAGAGTATAAGGTACCTTGTCCCACTTGCGGCAAAACTGCTATCTATCTGATGACAAATGAAATACTGTCAACAACAGCAATTCCCTCACCTTGGGACAGATGAGGGAGCCACTCGCTTACGCTGAAATTCAAAATATGTCCTACGGACACGACGCTACGAGCGTAAGTTCCAAAGGGACACAGCAGTTGGGACGCATGATTGTGTGTACTTTGCACTTACAAAGTTCACGCATTCAAAAACAAGATTCTTAATGCGTCAGAAACCCCACGCCTAAAGGCGGGGGCTTGAAAAAAGCCCACATCTGACCAGTCTAAATCTTAACTGACTACGTTTAAGGCAAGCGTTAAAGAACATACCAGAAGATGCGTAGCTAGTCTTCTGCTCTAGGACTCAAAAGTTAAACAGGTCTACAAGGGTTAAGCCAGTGCTTTTGAGATAGTTACCGACCTTAAACATTGACGAGGCTAACATTACCCGCAAGGAGGGACTTATGTCCAAAGTATTTGTTTTAGACACCGACAAACGACCACTTAATCCAATTCATTCAGCACAAGCAAGGCAATTGTTGCGAAACAAAAAAGCAGCCATCTATCGTCGCTTTCCATTCACCATTCTTCTCAAAGAATCACGTCCAGATTCACCAGTATCACCACTGCGATTAAAGCTTGACCCTGGTGCAAAAACAACAGGGATTGCATTAGTTAACGATACTACTAGGGAGGTTGTATTTGCAGCCGAACTAAAGCATAGAGGTTTTGCAATTAGAGATGCTTTAACATCTAGACGACAATTAAGGCGCGGTAGACGGGCTAGAAAAACTCGTTACAGACAACCCAGATTCCTAAACAGAACACGTCCAAAAGGATGGTTAGCACCAA
Organism: Scytonema sp. RU_4_4; assembly: GCA_012031965.1. Classification (GTDB taxonomy): domain Bacteria; phylum Cyanobacteriota; class Cyanobacteriia; order Cyanobacteriales; family Nostocaceae; genus Brasilonema. The sequence goes on from JAAUSC010000071.1 coordinate 18,363, forward strand.
GTTTACAGAGTCGAGTTGAGAATATCAAAACCTGGGTTGAAAGATTACGTAAACTTGCACCAATTGCAACTATCAGTCAGGAATTAGTACGCTTTGATATGCAGTTAATGCGCAATCCAGAAATTCAAGGAAAAGAGTATCAACAAGGTACTTTGGCTGGTTACGAAACCAGAGAATATCTATTAGAAAAATGGGGTAGACAATGTGCTTATTGTGGAGCAGGCGACGTGCCACTACAGATAGAACACATTCATCCCAGAGCAAAAGGAGGCTCTAACTCGATTAGAAATCTCACATTAAGTTGCGAAAAATGTAACACCAAAAAAGGAACTAAAGATATCAAAGAATTTCTCAAAAAAGACCCTAGCAAGTTACAGAAAATCTTGGCGCAAGCAAAAAGACCATTGGCAGATGCAGCCGCAGTAAACACAACTAGGTGGACATTGTTTAGAACTTTAAAAGAAACTGGCTTACCCATAGAAACAGGTTCAGGAGGTCTAACAAAGTTCAATCGTAATCAGCAAGCCTTACCGAAAACTCATTGGTTAGATGCTGCTTGTGTCGGCAAATCAACGCCATTTCTCAAAATTAAAGGAATTAAACCATTGTTAATAACAGCCAATGGTCATGGTACTAGACAGATGGCTGGTACTGATAAATTCGGGTTCCCTACTCGTCATCGTTCAAATAAACAGATTCATTATGGTTTTAGCACTGGAGATATTGTTAAAGCTATGGTCATTAATGGTAAGAAAGTTGGCGAATATTTAGGGCGTGTCTTGTGTCGTGCCACAGGTAGTTTTGATATTGCTACTAACGCAGGAAGAATTTCAGGTATCAGTCACAAATATTGTTCAGCTATTCACAAAAAGGATGGATATAGTTATGCTTTTTGAAGCAATTTTGACGGCGATTGAAATCGCCTGCGCCTTACCGGGGGAATGACTGGGGAGATGAGCCAAGCCCTCTTGGGTTGATCTGGAAGCCCCATGATTAATCGTGGGGTTATTAGGGCTTGGCTCATCTCCTTGTCCCAATGCGTCACCCCCATGTCTGAAGCCAGGGGCTTCCACGGCGCGAGGTGTTTGGTGAATTTTGAATGAATATAGCGCTTTTCATCTGGATGAAGTACAAATTTATCTGTCTTCATCTGCGTCGAGGGTGCGTCGAGGGTGCGGTTCCTTAACTCTTTGATGTATTCCACCCAATTGAAAACCGCTATAATTTTGAATTCCCAAACGGGATTCGTGTGTTTGGTGACAGGGATTTAGATCCCGACACCAAATCTCTGCTCGTAGTCATTTTTTGGGTGTACCAGGAGAAAGGTCTGCATTTTTGACTTTTGACTTGTGTTGACTTTAAGCTAGTACAAGCGAACTATTCAAGGGATGGAATGTCTGACTTAATTTTATTTTGGCATCGCCGCGATTTACGTATTTCTGACAACACAGGACTGACTGCTGCAAGAAAGCAAAGTTCAAAGGTAGTAGGGGTGTTTTGCCTAGATCCCAATATTTTGGAACAAGATGATGTTGCTCCCGCAAGAGTGACTTATATGATTGGTAGTTTACAGTCACTACAGGAGCGATATGCTCAAGCAGGTAGCCAGTTATTGATTCTTCACGCTCATCCAACTCAAGCTATTCCAAAACTGGCGATCGCCTTAGGCGCTAGAGCTGTATTTTGGAATTGGGATGTAGAACCCTATTCTCAACAACGCGATCGCGCTGTTACAGAAGCGCTGAAAGAAAAAGGTATCCAGTTTCTTGAGAAAAACTGGGATCAGCTCTTACACTCCCCCGAAGATATTCGTACTGGTTCCAATCAGCCCTACACCGTCTACACTCCCTTTTGGAAGAATTGGAGTAGCAAACCAAAAGCTCATCCAGTAGAAATTCTGGAAAATGCTGAAGGATTGACAGAAGCTGAAAAAGAAATTGCCAAGGCTTCAGGGGTGATAGAATTACCCTCAGCCAAAGATTTAGCTTTTCATTGGGATGGAGAATTGGTGATTGAGCCAGGGGAGGCGGTGGCGCAAGAACGATTAGAAGAATTTTGCGCCAATACCATTAATGAATATAAAGAACAGCGCAATTTTCCCGCAGTTGAGGGTACATCTAGATTGAGTGCTGCTTTAAAATTTGGTGTCATTGGTGTTCGCAGCGTTTGGCAAGCCACTGTAGAAGCGCTAGAAAATAGTCGCAGTGACGAAACAGAAGCCAGCATCCGTACATGGCAACAAGAACTAGCATGGCGCGAATTTTATCAACACGCAATGTATAACTTTCCAGAATTAGCAGAAGGTGCTTTCCGCAAGCCTTTCAAAAACTTCCCTTGGGAAAATAACGAAGAACATTTTCAAGCTTGGTGTGAGGGTAGAACTGGGTATCCCATCGTTGATGCAGCAATGCGCCAGATGAATGAACTTGGCTGGATGCATAACCGTTGTCGAATGATTGTCGCCAGTTTCCTAACCAAAGACTTGCTGATGAATCCCCAAAAGGGAGAAAAATACTTCATGCAGAAGCTCATTGATGGCGACTTATCTGCCAATAATGGAGGTTGGCAATGGAGTGCTTCTAGCGGTATGGATCCCAAACCCTTGCGAATTTTTAATCCTGCTAGTCAGACACAAAAATTTGACCAAGAAGGTGAGTATATTAGGCAATGGGTTCCCGAATTGCGGTCAATGGATACAGAATATTTGGTAACAGGGAAAATTTCTCCTTTGGAACGCCATGCTGTTGGTTATCCAGACCCGATTGTGGATCACAATAAACAGCAACGACAGTTTAAAGAACTTTATCAACGGCAAAAAATGAATGAGGGGCGTTGAGGTGAAAATATCGTTTATTTGTATTCCGGTGAGTGGTTAATTCATCAGTGCAGCCAGCAAAATTCTGACCACGACTTCCAATTCTTCAGTCACTCGATAAAGGTTAATTGCTTGTTCAATACTTTGTGTCTGTCGGTATAAGATACCAAATTGCCAAACATTACCTGTCGTTACTGCTCCCAATATTTCAGCTTGAGTGGAATCAGTCCATTTATCCAGGGCTATCATTTCAGTCGCCAGTTGTGTAAATCCCTTGTTTATATCTGCTTGCTTGGCTTCAATCACAATTAAATGAGATTTTGTTCGCAGGTAATAATCCAAATTCCCTTGAAGTTTATTATCAACTTTAATATTGTATTCTATTCGTAATTTAGCGTGGGAGTAGTGGATTAAATCAGTGACAATCGGCGCAATTAGAATTTCTCGGCGTGTCGTTTCGTTCTCTAAATCTACATACGGTAATACTTCTTCAATCCGCTGCTTCAGGTCGGAAAGTCGGTCTAAAGTGCCAGAATATTGCGGCAAATTGAAAAATTTACGCTCGAATAAATAGCCAAATTCAGCTACTAAATCGTCAACTGCAAACCCGAACTCAAAGTAATTGCTAAAAGTATACGAGCGATTTGGATCTAGCAATGGTTGGCGGCTCATTTGATTCCTCCAATAATACGTCCAGTACCAGGAATTTGATAACTTGGTGTAAGAAATGACTTCTTATTGGAAAGATATGGCTCCCAGTAATGGGGTGCTGGTGTGGAAGTCAGCCCCTTCGCTTAAAGGTATCTCTGTGTCATTTCAAATAATATTGATTTACTTATAATATATGTAGGATTATAAATTGCGCCATTTTACACAAATTCATCAAAAAAAGTCGATATTTCAGGATGGGTCTTGACAGAAACGACCAGGCAAAATTTGGTACAGGCGGCGGAACTCTGACAGGTACTGCTCTAATGCAGCAAATTGAGCTATATTGAGGCTATAGTAAATCCAGCGTCCTTCCTGACGAGAGCGAACCAAACCAGCTTCTCTGAGAGTTTTCAAGTGAAAAGACAGCTTTGACTGGCTGACCCCCAAAGCATCACACAAGTCACATACACAAAGCTCTTGATTTCGCAGTAGTTCGATCACGCTAATCCTCAGTGGGTCGGAAAGAGCATGAAAACCGAGAACAATAAAATCAGGACTGGCTGGAGAGGGAGATTGCATCAATATAAATTGAGGTAAAGGTGTTCCATCTCTATTGTGGTATAGAAAATCGAAGTTGCAAGTAAAGGGTTCTCCATGCCCTCTACTAAGTACCACGTTTCTCAGTATTTAGAACCACAGATACAAACAGATAAATGACAAATAAATGATCTGTGTACATCTGCTTATCGCTATATAGCAATCCTAAATCATAAGCCCTACGGGCACGCTACGCGTATGCCTACGGCACGCTTTGCGCTTACGTGAAAAACAAGATTCCCGACAACTTTTACGAAGTCGGGAATCTGAGTCTCTCAATTTATGCGCTACGCGCAGGCACTTTCACACAAATCAAATAGGATTGCTATATGCACTTTTTGTGCTAATCTTAACGAGACAAAAGTTTAACACCATAAAGCATTATTCATGCAACCTTCTAGCCAAAAGCTGCGACAATTACTAGAGCGTCCAGAAATTCTCATCATTCCTGGCGTTTATGATTGTCTGGGAGCAAAACTGGCTGAACAATTAGGTTTTGAATTAATAGCGACCAGTGGTTTTGGTATCGCTGCTTCTACACTTGGTCTACCAGACTATGGTTTAATGACTGCTACAGAAATACTTGCCAGCACAGGGCGAATTGCTCAGTCAGTGAGCATACCCCTCATTGCCGATATGGACACTGGCTATGGCAACGCTTTAAACGTCATCCGAACCGTAAAGGACGCTGTACAGCAAGGAATTGCGGGAGTCATACTAGAAGACCAAGAATGGCCGAAAAAATGCGGTCACTTTGAGGGAAAACGAGTCATTTCGATGGCTGAACACGTTGGTAAAATCCGCGCAGCAGTGCAAGCCCGTGGTGACAGTGGTTTAGTGATTATTGCTCGCACAGATGCTCGTGCTCCATTGGGTTTGGAAGAATCAATTTCTCGTGGTAGAGCTTACATTGAAGCTGGAGCAGATATTCTGTTTGTAGAAGCGCCCCAATCTGTTGAGGAACTACAAAAAATAGCTTCTGAGTTTGAGGATGTCCCTCTAGTCGCCAATATAGTTGAAGGTGGCAAAACTCCTCAACTTTCGGCTTCACAGTTGCAGCAATTAGGCTTTAAGATTGTGTTTTTCCCAGTTTCTGCTTTACTTGCAGCGACAAAAGTCATGACTGCTTGCTTACATCAATTGAAAGAACAGGGAACCACTGCTCATTTTCAGGACTTAGTTGAGTTCAAGGAATTTCAAGATCTCATTGGTGTACCTGAGTATCTCCAGATAGAGCAGCAATTTACAAGTCTCAAAGACTCGTCCATGAGTCTTTGAGACTCGTCTGCAAATAACTACAATTTCCAGGACGGATAGAAATATTCCCGCACCCACGAGGTAAACATGATTGGTAAAGAATTCCATTGGGAAATTTTAGGAGGCTCTATTGCGTCTAATCTCCATAATCCCAAAGATTTATCAAGATTCTTACCTGTGTCGTCACTAGGATCACTCAGCAGTAACTGCGGAGGAGAAAAATGAAAAGGTGCCAAGCAAAGGTTTAGGGATCTCCAAGAACCAATTGCAGTGTCTATGTTTTTGGTCGTTGCAGGATAAGTTGTAATCAACAAATATTTGGCTCTGCTCTTTTTGAACTGCTTCAAAGCACGGCATCCGTACCAAAATGGTAGATGAACCAAACAATCTCGACAGATAATTAAATCGGCTTGAGGTAAATCGTTGCTGGTAATGTCTCCTGTGAGAAAACGAATACTCGAAGTGCCGTACTGTTGTTGATTCTGCTCTATGATTTCTGGTACTACGTCCATTCCGGTATAAGTAATATCTAATAGCGGTATCTGACGCATCCAATTAAAGTCTCCGCACGGTGCATCCAGGATGGATGTGATACCTAGCTCTTCAAACAAACTGGGTAAAGATGCTCTCAGCGATACAGTGCAAGACAATTCAGAGCCTCTACCTGAGACGGACTCTGTACTTTCCCACAGATTGCTCTGACTGATGTAACTGAAGACTCGTTTCATTGGGTTGAATATTTTTGACAGAAAATGAATCTGTTAAATAAATACAATATTTAGCGGCTGTAAGTTAAAGATATTAGAGCGCGAATGCGATGAGCTTGATTTATGATAACAATAGCCGCAATCAGGAACTGTACGTACCCTTAGGACTTACGCACTTTACAAATAAACTATTGTGTGCATAACGCAAAGAGTGCCAACTTCGGTGCGGTTCTGCAATAGTCAGATTTCGCAAGAATTTCTTATTTTATCTCACTGGTGCATAAATTGATTTTACTTGCACTAATTAAAGAAAGAATGACAACAAATAAGTCTGATGCACAAAATCGATTTTTGTCAATGCGTAAGTCCTACATACCTTGAAAGGGCTAGCTAATGCCATTCTCAATCAGGTGGATAGTCTACATCATCCTGCGGATGATATAGAAGTCAAGTTTGGTATCAAAATCAGTTCTGGACTTAAGGCAGTTATTGCTTGTGGAAATGGCGAGGTCAACTATGAAATTACTCTGAAGTGGAAACGTGGGGGTGTAAAATGAGTCAAGTGAAACCAACTATTCAAAACGCTAAGATTTTTATCAGTTATCACAACCAAGAACCAGACATAAGTTTAGCAACGCAATTTTACCATAGTCTCAAAAGTGCTGGACATAACCCCTTTATGGCAAAGGAAAGCATTAATTGGGGAGAAAAATGGCCGGATCGTATCGATGAAGAATTACAGCTTTGTGATTATTTTTTACTGCTGTTGTCGGAAAAATCAGCCAGCAGTGAAATGGTGATAGCGGAAGTACAACTGGTAAAAAAATTACGGGATTTACGTTCCAATCGCAAGCCTGAAATTTTAGCTGTGTGCGTTAATTTCCCTTCAGATAGGCCGCTAAATTACCAGTTACGTGGTTACTTGAATGGTATTCAACTGCGAGAGTGGAAGTCTGATGATGATACTGACCTGATTCTGAATTATTTACTGGAACGTTTAGCAACCGTTGATGAAAGCGAAACACCTGATAAGCATAGAGGGACGGAATTGCCAACCATATTGCCTGCGTTAGAAAACCCAGAACATCCACCCCTTCCTGTAGCAGAACCAGAATTACCTGAAGGACAGATGGATTTGGCTTCTAGATTTTATGTGGAACGTCCTCCCATCGAATCTGACTGCTATAAAGAAATTTTGAAGCCGGGTGCTTTAATTCGCATCAAAGCAGCAAGGCAGATGGGTAAAACCTCATTAATGGCAAGGATTCTAGATTATGCGCGACAGCAAGGCTATAGCACTGTTTCATTAAGCTTTCAACTAGCAGATAGTAAAGTATTTACTGACCTAGATGAACTTTTACGTTGGTTTTGTGCTAGCGTCAGTCGTAGATTGAAATTGCCACATCATTTAGCTGAACATTGGGATAAGATTCTTGGTAGCAAAGAGAATTGCACATCCTACTTTGAGCAGTATTTGTTATCTTCCATCAACAAACCATTGGTATTGGCATTAGATGAGGTGGATTGTGTTTTTCAACAACCCAAAATTGCTAGTGACTTTTTTGGGCTGCTACGCGCTTGGCACGAAGATGCAAAAAGTCGGGATATTTGGAAGAAACTGCGGTTAATAGTAGTCCATTCTACTGAACCCTACATCAATATGGATGTAAATCAATCGCCGTTTAATGTCGGTTTACCTATTGAACTGCCAGAATTTAACGGTCAGCAAGTGCTGGATTTGGCACAGCGACACGGTCTCAATTGGAATATTACCCAAGTTGAGCAGTTAACGGCAATGGTGGGAGGACACCCGTATTTGGTAAGGGTGGGGCTTTATCACATTTCCCGAAAACAAACTACATTGGAGCAGCTACTCAAAATTGACCCCACTGATGCTGGAATATTTAGTGACCATTTAAGACGACATTGGTGGAATTTAAAACAGCATCCAGAACTAATGGATGCAATTGCACAAATTGTTAGTGCAAGCAACCCAGTGCAGTTAGATCCAATAGTGGCATTCAAATTAAAGAGTATGGGATTGATAGCCTGGGAAAACAATAATCGTGTGATTCTTCGCTGTAATTTGTATCGTGAATATTTCCACCAGCTAACCCACAGTGTTACTGTACAAGAACCTGTTCAGAATCAACCAAGCAACCCAGCACCAAACCCACCACAACAATTGCCTCCAGTACAGCCAGCAAACCCAGCAAGAAACTTGGTTGAATATCAAGTCGGGGGAAGTCTGCCTGTAAACGCTCCCAGTTATGTAAAACGACAGGCAGATCAAGATTTATATGATGAATTAAAAGCTGGCAATTTCTGCTATGTATTGAACTCTCGGCAGATGGGTAAATCTAGCTTGCGAGTACGAACTATGCAAAAATTGCAAGCAGAGGGAATTGCCTGTGCTGTAATTGATTTAACAGAAATTGGTAGCCAAGAGCTTTCAGCAGAGCAGTGGTATGCGGGTATCGTTAGGCGTTTGGAGCGAAGTCTCCAGCTTTCAGGGAAGTTCAACTTTAGCAGTTGGTGGAGTGAGCGCTCTCATCTTTCTCCAGTTCAGCGTCTGGGTGAATTTATCGATGAGGTGCTGTTAGTAGAAATTCCACAAAACATTGTCATTTTTATCGATGAAATTGATAGCGTTCTCAGTCTAAAGTTTCCCACTGACGATTTTTTTGCTTTGATCCGCAATTTTTATAACCAGCGTGCGGATTATCTAAAATATAGACGTATCACCTTCACACTATTGGGCGTGGCGACTCCTTCTGATTTTGTTCAAGACAAAAAGCGCACACCATTTAATATTGGTAAGGGAATTGAACTTAAAGGCTTTCAGTTGAAAGAAGCCGAACAGTTAGTTATACGATTGGCAGACAAATGTAAAAATTTCGAGCAGGCGCTGCAACAAATTTTGCAATGGACTGGTGGACAACCGTTTCTTACCCAGAAAGTTTGCCAACTTATTCAAACAGATAATCAAGGGTTGAGTGTTGATGAACTGGTGAAATCGCGCATTATCGACAACTGGGAAACCAAGGATGAGCAGGCTCACTTGCGGACGATACGCGATCGCATCTGGAGGAATGAGCAACGCATAGGTCGTCTACTGGGACTATATCAGCAAATTTTGCAACAGGGTGAAATTGCTACCGATAATAGTACTGAACAAATAGATCTCCGCCTAACAGGCTTAGTGGTTCAACAGATGGGTAAATTACGAGTTTATAACCGCATTTACCAGTCTGTGTTTACACTCGACTGGGTAAAGGAGGAACTAGCTAAACTACGTCCTTATGCTGAAGCTTTTAGCAATTGGGAAGCTTCCGGTTATAAGGACAAATCTTACTTGTTGCGTGGACAGGTGTTGCGAGATGCTTTAGATTGGGCAAAAAATAAAAGCTTGAGCGATTTGGATACTCGTTTTTTAAATGAGAGTTTAGAAAAAGCACAACAGAGAGCCCACCTAATCATCAGAACTGGTCTTGTCGGACTGTTTATGATTTGCCTTGTAGTTTTAGGAATAGGCGTGTGGGCAATGAATAAAGCCAGGTTTGCCGATGAAAAGGTAAAACAGACTCAACAAGCAGAGGAGAACAGACGAAAAGCAGAACTGGCGACTCAACAAGCAGAGGAGAAAAGACGAAAAGCAGAACTGGCGACTCAAAAAGCAGAGGAGAACAGACGAAAAGCAGAACTGGCGGCTAAAAATGAACGGCAAAAAGCCTCAGAAGCTGAAGAGGGTAAGAATAGCGTGAATGACGCTTTACTTAAAGCTTGCCGTACATTCCGTGAAGATAAAAATTATGACGATGCCTTGACGTGTTTTAACGATGTCATCAAGGAGGGCACTAAAACCCATCAGGCTTACAGCGGACTGGGGCAAACTTACCATCTGTATTACCTTGCCAAAGAGAACGAGTTAGACTCTCAAAAAGCATGTAATATCTTGATAGAGGCTGAAAATAACTTCCAAAAAGCAATCAACATAAAATCAACTTATGGCTGGGCAGAAGATAGACTCAAAGAAGTTCAGGACGAGAAGCAAAAACTTGGCTGTTGAAGATATAGCAATCCTACTTGAATAGACATCTTCTCATCAAATTCGTAAAAGAACTATGGTTATGCTGCTAGTTTTGATCTATAGGACTTACGCACGCGCTACAAAAAAGAGCGGGTTGCGATTGCTTCGCTTCGCTCGCAATGACTATAGTTAGGTTATTCGTGCGTAAGTCCTGATTTAGTTTGAACGAAAAATCGTTGTTCCGGACTCTTGAGAGTTTCTTAGCGTACAAAATCCCGTCGCGCCATCACGCACTCGCGCAACCGAAGCAATTGTTTATCCTTAATTCCAACACTCATCAAGGAATTGACGGTGTGCATGAGGTAGTCAGCACAAGAACCAAGTTCACCGCAAGCTGTGGCAATGCTATTAACTGTAGTTTCAAAAGAAATCTTACCACTGTAAGCTCGATGTTGGTGATTGATGACAAAAGCGATCGCCTGTAATCTTTGCGTATCGTCAAACACTTTCACCCAACGAGGAATGTAACAACCAACTACCATTTCCCGTCGCCAAAGTAGCTGTAGTTCTGATTGTACATCAGTAGCAGCTATTCGGTAGGCGACACCGCGACAACTACCACCTCTATCCAAACCGAGTACCAACCCTGGATTATCTGGAGTACCACGTCCCTGGGGTACCCATAGGCAAAAGCGGCGATGCCAACCGTAAATCGTGCCGATGCGCTGTTCTGCAAATTTGAAGATGGGGTTCCAAATCAGAGAACCATAAGCAAACAACCAAACATCAGAGTCCGGTTTTTGTTGCCCAAGAGTTTCATGCATTGAGGCTTGCAACTGGGTTTCACTCAGGACATTTACCCCACGTCCAGACTGTAAGATGGTTTGCTGCAAGCGGCTGGATTCCAGGTCGGAGCGTGTTAGTGACAAAATATTGCCTCTTTACTGTACTCAAGCTGGGATAAGCATAGCTCGGAACAAATGACTCAGGCATACAATCTAGCTTACCGCAGAATATGTGATAATAAACCGCGCATACAGTCATAAACTAATAAACTATAAATCGTGCAATATAACGAATCTATTGATGACTTAGCTGCGCTTCTACAACAGCCAGCTGATTTTGAATTTCAACTCCCTGATCCGGAAGATGAGGAAATTCCCGAGCCGGAATTTCAAAAGCAGTTAGATGTAGCATGGCAGGTGTGCGATCGCTTTGATTTGCAAACCGACATTTGGCGAGGACGAATTTTACGCGCTGTGCGTGATAGAGAGAAAGTAGGCGGTGAGGGACGAGGTGCTGGTTTTCTCAAATGGCTTAAAGAACGAGAAATTGGCAAAAGTCAAGCATATGCTCTGATTCAACTAGCGAACAGCGCTGATACTCTCTTAGAAGAGGGGAGACTAGAACCCTCAGCCATCAATAACTTCAGCAAACGGGCATTTATCGAAACAGCCAAAGCAGCGCCAGAAGTTCAACAGATGGTAGGTGAAGCAGCACAAAAAGGCGATCGCATCACCAGGCGAGAAGTGCGTCAAATCAACGACGAATGGACAGCAATGTCTTCTGAGTTGCTACCCGAACCAGTCAAAATTAAAGCAGCAGAAAATGCTCTTCCTCCCCGTTACATCGCGCCACTGGTGAAGGAAATGGAAAAATTACCAGAGTCTCACCAAAGTGCAATCCAAAAGGAAATAGCCCAAAATCCTGATATAGATACCATCAAGCAAGTTACCACAGAAGCACGTAACCTGGCAAAATATCTCAAAGCTGCAGCTCAAGTCCAAGCGCTAAACGCTCAAGAAGTTGACATTGAAACAGCTCTGATAGAAGCTCAAAGAGTTGGTTGTCTGAGTATAGCAGCGGACTTAGTGAATCAAGCATCCCAGTTAGAGCAAATGATTGCCAAGTTGTACATGAGTTGGAAGAAAATCGGTAATCTCTCAGATCGTCTTTATGTGGATACGGGTGCGAGTACACCGCGCTTACGAGAGTTGTTGGAATGTTTGGAACCGCTTGGTGGTGAAGTTATGGAATTACAACTGAGTGGTGCGACTGAGCGCACGGTTCGTCTGCAAATTCAGGAGACTAATTAGGGCGTGGGGAATGGGATTTTTCCTCATCCCATTCTTTTTATATTTGAGTCTTTGGAATTGCAGACAGTAAGGCGCGAAGTGCTTTGTTCACAGCTTCCGATGTCGTGAATACTTCAGCAACATCTGGATCGAGGGTAACTGTTAAAGGAGCTTTTTCTTCCTGGCTGGTAAAACGGTTAGGACGGGCTTTACGATAGTCAAAGTTGTACTCTGGAAGCAAATCATTGTCTGGGTTGTTATCTGCTTCAGAAGCCTGTGAATTCTTCATCGTCTCTTCGTTCTTTCTTTGTTGCTAGACGTGCCCCGAATTTCTTCGTGGAGGTAAAAAAATACATTCCTTGTTTGAATCCCCTGAATTTATGATGTTGTTGGTCAATTCGTGATGGGTTTGACCCCTCATTGACTCGTTCCTAGCCTCAGGCTGGGGAATGCAGGCTTTGAGGCTCTGCCTCAACCAAG
>JAAUSC010000004.1 GCA_012031965.1 Scytonema sp. RU_4_4
GAGTAGCGCTTGAGTAAGTCAAAAGTAAATTTCGAGCGTCAGTAAGTAAAGTCGGCATTTGTGGAACACAGAACAATGAGGAACTCATCTATTGTGCAATTATGCAGGTGTTGTCTACCACTAAATGACAAGAACTCTTGCAAAATGAAATATGTCATGTTGAGCGTACCTCCTTCGTAAGCGCAAAGCGCAAGCAACCATTTCTCGTTCCTTACCTCTGGCAAGGAATGCATAACTGTAAGCTGCTACCTCAATATAATTATGAGAGGCTCTGCCTCCTTTGATAGCATTCTCATGCAGAGCATAGGAATGAGAGAATTCCTGCTAAAGTGTGTGGTAAACAACGTCTTACAATAAAGATTTCCCCCGTTTGCCTAAACCAGGGTCAGTGAGTGATGTTGTCAAAATTACGAACAAAGTTGCGAAGAACCTCAGAGTTGAACTCCAAAACACGCACTGATATTAACTTTGTCTTGCCATTAGTGGCAGTTTTCTTTGTTCTTTGCCTGATAATTACCCTGAATCGTTACTACAGTTTTTACGCCTCTTTCGATCAAGGAATTTTTAACCAAGTTTTCTGGAATAATTTGCACGGTCGATTTTTTCAAAGTTCTCTTTCTTCAAGTCTTTCCACTAATGTTGTTCATTCTGGAGAGGTTGCTAGTGTCTATTACCATCGCCTCGGTCAACACTTTACTCCAGCGTTATTACTTTGGCTACCAATATATGCCCTGTTTCCTTCTCCTGCGACTCTAGGAGTTTTACAAGTGATATTTATCACTGCTGCTGGTTTGGTTTTGTACGTGTTGGCACGACAATATCTAGAACCACCATTAGCAGTGATGATAACTGCCAGCTTCTACGCCGCCAATGCTGTTATTGGTCCTACCTTGAGTAACTTTCATGACATTAGTCAAATTCCCTTGTTTGTCTTTGGCTTGTTACTCGCAATGGAAAAGCGCTGGTGGTGGCTGTTTTGGCTGCTAGCCGTTTTGATTTTGGTAGTCCGGGAAGATGCTGGTGTGAATGTCTTCAGTGTTGGTGTTTACATGATTTTGAGTAGACGTTTTCCCCGCGCTGGACTGGCTGCATGTATTCTCAGTTTTGGTTACATGTTGCTCCTCACCAATGCAATTATGCCGCTGTTTTCTAAGGATATTTCCCGACGGTTTATGTTGGAACGGTTTGGGCAATTTGCAGATGGCGATGAAGCCTCCACCTTGGAAATTATTTGGGGGATGATTAGCAATCCTTGGCGATTGATTGTAGAACTCGTCACACCAGTAGACCGGACAATTAAGTATTTACTGGGTCAATGGTTACCGTTGGCGTTTGTACCTGCTGTTTCTTCTGCATCTTGGACGGTTGCTGGCTTCCCCTTGTTGAAACTCTTTTTAGGTAAGGGAGAGACAGTGTTAGCAATCAATGTTCGCTATGCTTTAACTGTTGTTCCTGGATTATTTTACGGGGCTATTCTTTGGTGGTCGCAGCATCCAAAAAGATTTAAACTCTCATTTCGCCGTTTTTGGGTCGTTTGTATTAGTCTTTCTTTATTATTTTCTTTTACTTCCAGTAGTTCTAGCTTAAATAGAGCATTTTACTTTCTCTTACCAGATTCGTTTCATCCTCTGGTGTATGTGTCTTTACCTGAACAATGGCGTCATGTGTTGCAGTTTCACCCAATGCTTGCACAAATTCCATCAGATGCTAGCGTCTCTGCAACCACTTACCTTGTCCCTCATCTTTCCAGTCGCCGGGAAATCATTCGCTTACCTGCACTAGAACTGCGAAATGATGCACGCCAAGTGATTAAAGTTGATTATGCTGTAGCAGACCTTTGGCAGTTACAACAGTATCAACCAGCATTTAAGGAAGAGCGTAATCTTTTACGGGAACTTGTACAACTGTTTGACCAGCTGACCAAAACTCAGGAATATGGAATTATTGGCTTTAAAGATGGCGTGATTTTACTGAAAAAAGCTGCAATCCCTGACCAACAAGCAACAGCAGATTGGTTAGCTTTTTACCAACAGCTAGAGAAAGAATAAAGACAAAAAAGGGCAAGATGAAGAATAAAGGAGTCAGAATACAGAATCGGTGAATCGGTGAATGAACAAAGCTTCTAGATATTGGGGGAGATGGGGTAGAGAACGTTTGCGCAGCGCCCCTGGAGGGGCTAGTGAGTATTGGGGAGAATAATTAACTCCTGACTCCTGACTCCTGACTCCTTCTCTAAAAATGTTAAAAAAATCAAAAAATTTCCATATTGGGACATGTCATAGTTGTCAAACTTGTATCTTGAGATAAATGTAGAAGATTATAGATTTGTAACGGGTAAAGAAAGGACAGTATATGAAGATATTGGTGTTAAGTTGGGAGTTTCCGCCACGAATAGTTGGGGGAATTGCTCGTCATGTGGGAGAGTTATATCCGGAACTCATCAAGTTAGGACATGAAATCCACTTGATTACACCAGAGTTTGGTCATGCACCAATGTATGAGATAGTTGAGGGATTACGAGTTCATCGTGTGCCTGTGGCTCGTGGTAATGACTTTTTTCACTGGGTTGTTAATCTGAACCAGAGCATGGGGCATCACGGCGGTAAGCTGATGCTGGAGGAAGGATCATTCGATATCATTCACGCACATGATTGGCTGGTTGGAGATGCGGCGATCGCCCTCAAGCACAGCTTCAAAGTCCCCCTTATCACCACTATTCACGCAACTGAATACGGACGCTATAACGGTCTTCACACTGAAACTCAACGTTATATAAATCGCAAAGAAGTCCTTCTTGCTTACAACGCTTGGCGAATTATCGTTTGCACCGACTATATGCGGCGAGAGGTAGAACGGGCTTTACATGTCCCGTGGGACAAAATTGATGTTATCTATAACGGTATCCGAGCAGACAAAAAACAGCACCACCAAGATTTTCACGCTTTGGATTTTCGCCGCCAATTTGCCGAAGACGGCGAGAAAATCGTTTATTATGTCGGTCGTATGACCTATGAAAAAGGCGTCCCTCTACTGCTGAGTGCTGCTCCCAAAGTATTGTCCCAAATGGGAGGTTACGTTAAGTTTGTCATTATCGGTGGCGGTAATACCGACCATCTCAAAAAGCAAGCTTGGGATATGGGAATTTGGCACAAGTGCTATTTCACTGGTTTTATCTCTGATGAATACTTAGATAAATTTCAAACAGTTGCTGACTGTGCTGCGTTCCCCAGTCTTTATGAACCCTTTGGTATTGTTGCATTAGAAAGCTTTGCCTCTCGCGTTCCCGTTGTAGTTTCTGATACTGGTGGTTTTCCAGAAGTCGTGCAACACACCAAAACAGGCATAGTAACTTACACGAATAACCCAGATTCCTTAGCTTGGGGTATTTTGGAAGTGTTGAAAAATCCAGGTTATCGGCAATGGCTGGTTGATAACGCTTATGAAGATTTAAACAGACGCTTCAATTGGTCTAAATTAGCCAAGGAAACTGAGGATGTGTACACGCAGGTCGTGCAAGAGCGATCGCAAGTAACCTGGCTATAAGTAAATGAAGCATAGCAGTTTTATTTGAGTTGTGAAATCAAGGCATTGGATGATGGGGATGCTTCCTCATCCTCCTCACCGAATTAAGTTAAAAGTTAAAAGTTAAAAGTTAAAAGTCAAAAGGCAAAAGAAAAAATTCTTTCTTTTTACTTTTTACTTGGTTCTTTTTACTTGTTAATCCTCCTCATCCTCCCCAGATGAGTGTTCACGAATCATTTAGGCGCTGTACATTCATCGAAGTTTCGCAATACCACTTTCCAAACCTTGACAGACACCAGTGAGAAAATCTAAATCCAAAGTATCAATAGTATCGCTGAGTTTATGATAATTAGGGTTACGCATGAATGCTGTATCTGTCACCATCATTGCGGGATAACCTGCATCCCAAAATGGTGCATGGTCACTCTGTCTTGTCTGGCGAACGATTAAACCTCTATTAGGTACTGGTAACCACTGACTTGGTACACCGACTTTACGAATACTGCGGCTAATACAAATTAAGTCACGAATTGTCCGCCAATTACCAATTAAAGCTATAAAATCACCACAACTAGGGTAAAAATGTTTCAGAGGAGAAGGGTAATTTTGAGAACCTGGAGTCGGATCGCAATATCCAAGCATTTCCAGAGAAATCATTAAGCGTAGCGGTTGCTCTTCTTGTTTGAGCTTAGCTGCATACTCGGTGCTACCTAGTAAGTTATATTCTTCCATATCAAACGCTACCAGTCGCAGGGGATATTTTGTTGGCTGGACAGCAAATATTCTTGCCAATTCGAGTAAAACTGCTACACCTGTAGCATTATCATCAGCCCCCGGCGTTCCAGGAACAGCATCATAATGGGCACCAATTAAAATTGGAGGTAAATCTCCCTTTTGAAATTCAGCTTGTGAAGGCAAATTCAAAATGAGGTTTTGACAAGTTTTGCTCCCGACTCTAAAGGTGTGGATTTCCACACTTCCCCATTGAGCAAATTCTTGACGAATGTATTCTTGGACAAAAAAATGTCCAGCAGTCGCTAGATAAGGATCGCGATCGCGGGCTATTGAGGTAAGGTGACTTTTGAGCTGATTCTTTAGATTCACAAATTAACTAGCGAGGAACACTGTTTGACCAAAAAAGTAGTCAGAAGCCAGAAGCCAGAAACCAGGAGCCCAGAGCGTTCCCCCTGCCTACGCTCCGCCAAGGAGTCAGAATCACGACTGTGTGAGTGGCTGTGTGAGTTGGGGGAACTCACCGCCTCTACGCTCATCTTTTATTCAGTGGTTAACACTCTTCGTGGTAGCTCCCAAGCCCCCACTCATTGCATCTGAGAATTCACAATTGGTGAATTCTTCACCAGAACAGTTAGTGAGTGCTGAGTGATGAGTGCTGAGTGATGAGTCATTTCTTATTTTCCATTCTCCAGAGTTTCAGGCGTTCAGGAAAAAGTTTCGTACTCCCGAGCTGATTTATCGAGAAAAAAGCTTTTCTCCTTGCTAAAGCCCTGAATTGATCAGCGAAAATGGACTTTATTACTCAGTACTCAAGGCTCAGCGCTGATGAACGTGTAATTCTCAACAGCAAGATACAATAAATCAAGCATTAGATCTAAACAAATTAATTTATAAGACACTATAGGAGAACAAAAACGCATGGGCAAGGTAGTCGGCATTGACTTGGGTACAACCAACTCAGTAGTTGCCGTCATGGAGGGTGGCAAGCCGGTGGTGATTGCCAATGCAGAAGGAATGCGAACAACTCCCTCCGTCGTTGGTTTTAGTAAAGAAGGCGAAAGAGTTGTTGGGCAAATGGCACGGCGACAAACTGTCCTCAATCCACAAAATACATTTTTCGCCGTTAAACGTTTCATTGGGCGCTCTTATGCTGAACTCAACCCAGAATCAAAGCGAGTTCCATATACTATCCGCAAAGACGAGCTTGGTAACATCAAAATTTCTTGTCCTCGTCTAGATAGGGATTTTGCTCCAGAAGAAGTTTCCGCAATGGTGCTCAAAAAGTTGGCAGAGGACGCCAGTAAGTACCTGGGTGAACCAGTGACAGGGGTCGTTATCACCGTTCCTGCTTATTTTAATGATTCTCAACGGCAAGCAACACGAGATGCTGGCAGAATTGCAGGTTTGGAAGTGTTGCGGATTCTTAATGAACCGACTGCTGCTTCTTTGGCTTACGGATTAGATCGCGGCAGTACTGAAACGATATTAGTCTTTGACTTGGGTGGTGGTACGTTTGATGTATCGGTTCTAGACGTTGGCGATGGGGTGTTTGAAGTCAGATCCACAAGTGGAGATACGCAACTTGGTGGTAATGATTTTGACAAGAAAATCGTCGATTGGTTAGCTGAAAAATTTTTAGAAACCGAAGGGGTGGACTTAAGACGCGATCGCCAAGCTTTACAACGTCTGATGGAAGCGGCGGAAAAAGCCAAAATCGAACTTTCCTCGGTCAGCGTCACCGATGTTAACTTACCCTTCATTGCTGCTGATCAAGAAGGTCCCAAACATCTTGAAACCCGTTTGACTCGTTCTGAGTTTGAAGGTTTGTGTGATGACTTACTTGGACGAGTACGCCTTCCTGTCAAACGCGCACTCAAAGATGCTGGTTTGACACCTGCAGACATTGATGAAGTTGTGTTGGTGGGTGGTGGTACGCGTATGCCAATGGTACAGCAGCTTGTCCGGGCAATGATTGGCACAGAACCCAACCAAAACGTCAATCCTGATGAAGTTGTGGCGGTAGGTGCAGCAATACAGGCGGGTATTCTCGCTGGTGAACTTAAGGATGTCTTGCTGCTAGATGTCACGCCCCTATCTTTAGGATTAGAAACCGTTAACGGCGTGATGAAAAAACTCATTCCCCGTAATACTACTATACCAGTACGTCGCTCTGATATTTTTTCCACATCAGAAAATAATCAAAACACGGTGGAAGTCCACGTCATCCAAGGTGAACGGGAGATGGCAGCAGATAATAAATCTCTCGGACGGTTTAAGCTGTATGGTATTCCACCAGCACCACGTGGAATACCACAAATTCAAGTATCATTTGATATAGATGCTAACGGTATTCTACAGGTAACCGCCTTGGATAGAACCACAGGTAGAGAACAAAGTATCACAGTTCAAGGTGCGTCCACCTTGAGCGAAGGGGAAATCAGGCAAGCAATCCAGGATGCCCAGAGATACGCCGAAATCGACCGGGAACGTAAAGAACGGGTAGAAAAGCGCACTCGTGCTGAAGCTTTGATTATACAAGCAGAACGACAACTCAGAGAAGTGGCATTGGATTTTGGGATGCAGGTTGCTCGCAACCGTCGTCAAAGGATTGATAATATCTGCCGGGAATTGCGCGAGAGTTTGCAAGAAAATGATGACAGAGGCATTGACCAATCCTACGCCGACTTGCAAGATGCTTTATATGAGCTAAACCGTGAAGTCCGCGAGTTCTACGTTGACGATGAAGAGGATGATTTGTTTGGTGCTATCCGTGATATCTTCACTGGCGATAAAGACCGAGAACGCGAATCTCCAAGGGATACATCCCGCGATACTTTCGGAGGAAACCGCACAAGGCGCGATAGTTATTCCGAGAATCGTCCCAGCGTGATGATCGCGATTACTATGGCAGAGATTATAACAACGACTATAACAGAGATTATAACAACGACTATAACAGAGGAGGTCGTTCCTCCTCTGACAGCGGTTATTCACGCAAACCCCAGCGTCCTAGCTATCAGGATAACTGGGACAATGACGATGATGATTGGCTATAGCATCTGCTAAAAATTTTTAGAAAATGGGGTTATAACTTCCAAGGCGGGGAACCCCACGCCTATCTCCGAACATGAAGTCTTACAGATGGCAGAAAGATAAAGAAGTTGATTCAAATTCGGATTTTGTCATTCATCATTAGTAATTAGTTAATAGTTCAATAATTAATGAATAGCCCTTAAAAAAAATTAAAATTTAAAAGTTAAAGATAAAGAACTGAACTATGCCAAATTTGCAGAATTTTCGCGATTACTACGAGATTTTGGGAGTAACGAAAGATGCCTCAAATGAAGATATTAAAAAGAACTATCGACGGTTAGCACGTCAGTATCACCCAGATCTTAATCCAGGAAACAAAGCAGCAGAGGAAAAATTTAAGGATATCGGAGAAGCTTATGAAGTTCTTTCCGATCCAGCGAAACGGGCGCAATACGACCAATTTAGCCGCTTTTGGAAACAAAAAGGTTTTGAGAAACAAGCAGCCGCACGAGAGAATGGCTGGAATCGTACTAACGGTCGTACGCGCAATCAAGAAGTAGACCCTGGTATATATCCTGATTTTGATAGTTTTATCAATCAAGTCATTGGCGTCGGTGTTGGCAAAGACAGCAAAAATGGAACCTCTACAACTGGTGTGGAGAGCGATCCGTTTAGTTCCACAAACAGAAAAGTTCAATATACGGTTAATTCTCGCCCCACTCGTCGAGATATAGAAGCCAGATTAACCCTACCATTGGAAAAAGCATACAAAGGTGGAACAGAGAGGATTCGACTGGAAGATGGGCGATCGCTCGAAGTGAATATGCCTCCTGGTATGGTCACTGGTCAAACGATTCGCCTCAAAAACCAAGGGATTAATGGTGGCGATTTATACTTAAAAATTACAGTCAATCCTCATTTTTTATTTAAAATAGAAGGCTCAAATGTCCTTTGTCAGGTACCAGTCACTCCCACTGAAGCAGTCCTAGGAGGACAGATAGAAGCACCAACCCTAGACGGACTAGTAAAAATGTCTATTCCCCCTGGTGTACGATCAGGTCAACGGTTTCGTCTTGCCAATAAAGGCTACCCCAAGGAAAACGGTGAACGTGGTGACCAATTAGTAGAACTTCAGATCGTTGCTCCGAAAAATATCACTCAACAAGAACGTGAACTTTACGAAAAATTACGGCAAATAGAAACCTTTAAACCTCGTGCTGATTTGGTGAAATAAAATTGTGAGTCGTTACTGTCAGTTGTCATTTTTGACAACTAACAACCAACAACCAATCACGGATTCATAACAGCTTTAGGCTGCTGAGGGTTGGTTAGGTTTAGAATATTAGAAAAAACATCGCACGAGTGACTGAAACAGCCGTGAATCAGAATGGGGCAATGCCAAGAAGCAGCGAACCAACCTATTACTCCCTGCTAGGACTGCATCCCTGGGCATCGGTAATCGAAATCCGTCGCGCTTACCGGGAACTGAGCAAGCACTATCATCCAGATACCACAAAATTACCCATTCCTGTGGCTATTGGCAAATTTCAGCAACTCAACGAGGCGTACACCACCCTAAGCAATCCAGAACGGCGGTTTAGCTACGACCTGAAAATTGGCTATTCACGCTTTGGGGTCATCCAAGCACCCCCTGACTTGAATCATCCTGTTTCTGATTCCTACGACTGGTCTAAATCTGCTTACCTTGATGCTAGCGATCGCCCACTCAGCGGTGGTGAAATTTTTGCGTTGTTTATTCTAGGATTGACATTTTTGGCTTGCTTGTTGTTGGCGATCGCGATCGGCTTAACCCGTGGTGAAGGTGCTTTGCAAACACAACTACTACAACATACCCCAGCAGTACAACAACACGATACCAGTCTTTCTCAACCAACTCACCCTATATTTCTCTGAATATTAAATTAAAAATTATTTCTAAATTTTTAGATTTTTTGACTTTTGACTTTTGACTTTTGACTTTTGAATTTTGAATTGATTATGTCTCTCCCTTCCCCTGAAACACCCTTATACAACCATCCCCTCCCCCAAATTGAATATTGGCTCAAACAGCAAGGCTGTCAACAAGATGAACAACAACTACATTGCTGGCGTGTGCAGCGACCTGCTTGGCAAGCAGAACTCTGGCTAGATATTGAGCAAATCATCGTGCGATATCTCGAAGCTGGAAATGATGGGCAAGATATCCAACGCGCCTTCAAGTATTCCCTCAGTCGAGAAGACGTAGAACAAGCTGTTTTTTCTGGACCATAGAAGAGGAGGGAGATGGGAGGACAAGGAGAATTCACCTGTCCCCTTGTCCCCTCTGCCTTCTTTACACTTTCCCAAACCTACGATCCCGTTCCTGATAGGCGCACAGGGCGCGATGAAATTCATTACGATTAAAATCAGGCCATAAAGCTTCAGTAATATAAATTTCTGCATAAGCTATTTGCCAGAGAAGGAAATTCGAGACCCGCATTTCTCCACTTGTACGAATTAATAAATCTGGGTCACAAATACCCTCCGTGTAGAGGTGACGCTCAAATGTTGCCTCATCAATTTCATCTGGTTGAAGCAGACCTTGCTGTGCTTTATGAGCGATTGTACGGCATGCCTGTAAAATCTCCTGTCTACCTCCGTAATTGGTTGCAACTGTAAATTTAATACCGCGATTATTTCTTGTTTCTTCCATTGAATGAGAGATTTCTGCTTGAAGCGGACGAGGTAAAGCGCTCAAATTCCCCACAAATTTAATTTGAACATTTTCTTCCATCATTTCCCGCAGTTCTTGGCGCAAAACTCGCTGAAATAAAGTCATCAAAAAATCGACTTCTTCGTGGGGTCTTCCCCAGTTCTCAGTCGAAAAAGCATAAGCCGTCAACGCCCCAATTCCCCAATCATCACAACAACGTAGTAAATCTTTTAGCGCATCTACACCAGCTTTATGACCCATAATTCGGGGTAAACCTTGACGCTTAGCCCATCGACCATTGCCATCCATAATGACCGCAACGTGCTTAGGCAATAGTTCTCGTTTTAAATCCAAAGGCAAATCCTGCAGTTCAGTCTGTTGTGCTGTCATTTTTTATCTCGTCGCGAAGCAGTCGATGGTAATCCGAGTAAACGTGAAATCAGTACTAGTGCCTTACTACGAACTTGACGACCCAAACTTAATAAACCAGGAGCGACAGCTTCCCGATCCACAGTTGGGGAAAAGCGATCCTCAAGAGACTCTTTGAGCTTCGTGATGGTGAGCGGTCTATTCAAGGTTCCTCGTTCGGCTAAGGAAATAGAACCCGTTTCTTCTGATACAACGACACAAATGCAATTTTCGACCCGCTCTGTAATTCCCATCGCCGCCCGGTGGCGTGTTCCCAACTGGCGTGAAGCTGTGCGTCCCGATAGCGGTAAAATTATACCTGATGCCACAATTCGTGAGCCACGAATTAACGTCGCCCCATCATGTAATAAAGTTTTTGGTTGAAAAATTGTTTGTATAAGTTCTTTTGACACTTCGGCATTCAGCTTTACTCCTGGCACAGAAAAATCCCGCTCATCAATAGGACCAGTGGTTTCCAAAATTAGCAAAGCTCCAATTCGGTTTTTTGAAAGTTCTTTAACAGCATCAACAATTTCATCAATTACACTATCAGATTTGGGAACTGCCAGACCGGATGGTTGAAACAACTGCCGAAATTCGCCGCGTCCTAATTGTTCCAAAAATCGGCGAAACTCTGACTGGAGAGCAACCGCCATTGCCACAGCACAACCAATGACTAACTTTTCCAGTACAAAAGTCAGCAGTTCTAGATGCAACCTGGTACTGAGCGCTGATGCCAGCATCAGAATAATAAATCCCCGCACCATCCACAGTGTCCGGCGCTCACTAATAATAACAAGTATCATGTACGTCAGCGCCAGTACTAACACAATATCCAGAGTCTCAATTAGCAAAGACTGTGACCTTCCTAGGTTTGTCAGCCATTGCGTCCACCAATCTCCCATGACATCTGGATTTAACCTTTTACCTCTAATAAAGTAAGTCAACAGTTAACAGCTATTAGTCACTACTGATCAGTGATTTGCTCAATGAATGTCACTTGCTACTCTATCCAACAGATGCGCCCACTACGAAGTCTACACGAAGCCTTATGCCTGCACCATGAGCGCAGCTCCTCTGAAAGGAGAAATGACGGGTATGCCCATACCTACAGGACGCACTAGCGTATAGCAAAAGCGTTCGCAAAGGCGTGCCCAAAGGGCTTAGAGCTTAGGAGATACCCAAAGGACACTGCCCTCCTTTGGGCGCAGCGGCTCCTAATGACTGATGACTAACTTTTAAGTCTTTGCGGTAGGCAGTCCTGTCGAATTAAGTCCTGATAAGTTTCGCGTCGCAAAATCAAATTTGCTTCGCCATTCGCTACTATAACAGCTGCCGGTCGTGGCAAGCGGTTGTAGTTAGATGCCATACTGTAATTATAAGCACCAGTGGACATAACGACGAGAATATCCCCAGATTCAGTTTTTGGCACTTGGGCATCTTTTATTACAATATCGCCAGATTCACAATGTTTGCCAGCTATTGTTACAGTTTCTGTAAGTGGAGCAGACATTCGGTTGGCAACCACTGCGCGGTACACAGACTGGTATGTAATTGGGCGTGGATTATCAGACATCCCCCCATCGACTGCTACATAGGTGCGTATTTCTGGAATCACTTTGGATGAGCCGACAGAGTAAGCTGTGACACAAGCTGTTCCAATCAGGGAACGCCCTGGTTCAGAAAGTAACTTGGGCAAAGGCAAGTTTTCTGTTGCACAAGCTTCTTGAATCACTTCACAAATCGGTTTAACCCACTCTTCTATGCTAGGTGGATCATCTGATTCTGTATACTTTATTCCTAAGCCGCCTCCCACATTCAACTCTTTTATCAATAAACCATACCCAGCAGCTTTACTTATCCACTGCACCATGACTGCAGCTAAATCCTGATGCGGTTGACGTTCAAAAATCTGGGAACCAATGTGAGCATGTAATCCTACACAGTTAACGACAGATTGTTGACTCACAAAAGTAAACAATTCATCTAATTGATTGGGATCAAAGCCAAATTTGCTATCTAAGTGTCCCGTGCGAATATATTCATGCGTATGACATTCTATACCTGGCGTTAACCGCAACATGATGCGAATGGGATGCTGGGGTGGTAAGGTGCTGGGGAGAGAACTTTCCCCCATTACCCCATCGCCCCTAATCCCCGTCTCCTTTGCTATCTCCACCAGAGTACGCAACTCATGCCAGTTGTCTACTACAATAATGCAGCCAGACTCAATGCCAAAAATCAGTTCTTGGCGGGATTTATTATTGCCGTGGAAATAGATTTTATCAGGACTGACACCAGCACTCAGGGCTGTATAGAGTTCACCCCCAGAGACGACATCTATTCCTAAACCAACGTTCTGTGCGATCGCACAAATAGATGTACAACTCCACGCTTTGGAAGCATAGAGTACCTGAGATTCACCTTTGTAGTAACGCTTGAAGCTGTCTTGATACTGTTGGCAAGCTGTTCGCAGGGTTTGTTCATCTAAAATATATAAAGGCGAACCAAATTGCTGAACTAGGGTTATGACATCACAGCCGCCTATTTCCAGATGGTCATGACTGTTAACTCTGGCTGTTAACGGCAGAAGTTCTTGATTTGGTGAAAGACTTATGTTTTGACCGTTTGCTTGTGGTAAATACTGACTACCAGAATACTGAACCCCAGCAGGGTGTGTCGATACCATAACTTTAAGAGTTGTCCTTGTCTAAATTATAGGCGTGAGTAATTCCTCCGCTTCCCAGTTTACAAAGGCTTTGTACCATTACGAATAAGTGTGAGCAAATTAAAATTAGAAATCAGACACCTAACTTCAGCAGATTTGACTGCAGTGCAAGAACTAGACAAAATCTGCTTTGGTGGTTTATGGACTCTGGATGCCTACCAACGAGAGTTAGATAGCCCTAACAGTGATTTACTCGGTTTGTTCTCCCCTGTCTGTGTTGTCAGACTACTAGGAATGAGTTGCTTTTGGTCAATTTTAGATGAAGCTCACATCACTATCTTGGCGGTTCATCCTCAATACCACCGTCAAGGCTTTGGACAGGCTCTGTTGTATTCTGTGCTGAAGACTGCTTATGAACGCGGCTTGGAGCGAGCTACTCTCGAAGTGCGAGCTTCTAACTCAGCGGCGATTTCCTTATATCAAAAATTTGGCTTTAAAATAGCTGGTCGGCGACGGCGCTACTATAAGGATAACGATGAGGACGCATTAATACTTTGGTTAGGAGACTTGCAACAGCCGCATTTTCAAAAAACTTTAGATGACTGGAATAAAATCATCAGCGATCGCCTAACAAAGGCGTCTTAATTTTAAAACTTTTTCTTCCCTTTTCCCACGCCAGGTGACGCCAGATTCTAACTTCTACACCAGACGCTGCGCTTACGCATGATTGCCTGCTGTAAGCATAGGGCTTACAAGTCCGGCATTGCCGACTTGTTACAAGAGCGTCTGGGCAAGAGGAGTTAGCAACTCTGCCGTTCAAAAGTCTCAAGTCCAAATTCACTCTTGACTTTTGACGACCTTCACAAGACGATATGCAATTTCAAAGCCCAACAGCTTAGTACAGCATTTCATTAATAAGGGTTGGAAATGCTGGAGGCTGATGTTGGGTTGCGCTCCGCTTCACCCAACCTACGACAAATTGAATTTCGTACCCCTTTTACGGTGATGTGTACTTAGCACTTGTAATGGTTTTTTATTCTTATTGATTTTTGATTTTTTATAAAAAATATTTATAAAGTGACAAATTTAATTGACAAGAAGTCTAAATTGAGATATATGGTATTATTTGGGGTTGAATAAAAAACTTTTCAATCCAACCACAAATTATCCGTGGTTAAGCCTAACAAGGTAAACAAAATTACGCTCCTCAGCACACAAATCGCACAAAAGTAAAGAAAACTAAATAAAAGTCATAAAAAATTAGCAATCGTCCCATCAACCTGGGTCAAATCGTGTCGGATGTCTATTTCTTTATACAAGCATCCGAAATGTTAGCCTGTGCTAAAATCAGCGTACCGGCACGACGCAGGTGATGGGATGAATGCCATATGTTTGAACGCTTCACAGAAAAAGCCATAAAGGTCATTATGCTAGCCCAGGAAGAAGCTCGCCGTCTTGGGCATAATTTCGTGGGTACCGAGCAGATCCTCTTGGGTCTGATTGGAGAAGGTACCGGAGTGGCGGCTAAGGTACTTAAGTCTATGGGTGTCAACCTCAAAGACGCTCGGATTGAAGTAGAAAAAATCATAGGTCGAGGCTCTGGCTTTGTCGCTGTGGAAATTCCGTTTACGCCACGGGCAAAGCGGGTTCTGGAACTATCCTTGGAAGAAGCGCGCCAATTAGGGCATAACTACATTGGCACCGAGCATCTGCTGTTGGGCTTGATCCGAGAAGGGGAAGGTGTAGCAGCCAGAGTGCTAGAAAACCTAGGGGTGGATCTGTCTAAGGTCAGAACCCAAGTGATCCGAATGCTGGGAGAAACAGCTGAGGTGAGTGCGGGTGGTCAACCACGTGGAAACAAAACCCCAACACTAGACGAGTTTGGCTCTAATCTGACCCAAATGGCGGCGGATGGCAAGCTCGATCCGGTGGTAGGACGCGCTAAAGAAATTGAACGGGTGATTCAGATTTTGGGTCGCCGGACCAAAAATAATCCCGTGCTGATTGGGGAACCAGGGGTAGGTAAAACCGCGATCGCCGAAGGTTTAGCACAGCGCATTGCTAATAAAGATGTCCCTGACATCTTAGAAGACAAGCGTGTGGTGACTCTGGATATCGGTTTACTTGTCGCTGGAACCAAGTACCGGGGTGAATTTGAAGAACGCCTGAAAAAAATTATGGATGAAATCCGTCAGGCGGGCAATGTTGTTCTCGTGATTGACGAGGTACACACCTTAATTGGTGCAGGCGCAGCAGAAGGCGCAATCGATGCAGCAAATATCCTCAAACCAGCATTGGCGCGAGGTGAATTGCAATGTATCGGAGCCACAACTCTAGATGAATACCGCAAGCACATCGAGCGGGATGCAGCTCTTGAGCGTCGCTTCCAGCCAGTTATGGTGGGTGAACCGTCAGTAGATGAGACTATTGAGATTCTTCATGGACTGCGCGAGCGCTACGAACAGCACCACAAGCTGAAAATCTCCGATGAAGCTTTGGTTGCAGCAGCAAAGCTATCTGATCGATATATCAGTGACCGTTACCTCCCAGATAAAGCAATCGACTTGATTGACGAAGCAGGAAGCCGGGTTCGCTTGATTAACTCGCAATTACCCCCCGCAGCTAAGGAATTGGACAAAGAACTGCGTCAGATTTTGAAAGAAAAAGACGATGCAGTCCGCGCTCAAGACTTCGATAGAGCTGGGGAATTGCGCGATCGCGAGATGGAAATCAAAGCCGAAATTCGCGCCATTGCTCAAAACAAGACGAATTCTACTCGCACTGAAGGTGACGAACCTGTCGTTACGGAAGAGGACATTGCTCACATTGTCGCTTCCTGGACTGGAGTTCCGGTGAACAAACTCACCGAATCTGAATCCGAGAAGCTGCTACACATGGAAGATACCCTCCATCAGCGCCTCATCGGACAAGAGGATGCTGTGAAAGCAGTTTCACGGGCAATTCGTCGCGCTCGTGTCGGTTTGAAGAATCCTAATCGACCCATTGCTAGCTTCATCTTCTCTGGTCCAACAGGTGTAGGTAAAACCGAGTTAGCGAAATCTTTGGCTTCTTACTTCTTTGGTTCTGAAGAAGCGATGATTCGCCTAGATATGTCGGAATACATGGAGCGCCATACCGTCAGCAAGCTGATTGGTTCGCCTCCTGGTTATGTCGGATATAACGAAGGCGGTCAACTGACCGAAGCCGTGCGCCGTCGTCCTTACACGGTCGTGCTATTCGACGAAATCGAAAAAGCACATCCCGACGTCTTTAATATGCTACTGCAAATTTTAGAAGACGGTCGCTTAACCGATGCTAAAGGTCGTACCGTAGACTTCAAGAACACCTTGCTGATTTTGACTTCCAATATCGGTTCCAAGGTGATTGAGAAAAGTGGTAGCGGTTTCGGCTTTGATGTTGCTGAAGACCAAACAGAGGCGCAGTACAACCGGATTAAATCCTTGGTTAACGAAGAACTCAAGCAGTACTTCCGTCCTGAGTTCCTCAACCGACTGGATGAAATCATCGTCTTCCGTCAACTGAGCAAGGAAGAAGTATCCGAAATCGCCGCTATCATGCTCAAGGAAGTGTTTGGTCGCCTGACAGAAAAAGGCATCGCACTGGAAGTTACTGATAGATTCAAAGACCGTCTTATCGAAGAAGGTTACAGTCCCAGCTACGGCGCAAGACCATTACGTCGGGCAATTATGCGCTTGTTAGAAGATAGCCTCGCCGAAGAGATTCTGTCTGGTCGCATCAAGGAGGGCGATACAGCCATCGTTGATGTAGATGAGACTGGTAATGTAAAGGTAAGAGCTGAACAGCGCCGGGAATTGTTGACCCCTGGAGTTGAATAGAAAGAAGATTTAATATTTCTTTATTCTTTTGATAAACGAAAGGTAGAGTATGCAACTGCTCTACCTTTTTTTGTATTTCATTTCAGAAGGAAGCGAGTTCTATAATAAGACAAGATGAGTTCTTCTCAGAGGTTAGCTATGTTTGCTGTAGAATTTCAAGCTAATATTCAAAATGGCTTTATCGAAATACCCGAACAGTACAAATCACAATTCGTCACACAAAAAAGTGTTAAAGTTATTCTGCTGAAACCAGAAGAACATACTCCTGTAGAAGACTTGATTGATAAACTGTTAAAGAATCCCATACAAGTTGAGGAATTTCAGCCATTAAAACGAAATGAGATTTATGAGTAAACCTTCACAATCTCTCTGTTTTCTAGATTCAAACATATGGCTGTATGCCTTAATAACTAGCACTCAAACAGACAAAAGACATGAGAAAGCTCGATATTTGATATCAAGCAAAGAGGAAGTAATAGTAACAAGTACTCAAGTCATTAGTGAAGTTTGCGTTAATCTGCTCAAAAAATCAATACTTAATGAGCAGCAAATAGAAAACTTGATTAAATCTTTTTATATAAAGTATCGAGTTATAGAGATAAATCAAGAAATTCTCTTAACAGCATCGCAATTGCGAACTCAATATCATTTCTCATTTTGGGATAGTTTGATTGTAGCTAGTGCTTTATATGCAGATACTAGTATTCTTTTTTCTGAAGATATGCAAGATGGTTTAATCGTATTTAATAAGCTAGAAATAATCAATCCTTTGTAATCACCGCCTCACAAGTTAACAAAGGGGGCTCAATCTGTTTCATCTGATTCATCACTCAGTGATGAAACTGCTCTTGATGATTAACCAAAGCCACTAAAGGTCCTGTATCTAACAGTACCCCTTACTGCTGCTAAAAAAGCTATTCGTAAAAAACTTGTCAATTGAAGCCCGAATCAATCAGCGATCGCTTTTAGCCAAGAATTGCCCTATCGCTTTCTCCACATTACTGAGAAATTGGAAGCGTTACATGATTGGATTGGAAAATTGTCCTATTCCTTTCCTGTCAAGGAATTAATTCCTCTCACCCTTCAAAAATGAGCGAACGGACAGTCAGGAGAGGAGCTTTTGTTTCACGCCGATCTCATTGTAGTAGCCAATATCTACTCGTCAATCTGCCAAAAATCCTTGGTCACATTTTCATCCAAAATCTTCTTTGGTCGGACAATGACAATAATTCGCCCAAGTAGGGGAATTTCTGGTGCTGTTTCAAACCATTGAAAATCTAATTCACCAGAGTTATCAACCACAAAGTAACTGTTAGAGTCCCATTCTCGCTCTTGGCGGTCTACAACGACTAACACAGATTGTGGAGAATTTTGTGTTTGGTTGGGAAAGTGATCGCTCTTGCACAAAATCACCACTGGATCTTCTGCATTCAACAAAACTTGCCAACCTGGTAACGGTACCCAAGCTTGCTCTCCAGCAAACCTAACCATACGAAATGGTTCTATCTCCTCTACTATGGGTACTGCTTTCAATTCTTGTGGTGTCAGTGGCAACTCACCCACGACTGGTATAATACGCGGTAATTCTTCTTCTGAGTCCAGGCGATAAAAGGGTAACAAGGGGGCAGGACGCTTGGGAACAACTGTAAAATCAGTCAATAACTGTTCAATTTGTTTCCTTGCTGTTTGTGAGTGCGCAAAACGCAAACCTTTGGCGATAAGGCGAGAGCGTTCTTGTAAGTCTGAGTTTTGGCGGGCGAGTTTCCAGCATTGATACGCCACTGCATCTCCCGGCTGATTTTCAAATCCCTCCGGTAGAGTCCGGAAGCGAGAGAAATCTTTGACTGCTTTGGCGACTTCGCGCGCCTCATCAATGTCAAGTTTATGTTGGAACGTCAGTTGTGCAGCTGCGGCGCGTTCTTCTTGGGTGAGCAGGCGTAGCTCGTACAAAACATCACTTCCCCGCATGGTGTAGTGCGATCGCACTGCTTCTGATACACCAGCCTTTTCCATAGAATGATAAACTTGAGCGCCAACAATGACTTGATTTTGTTGTATCGGCTCAAATCCAGTTGCTTCAAAGATGGCTTGGGGATCATAACCAAGTTTTTGCAGTTGAGCTATGGCAACTCCCCATTCCACCCAGGAGCCTTGCTTTTGTCTGAGCTTTTGCAGCAAATCTAGCGCTATATCATTATTATTATCAGAGTTTTGAGCATTGGGTGGTAGGTCAGTCATAATCCACTCACGACTTCAAGGGAAAGCAGTCAATACATATCCAGCAAGTCTTATTGTATGGTCAAACGGTTAACTAATCCTTGTTTTGAAGGCGATTTACAGGTTACCAATATAAAAATCATCTAATTTTTCTTCATATTAATCACTAAGAAAGGTTTAAATAGTCAGATTTTTCAAGAAATTATCCGGATAGCTGCAGTTTCTGCCTGTACCTTGTTTAAAGGCGGATTTTGTATGAAAAATAACAAAAATCAAATATAAATATTGAAAGGATGACTTTTTATGGATAATCAAATTCCTGAACTGCATAAGATTCAGCATCCATCAATAACTATAGAAAAAGCAAAAAAGCAGAAAATTTTGGTAGTTGATGACGAGCAAGATAATCTGGATTTACTTTACCGCACTTTCCGCCGCGACTTTGATGTCCTTAAAGCAGATAGTGGTATGAACGCTCTGCAAGTGTTAGCAAGTGAAGGAGAAGTCGCCGTCATTATATCCGATCAGCGAATGCCGCAAATGAAGGGAACTGAGTTTTTGCGTAAAACAGTGCCTCAGTATCCGGATACCGTCAGAATTATTCTCACAGGTTTTAGTGATATTGAAGATTTGGTAGAAGCGATTAATGGAGGACAGGTCTACAAGTATATTACCAAGCCTTGGAACCGAGAAGAATTGAAGG
This sequence comes from Scytonema sp. RU_4_4, assembly GCA_012031965.1. Classification (GTDB taxonomy): domain Bacteria; phylum Cyanobacteriota; class Cyanobacteriia; order Cyanobacteriales; family Nostocaceae; genus Brasilonema. Next base: position 19,836 of record JAAUSC010000004.1, read on the forward strand.
CAGTTGTGCAACAAGCAGCCCAAACCTACGATTTGCTCAAGCAACGTACAGAAGAATTGCAACGTGCTCATGCTCAAATGTCACTGCTGAGTGTTTTGGTGCAGATCACTCAAGAATATACTGGTTTGGAGACAACTCTCAACTCCATCGCTAGGGCATTTGGTGAAAGTTTTGCAACCGATTGTTGTATATTGCAGCTAGTAGAGGGTGATACCTTAGTTGCGAATCAAGGGACTTACAGTACGACAGGTACAGTGGAAAACTGGCTAGCTCAAAATTCACTCACAACCGAGGCGATCGCCTTTAAAAACGCTGTACTCCGGGCGATCGCCACTCGCCAAATGCAAGCCTCAGTTAATGTACCTGATCACCAAAAGTTAACTGGTGTTGCTTACAACTGCGCTCATGGAGTTCAAGCACATCTTATTATTCCGATAACCTATCGCCAAGAAGTATTGGCGGTATTATCACTACGGTGGCAACAACCCTACACTTTACGCGAAGATGAACTAAAATTCATTCATTTATCTGCTCAACTGATAGCGATCGCACTCCGTGCAGTCTCTTAAAGAGCAATCGCACTCACTGCTCATCTAGTTTCCACGAGATAGCCGATCCAAAAAATCAATCTTCACCGCCAGATTCACCAATGTGCTGCCATCAAAACGTTTTCTCTCAGCATTATTCAATGCAACAATATAAGGTTGACCATTCATCACACCAATAATTGGTCCACCTGAAGAACCGCCTGTTGTGTCGCAGTCGTGAAATAATATATTTTGTTCATCTCCTAGAATGCTGCACTTACCTTGAAAACTTGCAGTCCAACCAGGACCAGCACTCAGGAAATCATAGCCGCGTTTTTTGGGGTTAGGAAAGTCGCCGGAATACCCAACAAAGATAAATTTTTTCTGGTTCTTGATTAAAGTATTGGACTTTGGACAAAAAAGAGTATGTTCGCGAGTAATTCTCGCGAACATAACACAGATATAAAAAATAGACAGAAAAATAAGGATAGCTACCAGTCCCAAAACACATAGTAATATCAATGACAAAGCGTCTTCTGGGGAATACTGATGGCTATGCCTCAATTAAATCACAATCAATTCATAACGCAATTCCAGGATTTTAGACAAAAACTTTACAAGTGTTTTGAATCATGTAGCGATGCCTGTATGGATTTGTTGGATGCGCTCGCGGGTAATACAGGAGCCAATTCAATTGCGGAGTTATCTTTAAGTCCTTTGTTTAGTAGAAGCTATAACTCTATTTATAAAGCAATCAAAGAATCATTTAAGACAACTGGTGAGGATACGAATAATAAAGTTGAAGAAGAAAAACCAAAACCAAATAACTTAATTAGGGCGCTGTCTCAATTAATTGACCAACCGCGACAACAAAATTTTTACTTATTTGCAACGGATACAACACCCCATCCGCGTCCTTACGCCAAAACTTTAGCTGAACGCGGGTATATTTATCAACCGAATACAATAAAATAGTAATGCTCGCTTACGTACAATTGTGGGCTGCAAGGGAGTTAACAATACATTTACCCAGACCGTGGGAGCGTTATTTCGAACAAAATAATGATAAAATTGTAACTCCAAGTGTAGTGCAACGCGATTTTCAAAGAATTATTTCAGAGATTGGTACACCCACTCGTTCTCCCAAAACCCGAGGAAATTCAATTGGTCGAGTTCAAGGTCAGGCTCAAACGCTGCGAACTAAACATCCTGTTGTCAAAAAGCAGTCAAAATCAACACCTAATAAACAAAAAGCCGCGTAAAGTTTCTTAGGTTTTAGACCTTAAACTCAGTTTCACTCAGTTTTAAAAATGACTGGGTAATTTATGATGCCTTATTTTTTTGTTCGCGATAATTACTCGCGAACAAGCTTCTTTTTGTCCAAAGTCCAATTAATTATCTTCCAATAAATTCTGCAAAACTTATTGTTATTTTATGGGTAATGTCACTTAAATTTATTTTGGTTTCGTTTTTTGCAACCAATGGAAAGAGTGGGGATTTTCTAACTGGAGTTTAGTGGGTCATGAACTTTCAGTTCAGCATCACGGATGAAAATCCTTATGCCTTATGCCCTCTGCCGTCAGCATAGCTGCCTTATTTTCAGAGTAGACTAGTTAGGAGTGCGAAACTGTAGTGAGTAATGTAAGTTACTAATTATCGCGGCGCTTACCGACGTAATCACTACGAAATCTAGTGGTCTGTCAACTTTGATTTAATGGATAATACACCTTTCGAGAAACCCGGTTTCGCAGAAGTTACCGGGTTTCTGAAGTCCCTCAAAACAAAATTGACACTCTACTAGCTAAGATTTACTGCGATTATTGGGAATGTAGTCCATTAATTGAGAATAAAAAAAACAATGCGCTACCAAGAGGCTCTGCCTCTGCTATCTTGGTTGAGGCAGAGCCTCAAAGCCTGCATTCCCAGCCTGAGGCTAGGAACGAGTCAATGAGGGGTCAAACCCATCACGAATTGACCAACAACATCATTAAAATTAGGGGATTTGAAGCGAAGTGCCTGGCGCTAACTTTTTCTTGCGGATGTTGTCCTAATAATTCGCAGGTCACCACTCAGGACTAGAAACTCCTTGGCACTTTTTATAACTTCGTACCGCACTCAGGACAGAAGTTGTTATTAGGCAAGTTTTTCGCACCGCAGTTACTACAATAAACTGGCTCTGGAGAGGCTTTCTTCGGCTGACGTGGTAAGCCAACCATCTGAGCATTGCTCTTTCCAGGAGCGACCATTGGGTAACAGTTTTCGTCTCTGGTGACGTGGGCATTGACGATAACAGGACCATTATGTGCCAGCATTTGGGCGATCGCATCCTTCAATGCATCACGGCTTGTAATCACCATGCCCTTGATACCATACGCCTTTGCCAGCAACTCAATGTCTGGCATTCCGACTTCCATATTTGAGCATGAATAACGCTCACCGTAGAAGGCTTGTTGCCACTGGCGCACCATTCCCTGCCAGCCATTATTTATGATTACAGTCTTGACATTTATGCCATATTGTGCAGCAGTACCCAGTTCCTGTAAATTCATTTGGAAACTAGCATCGCCGCTAATACAGATGACTTCTTCATCAGGAAACGCCACCTTAGCGCCTATTGCTGCAGGTAAACCAAAACCCATCGTTCCCAAACCACCACTAGAAATCCAACGCCGGGGACCATTCTTTAGAAATTGTGCTGCCCACATTTGATGTTGACCCACATCTGTAGTGTAGAAGGCGTGGGGTGCTTGGCGACCAATTTCTACAATCACCTCTTGCGGTGACACACTATCAGCATGGTGTGGCACTTCCAGAGGATATTCTTCCTTCCAGCGGTTGATCAAGTTCAGCCACTCTTGTGTTTGCTTAGGTGTATCATTGATACCTGCTTGCTGATATCGACGCAATAAGTCGATTAACACTTTCCGCACATCACCAACGATGGGCACGTCTGGAACGCGGTTTTTCCCAACTTCTGCTGGGTCTATATCGATGTGAATAACTTTAGCGCGGGTGGCGAATTCATCCAACTTGCCTGTCACGCGGTCATCAAATCTTGCACCCACACAAATCAGCAAGTCACAATCTGTAACAGCAAAGTTAGCATATGCAGTGCCATGCATTCCCAACATTCCTACAGAGAGGGGATGATGTTCGTCAAAAGCACCGATACCCATCAACGTTGTGCTAACGGGAATGTCACATAACTCAGCCAATTGTTTGACTTCCTCGTGGGCACCAGAGGCGATCGCACCTCCACCAACATACAGCAATGGACGGCGACTTTCACGGATTAATTGTATAGCTGCAGTAATCTGCCGTGGATTTCCCTTCAGCGTGGGACGATACCCCGGTAACTTTACTCTTCCTGGTTCCACTGGTACATAGTCAAATTCCTCAAGCGCCACATCCTTGGGAACATCAATCAAAACTGGTCCTGGACGCCCAGTGCTGGCAATATGGAAGGCTTCGGCAACAATTCGCGCCATATCTCTGGCGTCACGCACCACATAGGAGTGCTTGACAATTGGTAGCGTAATCCCGTAAATGTCAGTTTCCTGAAACGCATCCGTACCGATGACCGCTCGTGAGACTTGTCCCGTAACGATAATCATCGGGATTGAGTCCATGTAGGCAGTGGCAATACCCGTGACCAAATTCGTCGCCCCAGGACCAGAAGTTCCAAAGCACACTCCTACCTTCCCCGTAGCACGGGCGTAACCATCGGCAGCGTGTGCTGCACCTTGTTCATGTCTCACCAAGATGTGCTTAATGCCACCAGCAGCTTCTACTTTGTAGAGGTCATCATAAATTGGTAGGATTGCACCACCAGGATAACCAAAAATATACTCAACGCCGTGTCGCTGGAGACTATCAAGCAAGGCAAAACCACCGGATGCACGTCTAGGCGTCACGACTGGCGAGAGAGAAATATTGGAGATGCTCTGATTTTCGGTTTGTGGGAGACTAATTTGAGAAGGCGATTCTCCTACGGAGACACTTCGTGGACGCACAGTCAAACCTCACGCAATAGCTAAGTTGATGCTAGATATTTAGTAGTTAAAATTTCATTGTAATTTAAAAGCTTAATAATTTAAAAGCTTAAATTCATTGTGACGGTATTTTCTATAGAAAACAGAAAACTTATTTTAGAAAAACATCTCGCAACACTCGTCGAGTATTTTGCCAAGTCCAAACGCCTACAGAGACCACTATAATACTGAGCCCCACGAGCACAACTCGTAAACCTAAAGCATCAGTGACTGGACCAGTGATTGCGAGTGGTACTGAAAGAGCTATGTTAACGGCATGATTTTGAAACCCAAATACCTTTCCATGCATTGTAAATGGTGTTTGCTGTTGAATCAGAGTTTGCATTGGTACGCCAATAAAAGCAGCGCCTATACCCAACAATGCGCAAAGTGCAAAAGCCATTAACAAGTTGTGGGTAAAACTGAACACTCCTAAAACCAGCGCCATGATCAAAAATCCAATCAGGGGTAAGGGCTTGCGGTGAAGTTTATCACCCCAGTGACCTAAAATCGCTGCTCCCAAAACCATACCTACACCAGCTGCTGCTAAGAAAAAGCCAAATTGTTTCCCTTTTAAACCAAACTCTTCTGCTAATCTAATCGCCAGTACTGTTAACGTTGCAAACACACAATACAAAGTCGTCAGTTGCAGCATGGCATTCAACACGAGACGGTTTTTCTTGAGATAACGCAAACCCTCTTTAAAGTCAGCCCAAGGATTGATGACCGGCTGAGTGTTGTCAAAGGATACGTTGTCTCTAAAGTTAATGGGTTGCATGATCCCCGCAGACAACAGGTACAATCCCGCTACGACAAGCTCTTGACCATATTCTGCTCCTATTGAGTGTTTCGCCAAACTCAAGATTGGCTCCCCCACCGCAAAGCCAACAATTAAAGCTCCCATCATCGTGCTGCTAAACAGCGCATTGGCTGTCATCAAATTTTCTTTTTTGACCAACAGCGGAATCGCAGCTTGCTCAGCAGGTGCAAAAAACTGCGTCACAGTCGAGATGGTAAAAGTCAGTAGAAGCAGAATCAGAAAATCCCGTGGTAAAAGAGGAATACACAGCGTTAATAGCCCGCGCACGATATCAGAACCAACCATGATAATCTTTTTTGGGAAGCGGTCAACAAAGACACCGCCTGCGGAACCAAACAAGATCGCTGGTATTGTAAACGCCACCATTAACGTGGAGTACATGGAGTTTTGCGCTAATCCAGCAGGAACTGGGTAGTTCTCAAGCAGAGCAATGACCAAAACAAAAAAGACTTTATCTGCTAATTGGGATACCAATTGCCCAATCCACAGCAGCATGAAACCACGGTTTTTGAGAACAGCAATAAACCCTTTATTTACGGCACCAGGTTCAGTTGGAAACATCAGAATCTTTTGGGATAGCGACTAGGGAAAGGGGAGTGGGGGACAAGGAGGACAAGGAGGAGTGAGGGACAAGGGGGACAAGGGGGATAAGGGAGACTACCTCTGTTTGCCGCATCTCCACGCCAGTTGCTACCCTTTTCTATGGTGCTCAGCCACGCCTTACGGCTATCAAAACGCAAGAGCGGCGAACGGGAAGCCGCCCGGAGGGCGTCTACAAGTCGGGAAACCACGCACGCGGTAGAGTCGCAGCCTACGGCTCGCTCCGCTAACATGGGGGGAAACACGCGCTTGTGGGTAGCACCCTCGGAGGAAGCGCCAAGGGCGCACTAGCTCCCCAAAACCGCGCTGTCTCACCCCAGCGCTGGCTCTTCTTTCTCCTCATCTCCCTCATCCTCATCATCCTTTACTCACTCCTGCTTGGCAAATCTGTTTTCCGGACTAGTTATCTTCATAACGCCTTAAAAGCAAGTGTAAAAACTCAGCTGCGCTCAGGCGCTCTTTAGGCGGTGATTCGCCAAAACAAGAGTCCAAAGAGCAGCCTTGTACAGTTTGGGGCGATCGCCACATTTGGTGGTGGTCAACAGGTGGATCTGCATAAAAGTTATTTTCTCCACTTCCCAGTAAAGAAGAACTCCAGTGGGTGAAATAATCATGACTCATCCGATGGATAGGAAAATTTCCCCACATTGGTACTCCCCATCCATCTATAGCAATAAAAGCTTTGACATAACCGCCAATTTGTTGCCATTTATGGGCAGCGAGTATTGACCCAACAACACCAGCACTAAAGCTAATGAATACAACCGGCGATTCTATCCTATCCTGTAAGTGTTTATGTAAAAACTGCAATATGTGAAATGCTGATAAAGCTAAACCACTCTCACCCGGAAATATCAGCAAATCTACTTTTTTTTGATTTTTTGCTTCATTTATAACTTGCTCTATCCACCCTGATACAAAACATTGAGTTAAGGCTGACTCATGAATACCAGGGCAAATAATTATACTCATCTTTCTTTTAGGTAGTAGTTTTCCCTTAAAGGGAACGCAGTGTAATTGTCGTAAATATAACATTTATTGACAACATATCTCTGGATATATCTGGATATACAACGTTATATATAACGTTGGTTTGAGTCAAGCCGCTCTTAGGGGGAACCGCAAAGAAGATATCTTTATTCATGCATGGCGGTTCGCCCTTGGGGGTTCCCCCGAAGCAGAGCGTAGGCGTGACTCCGCTCCGTTGTAGCAACTGCTGTTCGCCGTAAGGCGTGTACTTTGCGCATACCCGTAAGGGTGAAATTTTTTCATTGGGACAGCCTTCTGATTCATCCTCATTCATATTGATAACTCAACATAGCAATTGCAGTCTATCAAGCGTGAAACAATTGGCGAAACAAGCATATTTCATCTCTCAAAAGTTATTGTTGTGTCTATATCTTCGGTCGTCAATAAAGTGTGTCATGAGAGATACGACTTAATATATTGACTTTTTTATCCTATCCCCCCGGATAGGATAAAATTTTACGAGTATGGAAAACAACAAAGCTCAAACACTGTTGAGCCATGAGTACCAAGTTCTCAGTGGAAATGATCTTGGACTCATTGCTCAAATCCAGAACTTTTGCCAGAACTTTTGAAGTTGTATTGAGGAACTATTGTGGTTGCTACACCAGAAAAACTACAGTCAACACATGAACAATTGCCAGGTCAACACCGAGTCGCAGTATTACTCATGGGTTACGGCGAAGTCGAAAGCTACGAAGATTTCGCTAACTATAATGAACAAGCGCTAAATCTGCTGACAGCAAAATTTGCACCCGTGCCTACTTGGATTTATCCTCCCTTAGCACGGCTTTTGGCATTATTTGACCGTCATGAGTGGGGACATCAGCACCATGATTTTATTTCCCCACACAACGGCATTTTTGAAAAACAACGCGCTGGGATTGAAAAACATCTACAAACCAAGTGGGGTGAGGGTGTTCAAGTATTTAAAGCGTTCAACTTTTGTGCTCCCTTCCTACCCAAACAAGTCCTGGCAGAAATTAAAAACCAAGGTTTTGATAAAATCCTCATCTACCCACTGCTCGTTGTGGATTCCATCTTTACCAGCGGTATTGCCATAGAACAAGTCAACAAAGCTTTCTCCCAGATGGCTGAAGGTGATGAACACTGGATCAAAGGATTGCGCTACATCCCATCGTTCTATAATGAATCAGCTTACATCGACTTGATGGCGCATCTAGTTGAAGAGAAAGTTACAGCTGACTTAGCTAGTGCTTACCTACCTTCTCAAATTGGCATTGTGCTGATGAACCACGGTTGTCCTCATAAAGCCAAAGGATTCACCTCTGGAATTACCGAAAGTCAAATACTCTACGATCTCGTACGCGATAAATTAATCCACCGTTACCCTCTGATTTCTGTAGGATGGCTCAACCATGACACACCGTTGATTGAATGGACGCAGCCAAATGTTGAACAAGCAGCACAAAACCTGATTCAATTAGGTGCCAAAGCCATTATATTTATGCCGATTGGTTTTGCTACAGAAAACCACGAGACTCTCCTAGACGTACACCACATCATCCATGCGCTACATAAAAAGCATCCTGATGTAAACTACGTGCAGATGCCCTGTGTTAACGACCATCCTGAGTTCTTAAACATGGCAGCTCTGTGGGCAAATGCTCATATTGACGAGTTATTATCCGAACAAACTGTAGCAGTTAATCCTCAGTTAGCTGTAGCGCATCATCATCACCATCATCATTAACAAGTAGAGTGGGCAACATGTTGCCCACTCTACTACTGCTGGTCAATTCTAATTCACGCCTCTCAACTTGCGAGTGTTGTCAATCAAACTCTGAGCAAATTGGTCGAAACGTTGTGAGAGTTTTTCATCTAACAACTTACCTTCAGGATTAAAAGCTTTCCAGACTTGTCCAATGCCAATTTGCTCTGGAATTACCCAAGCGTGTACCCAACGCATAATCAATCGCAGGTCATTCAGAGCATTGCTGTTGGGCTGTCCCCCCAATACGCTAATCAGTCCTACGACTTTATCAGAAAACTGGTCAAAACTCATCAAATCAAGGGCATTTTTCAGGACACCGCTTACACCGCCATGATATTCTGGTGTTGCCAAAATCAACCCGTCGGCCTCACTCACAGCATCTTGCATCCGCTTGACATCGGGGTAATCTGGATATTCGTCTCCCCCATCGCAAAATGGTAACCGCATTTGCCGCAAATCAAGAATTTCTACTTCTGCACCCAAAGCTTCCACCCGTTGCGCCGCTAGGCGTAAAGCTATTTGAGTGTAGGATTCGGATCTTAAGCTACCACCAATGCCAACAATTCTCACCATAGTCAAATTAAAACCTCATAACCATAGCTATCTTCAATAAAAAGTTTCACACCCTTAAGATGAGTGCTAGCAATACGAAGTCATTACGACTATGAATATAGTATAGCTATTTGTGACATAATGTGCCAATTCCAATGGGCAGAGAATTTTATGCTACGGAGTGAAAAATATAGCAAAGTTGACGTACTCACCGGGCTAAAGCACGGGATACGGTACTACGCACCTGTCCCTCCGGAGTTTTCAGCCAGCCTTCCTTATAAAATGTAAATGTAGACGTGTACTTCAAAAGGCTTTTGAGCAAAGAGTCTAACCAGCAAGGAATCCCAAGCTTCCAGTTACGCGTCTAAAAGTAGAGAAATTTTCAGCCAACAGACACACTTATGGGCATAGCAAGGAAAAACTCAGGAATGGTTTTTTTTGGAAGCTACACTAGAAGATTAGACACCCCATATTTCTACTCTTGTAGAGGAAAAGGTATAGAAATGAGTGCTCGATCTGTTGAGCTGTAAACAAAGGATAATTATTATGAAAAATTTTGAGAAAAAGACACTGAAGAAACAGCAGTCTGCAAAGCGTGCAGCTTTGACAGGAGCGCTAGCAGCTGGTTTAATCATGTTGCCAGGTATGTTAGGGGCGGCTCCAGCACTAGCGCAAAAAGCAGAGCGCGATTCTTTATCCTATCGGGACTTAATCACGAAAACTGAGAACAGAGAAGTCGAAAGAGTAGAGCTTGACGAAGCCGAGCAGGTAGCAAGGGTTTATCTAAAAGGACGAAAGGAAGGTGAACAACCGATACAAGTACGGCTTTTAGAACAAAACACTGAGTTAATTAAGAAACTAAAAGAAGCGGGGGTTAATTTTGGGGAAGCTCCCTCTACCAATAATAAAGCGGCGATAGGACTGTTGATCAATCTGATGTGGATCTTACCACTGGTTGCTCTGATGTTATTGTTTCTACGCCGCTCTACGAATGCCTCTAGCCAAGCAATGAACTTTGGTAAAACTAGAGCTCGCTTCCAGATGGAAGCAAAGACTGGAGTGAAATTTGACGATGTTGCAGGTATTGAGGAAGCTAAAGAAGAACTGCAAGAAGTCGTTACTTTCTTGAAACAACCAGAAAAATTCACTGCTGTAGGCGCACGCATTCCCAAAGGAGTGCTCTTAGTCGGACCTCCGGGAACAGGTAAAACACTCCTTGCAAAGGCGATCGCCGGTGAAGCAGGCGTACCATTTTCAGTATTTCCGGCTCAGAGTTTGTGGAAATGTTTGTGGGTGTGGGTGCATCCCGTGTGCGTGATTTATTTAAAAAAGCAAAAGAAAATGCTCCTTGCCTAATATTTATTGATGAAATCGACGCCGTGGGACGCCAAAGAGGTGCGGGTATCGGTGGTGGAAACGATGAGCGGGAACAAACCCTCAACCAATTGCTCACCGAAATGGACGGCTTTGAAGGTAACACAGGTATTATTATTATTGCTGCTACCAACCGTCCAGATGTGCTGGATACGGCGTTGCTGCGACCAGGACGTTTTGACCGACAAGTCATTGTCGATGCACCAGACCGCAAAGGACGCTTGGAAATTTTAACAGTCCATGCTCGTAACAAGAAAATTGATCCATCTGTTTCCTTGGAAGTTGTTGCTCGCCGCACCCCTGGTTTTACAGGTGCAGACTTAGCAAACTTGCTCAATGAAGCAGCAATTCTAACAGCACGCAGACGTAAAGAAGCTATCACACAGCTAGAGATTGACGATGCTATCGACAGATTGACAATTGGGCTGACCCTTAACCCGCTGTTGGATAGCAAGAAAAAGCGGTTAATTGCTTATCATGAAGTTGGACACGCTCTGTTGTCTACACTTTTGGAAAACGCTGACCCTTTAAATAAGGTGACAATTATTCCCCGTTCTGGTGGAGTTGGTGGTTTTTCTCAGCAAATTCTCAATGAAGAAATGATCGACAGCGGGCTTTATACTAAAGCTTGGCTGTATGATAACATCACCATGACTTTAGGAGGAAAAGCAGCAGAAGTAGAGGTATTTGGCGAATCTGAAGTAACGGGTGGAGCTAGCAACGACCTAAAAGTTGTGACAAACCTTGCTCGTAAGATGGTGACTATGTATGGTATGTCTGACTTAGGGTTAGTAGCTCTGGAAAATCAAAGTAGTGACGTTTTTCTTGGTCGAGATTGGATGAATCGCTCTGAATATTCCGAGGAAATGGCGACTAAGATTGACCGACAAGTGCGAACAATGGCAGTTGCTTGCTACAGAGAAGCTCGTCGTATTATCAATGAAAATAGAGCTCTTGTAGACCGTCTTGTTGATTTGCTTGTCGAACAGGAAACAATAGAAGGCGAGCAATTTCGTAAAATTGTCGCTGAGTATACCCAACTCCCAGCGAAGCAACAATTAGTTGTATCCAGTTCAACACAGTCTTGAGTACTGAGTACCGAGTTTTGAGTGAGAACTACTCAGTACTCATAACTCAGTACTTAATTAACAGTTATCAGTTATCAGTTATCAGTTTCACTGTGTACTGTACACAAGTGTACTGTGTACTGAATTAATATCCTGAATCTCCTACAACTTTCGACTCCTCAATGATGACTTGTGACTGTTGGGGAGTCCATCCTTGTGATGAACTCCTAGCAATTTGCTGCTGAGAGAACATTTCCCGGAGAACCATTGCTGGATCAACATATTGTTTAGCATACTTGAGTCCCCAATGAAGGTGAGGACCTGTCGTTCGTCCGGTCATCCCTACCCGACCAATTCTCATTCCGGCGCTGAGTGGCTGACCTTCCGCAATTTGAATTCCACCTGCTCTATCTATCAGATAACGGCGACTATCTACCGTTTCAATCTGTCCTTCCATATGACAGTAGGTGTGTTCCCATTCGCCAGATTGAATAACTATATGAGTTCCGCAAGCATCGCGATCGCCAACCTTGATGACTGTACCTGTCCACCAATTGCGAATATAACTCCCTTGTGGCGCAGCGATATCTAAGCCACTGTGAAATTCTAGATTAGAACCGCCAGTTGCAGAACGACGATAGCCAAATGCGGATGTGTAGGACTGGAAATTTTCTACTGGAAAAGAGGCTGCTAACCAATTGTTTGCTCTTGTCTTAGCTCTTGCTATCTGCTTGGAGTCCAATTCTAAAGATGGTTTTGGCTTGGGCGTCTGAAAATTTTCTACTGGAAAAGAGGCTGCTAACTGATTCTTAACAGTTGCTATCTGCTTGGAGTTCAATTCTACAGCTTTAACTGTTTTCAATTTGGTCGATAGAGTGATAAGGCTCACAACACCTAATCCTAGTATAGACAAGCTGACTATAGAAAGTGCTACTGTTTGTCGCCACTTACTCATTTGTTAGTCCTCTAGCTGTTATACATATCCGTAAACTGATGTAAACTTCAGCCAGAGCTGAGGTTTTAATTCTGATTACAGATTGACATTTGCTTTTGTTTGCGAGCACCCTCTGCGATCTTCTGCAACACGAGAATAAGCGTATATTTTTTGCTTATTCATCGCAATATATTTACCTTTAAAATGTTGCCATGTCAAGCCATTTCCCAAAAGTAGTATTTTTTTAGGTATCAAAATTATGTTATTTTTCTCCAGAAAAACGGCATATAAAGTTTTAGAATTTCACTAGCATTTTAGCTACCTTTAAGTAGTTATATTTTAGGTAGTGATGATTTGTTGATAGTTAATACAGAACCCCGACTTTTTAGAGAAGTCGGGGTTCTTGTTTTTCAAATGAAAGTATTGATAATTACATTTATTTTAGATTTTTACTGATTTATAGAGATATAAAGTTATACACAACAAAATGTGACAGTAGAAGAGTTGCAAATAAGTAAAAATGCTGTTAAGTTTATCGTTATAATTATTGGTTTAACTTTCAAAACGCACCCTCCACAAGACTGCCACAAGCCATGCTGACTGAAATATTGCCTTTGGGCTTTGAGTTAGACACAATCGCGATCGCCGGAGCAAGTTTGTGGTCTTTGGCGCTGTATCTTGCTTTTTCCCCAATCAGCGAATGGGTGATACAGCAATTGAACCGCTGGTTTAATTTTGCCGAGCGATCGCTCTACACGAGTCAGTCAGAATTTGAAAAAACAAGAAAGGCGAGAGAATCACAAAATGCTTTTTACGCCTCACTTTTCAGTATCGTGCCCTTTCTGGTCATTGGTGCTTTACTAAATTGGGGAGTGGAAATCAGTTTAGGTCGGAGTTGGTCAATAAGTATGGGGATACTTGCTTGTATGGGTTGTGGCGTTTACGAACTAGGACGAAGAGATGGAGGCTCTTCTGGGGAGTAGGGCAAAAAGACGATGAGATGAGGGGATGAAGAAGAACTAGGAATATGACTATATACTCCCAGCAATCATCCCAGCAAGTACGATAAAACCAATCCACACGTTTTGTCGGAACATCTCCCCATAAGCAGAATTAGGTAGGTCTTGCTGTCTTAAGCGTGTGAACTGCCAAACCCAACTTACTGTACCAATCGCAAGAGTGATCCAAAAGGTAGGGCGCAGGTGCATAACTACACCTAGCCAACCGAGTAGAAAGATGGTAGCAGCAAAGAAAATGCCAATAGCAATAGGCGCGAAACGACCAAAAAACAGAGCGCTAGAATTCACACCAATTCGACGGTCATCTTCTTGATCGCTCATCGCATAAACAGTATCAAATCCCAATGTCCACATGACAGTCGCTCCCCAAAGGAGCCAGGTGGGAAGTGAAAGGTTCTGCGTCACCGCACTCCAGCTAATCAAAACAGCAAAACCCCAAGCAATGGAAAGAACCAGTTGCGGGACGGGAAACACCCGCTTTGCGCCGGGATAAAGCAAAATGACTGGAACTGCTGCCACACACAACCAAAATGAGAGCACGTTAAGATAGAGAGCAAGAACTGCTGCACATACCATCGCCACTATGGCAACTATAATGCCGACTTTCACAGAAAGCGCACGGGAAGCAAGAGGGCGATCGCGAGTTCTTTCCACTTGGGGATCTATATCTCTATCCCACAAATCATTGACGACACATCCAGCAGCACTTGTGGCGAGAGTACCCAGGATAATAACTCCAACAAGTGGTAAAGGTGGTTTTCCACCGGCTGCCAAAAACACAGCCCATAGAGCGGGAATCATTAAAATTAATCGTCCTTCTGGTTTGTGCCACCGCAAAAGCCGGATAATCACAAGCCACATGGGTTCGGTGTTGCGTTCTGGTGTAGTTAGCATAGGTCGTAAAAAGTGACTAGAAATATATTCCTTCACACATATTTACATCTATAGAATATCTTTATCTGATATTTATAAAATCACAATTGCAAGTGGCAACTTTGGATACAACAAGGAAGTCATTTTCGTTGTTAGTAACAGGGTATATTTCCCAAATCAGGAAGGTTCACAAGATGATCCACCTGAGAACAATTTTGTTGTACAAAGTACATTGTCTTGTTGAGACCGTCAGAGCTTATTTATAAAGTCCGCTGTCATCCTGAGTGAAACGAAGGATTTCAGAGTATAGCCACAGATGCTACCCTCCGGGAAGCTGCTGTGCGTCTACGTTCCGCAAAGCTCCACTGCCCTCTGGGCACGCTGCGCTAACAGCATGACATTCCAACAACTTTATAAATGACCTGTCAGTATCGCCAGCTACCATCCTTAAATAGAGAGAAACGATAGATGGTAAATTTAGTTTCAGCTAACTGGGAGAGTCTTCCTACTCAAACAGTAGAGCAACATCGAATCATTGCTGCTATTGACTTAGGGACCAACTCACTACATATGGTAGTTGTGCGAATTGAACCTCTACCATCTTTTAGCATTATCGCCAGAGAAAAAGAAACCGTCAGACTGGGCGATCGCGATCTTGACACAGGGAATTTGAAACCAGAAGTCATTTCTCGGGCGATCGCCACCTTGGGACGCTTCCAGGGGATAGCCAAAACTCTCAACGCCGAAACAATCATTGCTGTCGCAACCAGCGCCGTACGAGAAGCCCCCAATGGCAAAGATTTTTTGCAAAGGGTTGAAAACGAGTTGGGTTTGAGCGTTGACCTCATTTCCGGTCAAGAAGAAGCGCGGCGGATTTATCTCGGTGTGCTGTCGGGGATGGAACTTAACAATCAGCCCCACATCATCATAGATATCGGTGGCGGTTCCACAGAATTAATTTTGGGCGATAGTCACGAAGGGCGAACCCTCACCAGTACAAAAGTTGGTGCAGTCAGACTGACTGGTGAGTTAATCACCACTGACCCTATCAGCAATAGTGAGTTTCAGTATTTGCAAGCATACGCACGCGGAATGTTAGAGCGTTCCGTTGAAGAGATACAGGCGAACCTCAAGGTTGGAGAATTACCCCGTTTAGTCGGAACTTCCGGCACAATTGAAACTTTGGTCATGATTCATGCACGGGAAAAGCTAGGCTCTGTTCCTTCCACGCTCAATGGTTACGAAATGAGTTTAAAAGATTTGCGGGAGTGGGTCAATCGTCTACGGAAAATGAGTAACTCAGAACGAGCTGCAATTCCTGGTATGCCGGAGAAACGGTCCGAAGTTATACTTGCAGGTGCAGTCATCCTACAAGAAGCAATGAACCTTTTAGGGGTTGAATCAGTCATGGTGTGCGAACGCTCCCTAAGAGAAGGTGTCATTGTAGACTGGATGCTTGCGCACGGTTTTATTGAAGACCGCCTACGTTACCAAAGTTCAGTACGTCAGCGGAGTGTGCTGAACATTGCTAACAAGTACCACGTTAATTTAGAACACAGCGATAGAGTTGCAGTCTTTGCTTTAAGCATATTTGACCAAACAAAAGGAACACTCCACTACTGGGGAGCAGAAGAACGGCAATTGCTTTGGGCTGCAGCGATATTGCATAATTGCGGTCATTATATTAGTCATTCTTCTCACCACAAGCACTCTTACTATCTCATTCGCAATGGTGAATTACTAGGCTATAACGAAACAGAGATAGAAATCATTGCTAATTTAGCGCGTTATCATCGCAAATCTGGTCCTAAGAAAAAGCACGACAATTACCGCAATATTGCGAGTAAAAATCATCGACAAATTGTCAATAAATTGAGTGCTATTTTAAGATTAGCAGTTGCTTTGGATAGGCGGCAAATTGGAGTGATTGTACGAGTAAAGTGTGAATATCTGACTGAACAACAAGAAGTTCATCTCAGAATTTTTCCATCCAGCGCCGATGATGACTGTGCTTTAGAATTATGGAGCTTAGATTATAACAAGGGTGTATTTGAATCCGAGTTTGGTGTGAAATTAGTGGTCAATTTAGAGCCTAGTGTCGCTGTATTGAATTAGATGAAGTAGGGTGCGTTACGCTGCGTTAACGCACTTTAAAATAGCTTTAGAAACGCCGAAGTGAGGAATGTTTGCTATTCGCTACAGGTACTACACAGGGTCGAGAAACGCTAGTTGGCAATCCATCTCTACCCCGTTTGTCAGCTTTACCCGCACGCTGTCAAGTCTAGATGGATACAAATCAACAATGAGCAGCAGTCCTAGGGTTTTATGCCGTACTGGCTTATTGGCAATGTAATACTTGGTGGCTGTTTCAATAGTCATGCAATCTACCTCTAGACTATCTTTATAGTTAACACAGCCCCCAATGGAATTATCTGGCAATTTTCTGAATCTGGCGGTTGCAAAGGAGTCCAATGTCCAAAGGGTAATCGCCAACGTGAAAGCAAGATGTGGAAATGCCGTTGGAAAAAGTTAACCCCACTCATCCACGGCTCATCGCTTATCCTTCTCCTTAATTTTCAATAGTGATAGCTTATTGAGAATAAGAAAACCTGTCACTGCGTCCTCCCTACCTAATACTTAGCTATTAATTGTTAATATAACTTTTTATTACAGTTTTCAAACTTTCCTTATTATACAGTTGGCTGTTATGTCATTATTAAAGATGAGAATTAATTCGGTATTCGTGTTTGTTTTTAGTATTGACAGGCTTTTTCCTCTTGGTATTTACAGACCTCCCTCCGAAATTTAAATCTCTACACACTCATCGTTTCGGAGACATTCTATGTCAGTTTACGTAGGCAATCTTTCTTACGAAGTTACAGAAGCTAGTCTGAGTGCTGTTTTTGCAGAATATGGTTCTGTAAAGCGGGTTCAGCTACCTACAGATCGTGAAACAGGTCGTGTGCGCGGCTTTGGTTTTGTGGAAATGGGTTCAGATGCTGAAGAAACAGCAGCCATTGATGCTCTTGATGGTGCTGAGTGGATGGGACGTGACCTCAAAGTTAACAAGGCTAAGCCTAGAGAAGACAGAGGTTCATTTGGCGGTAATCGGGGAAACTACAGCGGACGGAACCGCTACTAAGCTTCATAGATCTGGCTTTTTACGCTTAACCCATTAGTTCAGCAAATAAATTGGATTTAGTAGTGGCTCAAGCAGGAATACTTGAGCCTTTTTCATACAAAATTTAGACTACGCGACGAAAACTGAAGCTTTAGAAGTCAAAACCCATTCTCTGGAGTTTTCCATGTCAAACTCAGACACTCCCGTCCAACCCGCTGTCCTAATCACCATCATTAGTGAAACAGTGTTGAAAGACCGTATTGTCAAGCTGCTGAAAAGCCATAATGTAAGCGGCTATACCATTAGTCAAGTACAGGGTGAGGGCGGACACGGAAGACGCTTGGCAGACTTAGCAGGCTATAACACTAATATTGAAATCAAGACCATTGTTTCATTAGAAGTCTCTAATGCTATTCTTTGGGCATTGAAAGAGGAGCGGGGCAAGCACGCCTTGATCGCTTTCCGACAAAATGTAGAAGCCTTCTATTGATTAACCTTCATGGGTTAACCATCCACTTACTAAGTATGTATCCTAAAAAACCAGATCCACACTCAATAGCGGCAGTGTCATAGCAAGCTAAGTATTTTTTCCTTCACAAATCGAAATAATTCGGTAAAATTAGTTAAAGCGATTTTCGCATTTGCAAAACCAAGGCGTCAGCAATCCCATGCAATTGAAAGTCAGTGCATCTAGACTACCAATCGCACCATTACTCTTGATAGCTCCCTTTTTCTTATGGGGTACAGCAATGGTGGCTATGAAAGGAGTGATACCCCACACGACACCGTTATTTATGGCGGGAGTGCGTTTGATACCAGCTGGAGTACTCATTCTGATAGCAGCAGCATTCATGGGTAGATCTCAGCCCAAAGGTTGGGATGCATGGCTGTGGATTGCTTTATTTGGCTTGGTGGATGGAATGTTGTTTCAAGGCTTTTTGGCAGAGGGATTGCTCAGAACAAGTGCTGGGTTAGGATCTGTGATGATTGACTCTCAACCCTTGGCTGTTGCATTGCTGTCTTTGTGGTTATTCCAAGAACATATCGGTTTTTGGGGATGGTTAGGACTAGGACTAGGAGTCACAGGCATTAGTCTGATTGGCTTGCCAGATGAGTTGATTCTCCATTTTCTAGACCCAGGTATGATTGTAGAGACATTGGATGGAATGTCCACACAACCGTTGTTTGCAAGTGGTGAATGGTTGATGCTCTTAGCAGCACTGAGTATGGCAGTGGGAACAGTATTAATTCGGTTCGTCAGTCGCCATGCCGATCCTGTTATGGCTACAGGATGGCATATGATTATCGGTGGCTTGCCATTGTGGGGAATTTCATCGGTTGTAGAATCTGGACAGTGGCAGAATATTGTCCCATCTGACTGGTTGGCGCTGGGTTATGCCACAGTCTTTGGTAGTGCGATCGCCTACGGATTGTTTTTCTACTTTGCCTCTAGCGGCAATCTTACCAGTCTCAGTTCTCTCACTTTCCTCACACCCATCTTCGCATTGTTATTTGGCAATTTGTTACTTCAAGAAGTTCTCAGTCCGGTGCAGTGGGTAGGAGTCAGCTTGACTTTGGTTAGTATCTATCTCATCAACCAGCGCGAAACTCTCCCAGGAGCAAGCAAGAAGGTTGCTACGAATGAGACAAGCATGACTCAGCAACAACAAGTTTCAGAAGTATCTATAAAGAAGGTGAACACGCTCACCTTATCTGTAAGAGAATCTGAACCAGAGATGTTACCTTAAACAAGAGTCGTGAAGAAATTTTGAAAAATTAAATTTTAGTATTAGTCAGAGTGTGTTAAATATACTGAAGCCAAGAAGACATTTGATGTTTCATAGCTTATAGTTATTGTGGTATCAATGGCTTCCAATGCACGTTCTGGCTGAAACTTGCGATATGAGGCTACGTTATTCCTCAATTATTTTCATTGCTTGCTTTGCTTGCTTAGGATTTGACCAACATCCCACAAGTGCAGTTACACCTAAACTCGTTTTAAGAAACTTAGAACTTGCTCAAGTTAGTTCCAAAGATGTTGCCAAGCAGTCCATTCTTGGATTTGGTAGCACAGGCGCGCAGGTGAAGTCACTGCAAACCCTACTTAAAAAGTTAGGATACTATAATGGCGACATAGACGGACAGTATGGCATCAGTACAAGCCTTGCCGTTACAAAATTTCAAAAAGCAAAAGGTTTAACTGTAGACGGTATCTTTGGTGAGATAACTAGGCAGAGCCTTCAGACAGCAATAAACAAGGAAGTACCGTCTTATTCTGTTGCAACTCGTTCTATTACTGAACCCACAACCAAGAAAGAGACACAAACAGATATAGTTTGGTGGTCACTTGTGGGTATTGGTGTTTTGGGAAGTATTGGAGCATTGCTGTATGTTGTCAGATTGCTGAGTCAGGGTAAAAAAGTTGCAAAATATCCAAATAATTATAGTCAGGTTAATACTAGCCCAGTTCCATCAACTCCACAAAAGTCCCACAATAACAGCGATGGATTATTTCATAGTGCTGGTAACATCAGTCCACTAGAAACAACGGTACCACCCTCTACACAATTGTTGCCGATGGAGACAACTTCTCGGCTTGCCAAAGTTAGTATCATTGACCAATTGATTGATGATTTGCGTAGCCCTGATCCAACACAGCGACGTAAAGCTATCTGGGATTTAGGTCAAAAAGGAGACTCGCGAGCAATTCAGCCGTTGGTTGATCTCATGGTGGATGCAGATTCTCAGCAACGCAGCTTGATTTTGGCTGCTTTAGCAGAAATTAGCAGTCGTACACTTAAGCCAATGAACCGCGCTTTAGCAATCTCACTGCAAGATGAAAGTCCACAAGTGCGACAAAATGCCATTCGCGACTTGACCCGTGTCTATGACATGATGGCTCAAATGAGCCAAATTTTATCTCATGCTCTGCGAGACTCTGATGCAGACGTGCAAGCAACAGCCAAATATGCTCTTTCACAAATGAACCGTATCCGTGCTTTACCTGGTGATACAAGTGAGGAAGAGAAAGATACGGATGGGGAGAAAAAGGAAAACGAGGAAAATTTTTAACAGTTATCAGTTATCAGTTATCAGTTATCAGTTACCAGTTATCAGTTATCAGTTATCAGTTATCAGTTACCAGTTATCAGTTATCAGTTACCAGGTATCAGTTATCAGTTAAGTAGGTCAACATTGAAAAACGTAAAATAGAGTCTTTGCGATTACTTCGCTACCCTTCGGGAAGCCGCTAGCCCCTAAGGGGGCGCTGCGCAAACGCGTCTACACTGCGTTCCGTATGCCCTCCGGGCACGCTGCGCTAACGTAATGACATTTCACGTTTAATTAGGTTGAGCTACTTATCAGTTATCAGTTATCAGTTAATGCTCACTGTTCACTGTTCACTGTTCACTGTTCACTGATTTCTGCGTCTGGTAATTCGCCAAAGCGTTGGCGATAGCGCTCAAGTAAGTCTGCCATTTCTGCTGCTTGCTGTTGTGCTTGTTGAGCTACTTCTTCTGGTGTTTGGTACCTGACACCTCGTTCATCATACCAATACAGAACTTCTAGTTCTAGTTCTCCATCAATGTAGCTTCCTCTACCAATTCCCAAACCAATTTCTGGTATCCAAAAAGGTTCTCCAATTTGTAACTTATATTCTCCGTTGACTAAGCGATAAACTTCAAGTGGCTGATGTTGGTCACGTCGCCAATATTCAGGGTTGTAAATAACATAATATAAAATACCTAAGCGAGCATAGACTGACATTTTGCTATCATATTCGCCACCATAGGTAAGGGAGACAATTTCTAAAGCAAAAATCGGGACAACTTCATTTTCTTCCCAAATAACATAACTTTTGCGTAAAACGTTTCCTTTAAATCGCTGTACTCCTAAACTTAAAAAACCATCTGGCACAATTGGTACAAGATGACTCACACCTGTTGTGTGATAAATAGCCATATCAACCCCAAAAAACCAATCGAAGCGATTTGCCCAAATAAACTTGAGCAGGAATAACAATAAATTAGGGACAAAATTTTGGTTTTCGTTATCCACAGGGGTGTCGTCTGAACAAGGTAGTTCAGCACTGCTTGGTAGTTTAGATATAGGGTCGTATTTTACCATGTAGTGTTTCCCCTAAATAGGTACTTTTATGATTTAGATGTCTTCTTTCTAAACAAAGCTTTAATCCATTTCCACCTAGCTACGATAAAAACGGACGCTCCTGTCAAAACAGCTGCGAGTGTACTCCAATTCTCTACAATCCATTTCCAATTTTGCCCTAACCAATTGCTTGGGTTAACTGCAACTGTGACGTCACGACTAAAAGTCTCCAAACACGCTGGTACTTCTGGTTTATCTTTAATACTAATGTAAGCACATATTTCTAGAAAAAGCTTTTGACTACCTGCTTCAGTGGGAGTTACATTCCAAAGCCACTTAACCACACGTCCTTGCGCTAAAATCTGCTTTTTCTGGCTTAGAGGTTTGATTTCAAAGCTAGCTCCTGTAAGTTCTGCTCCTAAAAAGGAAGTTACATCAATCGGCTGAGTTTTAGCATCTTTACTGAGTCCTGCTTTTAGATCACGCTGTAAGTTATCAGTAACACGTACTTCGATGACTTCATTCTCAGCAACTTTCATCTGTTTGGCAATGTCAAAGGCGATTTGTCCAGGTCTGAGAGTTTCTTTCAGGGTAGCAGAGTAAGCATCCTGAGCAATTTTATAATTTTGACTAGCGGTCGTAGCGGGAGTAACAGCACCAGTATCAGTGGGTTCTCCTTGTTGACTAGTGGTTTCATTGCGGGAACCACCGCCACCACCACCGCCGTCACAGCCAACAAGCAATGCCAGAATGATAACTAAGATACAGGTATAGATGAAAAAGTGCTGTTCCCTAGAACGATATCTCATAGTTGCTTACAATATTGTTGATGAATATTTTGACTATAAAAAATTATAATTAGGCACATAATTCTATTATCCAATTAACCGTATTTTAGACATTATATCTCTTAAAGAATTCAATAAAGAAATGTAAAGGCAGATAACACCTATATTCGGATGCGTTCAAATAATAACTGGTATTGCTCAAAATTGGGTAGCGTAAGACTTGTATATGTTTGTTCATGCAAAACGAAATTATGACTGCAGCTTCCAAATCTTTGAAATTACTCTTTGTCTCCACATCTGTTGGACCACTTGGTACTGGACTTGGTGGCGGTGTGGAATTAACTTTGCATAACATTGCCCAAGAAATGCTCCGGCGCGGTCATCAATTGCAAATAGTTGCTCCTTCTGGTTCTACATGGGATTCTTTATCTGTTGTACAAATTCCAGGAAATTTACAAATCATTGCCCAGAGTCAGAAACGCACAGATCCTGTTACTATGCCAGAAAATTCTGTGCTGGCGAATATGTGGGATTATGCACGTCAAGTTCAACAAGAGTACGACCTAATTGTCAACTTTGCTTATGATTGGTTACCGTTCTACTTAACACCTTTTTTTCGATGTCCCATTGCTCATTTAGTTAGTATGGGTTCGCTCAGTGACGCCTTAGATCAAGTTATCAGAAAAGTTGCCAAGCAGTTTCCTGGTACGATTGGTTTTCATAGTCTCGCACAAGCTGCCACTTTTGCTCTCGACCAACAGTTTTTTTGTTTAAGTAATGGAATTGATATCTCACTGTATGAGTTTTGTGCTCAACCAAAGCAACAGTTAGCCTGGGTAGGTCGAATTTCCCCAGAGAAAGGTTTGGAAGATGCGGTGGCTGTTGCACAAATGACTAACACCCCGCTAAAAATTATGGGTAAACTCCAAGATGAATCATACTGGCAGCAAATTTGTCAAGATTACCCAAATGCACCTTTTGAATATTTAGGATTTCTATCAACTTCCCAAATGCAACAAGTTGTGCGCGAGTGTCGAACGTTGTTGATGACACACCGTTGGGTAGAAGCATTCGGAAATGTCGCAATAGAAGCACTTGCTTGTGGAGTTCCCGTAATTTCTTACACTCGTGGTGGTCCGGCGGAAATTGTTCAAGATGGGAAAACAGGTTTCTTGGTAGAACCTGATAGTATTCCTGGGTTAGTTAATGCTATTTCCCGCCTAGATGAAATCAACCGTCAAACTTGTCGCGCCTCTGCAGAAACAGAATTTTCTCTGGAGGCTTTGGGCGATCGCTTTGAACAATGGTTCATGGAAATTTTAGATTTTTGAATTGATTTTTGAATTCATGAGCTATATTTTTCGTTCGGAATATTGGATTTTGTACGGATAAGAAGATATAAATAGCGAATTGACTTATTGTCATTCAACATTGTCAATCAACATTTTGTATCATTTGTTTCTCAACAAGATTCTTGATGCAGTCCAACACTCAAAATCTAAAATCTAAACTTGTTCCTCCACCTCTCAAACCGGGTGACCTATTACGAGTGATTGCTCCTAGTGGTGCTTTGCGAGAATTTGAGGCTTTTCACAAAGGAGTGGAAATTTGGCGATCGCGTGGCTATCGAGTAGAAATCATCCCAAAGATAGATGATAAATGGGGATATTTAGCTAGCAAAGATGAAAATAGATGCAAACAGCTAGTAACAGCATGGAAAGAGCCAGAGTGTCGCGGCGTTCTCTGTGCTAGAGGTGGTTTCGGTAGCACCCGTATCTTAGAAAATTGGACTTGGGAAATAGAGGACAACGGGACAACGGGACAAGCGGAAGAAAATACTTTCTCATCTTCCCATCTCATCAGCTATCCCTCTTCTAAATGGCTCATTGGCTTTTCTGACATCACCGCGCTTTTGTGGAGCCTTTACACAGCAGGGATTTCCGGTGTTCATGGTCCTGTGCTGACAACTCTGGCTTCAGAGCCAGATTGGTCAATTCAAAGGTTATTTGATTGTGTAGAAGGTCGCCCTCTTGCACCTTTAAAGGGTTGTAGTTGGGGTGGAGGTGTGGTGAGCGGTATTCTGTTACCAGGTAATCTCACAGTGGCAACTCATCTGCTTGGTACGCCAATGCTACCAGATATCAATGGTGTGATTTTGGCATTGGAAGACGTGACAGAAGCTCCCTACCGCATTGATCGAATGCTGACACAGTGGCGGATGAGTGGTGTGTTATCAAAAGTTCGTGGAATTGCGCTGGGTAGCTTTAGCCGTTGTGAAGCGCCTCCAAATGTTCCTAGCTTTAGCGTTGAGGAAGTGTTGCGCGATCGCCTAGGAGATTTAGGTATTCCCATTGTCTCAAACTTGCCTTTCGGTCATGAAGCTCCCAACGCAGCTTTACCAGTTGGTGTATTGGCAACTTTGGATGCAGAACAAGGAATTTTGAGTTTGGGAAATTAAACTGTTAGCTGGTAAAATCCTGATGGTGTAGCAGTTTCTCCAAAAGCAAGTGCATGACCATCAATCTCCAAATAGACGCAGCCTTAATTTAAGAAGCTCTAGCCCTTGGCAATCAACAAACAGAGCGTGATGTGGTAGAAGAAGCACTACGCGAATATGTGCAACGTCGCAAGCAACGAATGATACTGGATTTGTTTGGGACAATTGACTACGACTCTGATTACAACTACAAACAGCAGCGACAGAGGCGTTTTCATAGCCGTGGGAGTGTCAATTAGGTGAAAGGAATACGGATTGCGTGGGGATTTTGAGTTTGGGAAATTAAAGAAAACGGCAAGTAACACGATAATTAGCTGGTAAAATCCTGATGGCATAACAGTTTCTCCAAAAGCAAGTGCATGACCATCAATCTCCAAATAGACGAAGCCTCTTGTATTAATTCTTTCCGACGCAATCTATTGGCTGAGGCTATACAACTATCTCGATTTCTGGCTAACGATAGTCATGCTGATGATGGTCGCAAACAACGATGCCAACTACGGCTACTTGAATTGCAGCAGGAGATTGTGAGAAAATTTGCCCATCCTATCCGCCGTGAAGCTTATCCTGTAGATGCAATTCCAATTGCAGTACGCCAAGCCTTTGTTAAAGCGGTAGCTTTAGTAACACGCTATCACGAGTTGGGAGGTGAGGCTTGGAAAGGAACTTTATCTTCCCCTACCTTGAGTAAATACAGTTTTGAGACGATTCCTGATGGATTGATTTCAGAAGCAACGCTAGCCCATCTGTGTAAAATTTTTCAAATTCCTGCTGAGGATGAGGAACACATTGCTACCTTAGTGGAGACAGTTGATCGCCAAATTGCTCAACAAAAGCAGATTATCGAGGCTGTACTCACAGATGCAGGTCTGATACCTGACCTGAATGCAGCGAAGAGTCGTGCTGTTGTGGATCTGTTTCATCATCTGTTTGGGGAAATTCCCATGCCTGTGGAGGCGATTGACTGCATATATACGCAGACTCAAATTTTTTTTTGTATTGACTACCAGGATAGCCAACTGTGTAACCCAGATTGTTGGAATCGTTTGGAAGTGGCAGACCGGGTGAAATTGCAAGAGTTTCTGGAGTCGCTGGATAGGTCTACCTTTGAAAGGTTTCGCCATTTTCCCACTTTTAGCTTCTGTGACTCGGCTCAAATGAATCCAAAGTGGGTCGAACACCTAGCTGCATTAACGGGCTTGACTCGCTTTCAAATCACTCAAGCTTTAAGCTGCTCAGTGAGTATACTTGCCACCCAAAGTGCAGAAAAATATTTGATTCATGACATTTGGGGACACAATTGGCAGTCTGTGTTAACTCAGTTCAAGAGTGACTACGCCATATTGGCTAACTGCAATGAGCCGTTACGTGGAGGAAAGACAGCTTACACTTCTGACGGACCATTGACTTGCCGAGAACTCTTTCGGATAGAAGGAGAACAGGTGACAGTTGATCGAGACTTAGCGTGCTTGTTCTTCCACGGAGAAGCTCGGCAACGGTTAGGGCTTGTTTTCACTCATGTCATTGCAGAAATGATGGCTGATGTGGCAGAGTTTAAGTTTGTCAGAGACTTTCCTGAATTAATTGAGCAGTTGCCTTGTTCTTCCGTCTTTAAAAATGTACCCACCAAGTTGGACTTGGAGTTAAGCGATCTATACTTCTTATTTTTACAGGTTTTGCAACCCCTACTAGAAGTCAAGTTATCAGGATTTGAGGAGTCTGTACTAGAGTCCGATGTGCTAGCAGATTGGGCTCAGTTGGGATATCCAGTCCAATCATTGGAGTTACGCTCTAGTTTAAAAGGAGCGATCGCCCAACTGTTTCAAATTTTTGTGCAGGAATATAACGCCACTTACCTGCCTACCATAACGAGCAAAATGGGTGTTTTTGCCAAAATAGTTAGCAATCTGCTCTACTTACAAAATGCAGTGAACGAACTCTGCACTGATCCAACAATCAAGACTCTATCTCATTTTCCTTTTCAAGAGCTACTGCTCGTGTTTATTGGCAATTACTGGTCCAACGATAGCTATGCTGAGTTTTGGGAAGTCGATGATGCGATCTGCGCTCCGCGCAGCAGCGAAGCTATCGCCAATGACTTCCTCCCATGTTGGCAGTACTTGACATTAACGATTTTTTGACATTTTCAAGACAGGTCTATTGTTTAACCAAAAAGAACTCAGAATCATCCGTCATATCAAGTCCGGTTAATCACTTATAAAAAAAATATGTCTGTCATACTGAGCGAAACGTAGTGTAGCGAAGTATCTCGGAGATTCTTCACTTTGTTCAGAATGACAATTAATCAGCCGGACTTGATATCAGAAGTCAGCTTGGGACTTCTGTACGACGCTCGTGATTCGTGATGTGGTTTAAATCCCCACCGTCGCTTGCGGTGTCTACAATTGGTTTGGTGCTGCACCGAGCCAATCATATTGCTGTTAGCGCAGCGGGGCGTAGCCCGTTCTGCGTTCTGACCTATGTGTTCTTCTTCAATTTTGGCTAGATTTGTCCAAGTGTTGTAGAACGGTGTTCACTTTGTTTATTAACTCAGCGGTCGAAAACCCTTTTGTGAGATAATCCGTGGCTCCCAAACGTTTTGCTTCATCGAACCACTCCTCCGATAACCGCGAAGAGATAACGAGAATTGGGACAGTCATTCCGGCTTGGCGACAGCGATCGATCAGCGTAAAGCCATCCATAGTGGGCATTTCAATATCGGTAATCACCAAACTCGGATGACGGTGATCTTGTAACCAATTCCAGGCTTCTTGTCCATCAGCACAGGTATAAGTGGCATAACCATAAGTATTCAGGCTCGCTTCCAGCCGTCGCCGCATGAGGGCTGCATCATCCACAATCAGGATCGTTGGAGCAAGGCGATCGGACTGCCAATCTTCTGGTTCCGATGGCTGAATTGGCGCTGACTCAAAGGTTGTGATCGAGGAGGTGCGTAACCATTCTACCAATGCGCGAGCCTCTAGTACAGGAATTAGGGAACCATTGGGCTGTAAGCTCAGACCAATTAATCCGTCTGGTGCAACCAACGGAGTTGGCAGTGGGTTAATAATGAGCTCCGATTGTTCCAGAAGTTCGTCAGCAAGTAACCAGATGCCTTGCTGCGATCCCTGAGCAGAAATGTAAACACAAACGGCTGTATCCGGTAATGAACGGCTGGTCGATCGGCGTTGCCAGTATTCCCACAAATCTAAAGCAGGCGTCGAGCCAGTGTCATCCTGAATTGTCCAGAATGAGTAGGCTGAATGAGAATCGCTTGTCTGGCTTGCATTCAAGGTACTGAAGAGTGTGATGGTCCTGATGTCATCTACAGGAATCGCAAAGGTTTGATGCCCCGCCTGCAACAATATACAGGGAACTAACAAGCGAGGCACTGGAAACTCTAGATGAAAGGTTGTTCCTGCCCCCGGAATCGTATGCAGGCTAAGGCGTCCCCTTAATTGAGCCACTTGCGCTGCAACTACATCCATGCCAACGCCTCGCCCGGAAATCTCGCTTACTTGGGTTTCGGACGTGAAACCAGGCTGACAAATCACAGCCAGGAGTTCAGCAGGCGTTTGCGTACTAGTGAGCGGTAAGCCCAGCGTTGCTGCTCTGGTTCGGATGGCTTGGGAATCAATGCCGTGACCGTCATCGGCTAATTCAAGTTGGAACGTATTCCCTTGTCGCTTCAAAGATAGAACGATGGTACCTTGTTCTGGCTTGCCTTGGGCAACTCGCTCTGCTGGAGATTCCAACCCATGATCGTAAGCATTGCGAATCAAGTGCAGTAAAGCAGGCTCCAGGTTGCGCGCGATGCTGACATCAAGTTCAGTTTGCTCTCCTTGAAGGACCAATTGAGCTGGCTTGCCATAGCGAGTCGTGAGGTCTCGCAGAATTGCCCTAACTCGAAACCCTAGACTGTGGAACGGAACAAGCCGAGTGTCCTCAACTGTATTTTGCAGTTGCAGAACGCTGGTGTCCACATTATACATATTCTCCGTGATTTGCTGTGCAGTTTTTCTCGCTTCGGCTCCAATTTCCGAAAGGCGCAGGCTTGACTCCAGCAGGCGATTGATGACGCTATATCCCTGACGATAGCGTTCGGGCTTAGGTCCTTGTGCAAAGGCTTGTGTGCTCAAATCACTTAATAGCGCATAGTCGTCCTGAATTTGCCGCAGATGAGTGATGTACTGAATACCTTCCTGGGCTAGAGCGACAATCTGCGAGATTTGGTTTTGCAACGTCTGATAAAACCCCTGAGTTGTTCGGAGCGAGAGGAGGGTGTCAACCAGGTATTGCGCTGATCGATCCAGCTTCTCTAGGGGCACCGGGATCTGAACTTTCTGCGGATCTGCGCTGAGAGAGTTGGGCTTAGAGGGAGGCGAGTCAGGCAGGGCAGAAGGTTGCGAGAGCAGGCGCGGTTCACTTGTTATCCAAGGGGGTAACTGAGCTGAATCGGGGGATTCAGAAAGCTCACTCGTCTGTATAGGCTGATCCAACCATACCGGAACCTGACTGAGGTCTGGCAGGTCGTTTACTGGATGGCGATCGCCATCTAATAATTGAGGGTCAGCATTAGCAGCCGCGTCAGCCGGATGAAGCTCATCAACAACCTCACTCACTTCAGCAAAGTTTGCCAGATTAGACAGCAGCGTTAAGGGATCCAAAAAGCTGGCAACGTCGAGTGATGGGGCTGCTTCAGTCTGCTTCAGTTCGTCCAACCATGCGGTGGCTTGGTCTGTCCTCAAGCAGAGGGTATCGGATTGTGGCGGTAAGTCAGCGTCCAATGGGTCTGAATCAACGGCTGGCGCGAGGTCTAACCGGGGTTGATGATCAGCAACCTGTGTAATGTCGGTGCTCTCAGACTCGAAGCAAACAGGGCTCCCGCTTTGCTTGGCACAGGTTTTGAGGGTTTGGAAAAACCGCAGCCACTGCGATCGCCAAACCGCATTCTCCGGTTGAGTGAACAGCGCTTGAGCCTGATGCAACAAATCCGTCCAGCCTGAGGCAAATTCTAGTTCTTGACCGATTTGTTGGAGTTGGGCTAAAGTCTGCTGTGCGATGTTCAGCATTGCCGGAGGCACAGTGCCCTGATTGGGTAATCGTTCCAATGCAATTTCCAACTCCAGGACGACCAGATCAAATCCTTGCTCAGCGAAGTCTTGATGGAGTTGTTTTAGCTCATCCCACTGCGACAGGTATTGCTCCTGAATCGTCTTGTGCAGTGTCTGAATCCGATCGAGTAACGGTTTGGTTTCTTGTGAGTTCTGAAGTTCTAGGGTTCCAGTTAACAATTCACCCGCCTCCAGCAAAGCTTGGCTGAGATAACCATCTGCCAGGGGCGGAGCAAGATCCAGGTAGCGCAAATCGGCGAGAATTTCTTCTAGGGCGGTCGCAACTTGTAGAATTGCTTCAGCCGCCACCGTCACGGCACCGCCCTTGATGGTATGGATACAGCGGTAAAGCTCTTGAATATCGGTTTTCCAGGAGTCAACTTGAAAGTGCTGTACAATTTGACTATATCGCTGCAGGTAGTTCTGAGTATCGACGACAAACAGGCTACATAACTCCTGTTGCAGTTGAGCGTCAGCAATTGCGTCTACTTCTTGGAACGGATTAGTTTCTGGGTTCGACATAGTTACCGAACCTCCTTGCCCCGGAAGCTCTTGTTTTCTAACGAATCTTGCTCAAAACTTGGCGGTAAACGGAAAAATTCAACGTTGTGGAGTAAAGTACGGGCTAATTGTTCCATTTGTTTTGCCTGTTCTTTTGTCGTATCGGCTCGGTTCAACGTTTCAGCAGCGATCGCGGAAATACTATGAATTGACTGCAAAGTCCTTTGGGTAGCATCTGCAATGGCTTGGCTAGATTTCGTCATGCGCTGTCCCATTTGTGCCACTCGTTCACTGACTACCGTAACGGTATCAAATGCTTTGTGAGACTGATTCACACCGGAGGTTAAACGGTTTACCTGCTGATTGATCTGCTGCACATCGTGGTTCAAACCAGAAACAACGGTCTGAATCTGGTCTGTACGCTGCTGCTGCAAAACCAGGCTTTGGTTTGTTTGAGTTGCTAACTGATTGACTTGGGCTGCAATGGTTTCAAATTCGCGAGTAATCACCGCTAGCTGTTCAGGATCTTGCTGTGCTGAAGCACGACTCGCCAATATGGAAGCATTCACAGCGAGTATTCGGGTCATAGCGGCAATGCGCTTTTGATCTTTGGCAAACTGCGCCGCTAGATCCACGTAATTGGTGAGGGTTTCCGTGCGTTTGACAATTTGATTGATATCTTGCTGAAGTCCCGTAATCCCTTTGGTCATCGCCTTCGCTTCCTGCTGTCCCTGGGCGATCGCACTCCGTGTCAATTCAACAGCTTCACTCGTTGCAACGGCTTGCTTCGTAATGTCTTGAGAGAGTTCGTTGACGACTTCTATCAAGCTTTGCACTTGTACAGCGGATTGGGTTTGCTGTTGAACATGACCTGCGACAGTCACCGCCAATTGCTCTAAGTCCTGAGTACCTTGAGTCATCTGCTTAGCCGCAGTTAAGGCGATCGCCATAATTTGTCCCAACCGCTCAATCAAGCGGTTTAAAATATCCGCCACCAGCCCCGTCATCTGGTGACTCACCTGAGCTTCTACCGTCAAATCACCATTCTCGATCGCAGCCACTACATTGAGAATGTGTTCTACCTCCCCTTGCAGGGACTGGCTTTCTAGTTCTGCCTTCTTTGCCTGTTTCAATCGCATTTCCGCCTGGACAGTATGGGCAACTTCTTGCCGAATTTGCTCCTCATTGGCTTTGATTTGTTCTAGCAAGTTAAAGAATGTCACAGAAAGTTGTCCAATTTCATCTTGATGCTCTGATAACGCGAGGATTTGCTCATCTTTAGCCGCTAACTGATGACATGCCTCTAAAATGGGGTGCAACCGGCGATTGAGAGAACGAATCGCCAGGATGAGAATGAGGGCAAGTAACAGCCCCGCAGTCACTGTCCCCCCTACTGTCATCAACGCCACTCGATTAAAAATCGCATTGTAGGGGACAAAGGCTAAGGCAATCCAGTTACTTTCAGGAACTTGTGCGTAAGCCCAATATCCTTTTTCACCTTCTATCAGACCAGATTCCCCAACCTTCATCTGAGACCATACCGCCTCTAGACCTGGAATCGACTGATAAGTTTTTGAATTGCGCTTGCTCTTTGGAGCAGCGGGATAGGAAACAACCTGCCCCGTTTTGGTCAACAGCGCAAAATATCCCGCTTGATACAACACCGAATCGTTAAGCACCTTATTAAAGGAGGTGCTGTCTAGATCCACAAAAACAGAGCCTAACCAGTTACCTCGCTCATCTAAGATCTGGGAGTAGTAGGTCGATTGAATCTGATTGCCATATTGATAAGGCTGTGACCAAACGTCCTTTTGAGGCAAAAAGTAGTTTTTGTAGCGATCGCTTTCAGGATAAAAATTGCCAGACTGAGTACCATTAATAAATCGAATCTTATCATTGGGTGGAGGCAGCAGTTGACCGCTCGCATTTGGATTCCCTGAATCCACATGAAAGTAGGAGAAGAACCACGCTTGCTCTGGTAACACTCCATTTTCACTTTGACCAAAACCTAAGCCAACCACAGATACGGGTCGGTCTTCAAACAATTCAAACGTTAACCGACGGTAGGTTTCTGGAGTTTTCGCCTTCTGAACATGCAGCGTCAGGATGCTGGTTCGGAGTGTGTTTGCCAAAAGTTCAGCTTGCTCGATGGTGTTTGTGACGACGTGAACTTTGTCGCTCAGGGTTTGCTGAATTTCCTCTTTTGCCTGAAATTTGACGATCTCCCCAAAGAGCAACGCAATCCCGCCGATACCGACTAAAGCCCCTCCCATGACTGAGATGAACAGTTGAGTACCGACTGACCTAAAACGAAATCGTTTAATGCCCGGAAGCTGTAGCACCTTCTGGAGGACATTTCCAGACGCTTTCGTTTGCTGAGCTAGGGTGGACTGTGAGTTGTCAGACGTAGAAGTCATAGGAGATTATGAAAAGGGAGAAAGGGAATGAGACCATTCGGAGGGACTGTTAATCAAACCCCCGGCTGAATCTCTACAGTGGTGGCTTTATCTTGGGAAAGGTCTACTGGCTCTTCCGTTTGTGTAGGTTGCAGGTCTGGAGTAGGTAAGCGGAAGAATTGCACAGTCTGGAGGAGCTGAGTCGATAAGGCATCAATTCGATCGGATTGATGTTGAGAAGTTTGGGTCAGTTCTGCGGTTTTCGCTGCAAGTTCAGCGATAACTCGCATCACCCCAGCAGTTGTTTGAACGGCATCAACAATGTTCTGACTAAACTGGGCAACCGCCTCACCCGCTTGAACCGCTTCGTCTGTGATGGTCTGCACATTGTTGAACACTTGATTGGATTGCTCAACCCCTTGAGTAAATCCTCTCACCAGTTCACCCAAACTCTGTACATCTGCATCGATCTCTGAAACAGCACTATGGATTTGAGTACTTTGTCGCTCCAGCGTCACCAGCCCTTCACTGGTTTGCTGAGCCAGCTTACTGACTTGGTCGGCAATTGAGTCAAATTCTCGCGCAACCACGACAAATTGTCTTGGATCTCGTTGTTGAGAAGCTCTGGCTGCGACGAGTGAGGCATTCATTGCTAAGGTTTGAGTAATAAATGCGATCTGGCTTTGATCTTGGACGAACTGATCCGCCAACCCCACAAATTCCCCCAGGGTTTTCATTCGCTGGATGATCCGATCGGTTCCTTCGTACAAAACCTGAATTCCTTGAGTCATTGTGGCAATCACATCCTGCCCTAGCGCTACTGTACTGTATACGGTTCGCAGTGATTCGCTAGCTATGTTCACCCGTTCTGCAGAATCTTGAGCAGCATGCTCTGCTTGTTCTGTCAAGTGCAACACCTGCGCGGCAGCCTGCGCTTGCTGTTGAGCATTGGATGCTACCGTTCGAGCCAGTTCTTTTTGCTGATTGGCTCCCTTTGATACCTGACGTGTCGCCTCTAAAACCTGGTTCAAAACGTAGGCAAGTCGCTCAATCAAGCGGTTAAAAATGTCAGAAACCAGACCTGTCATGCGATCGCTGACCTGAGCCTGCACCGTCAAGTCACCTTCCTCAACCGCAGAAACCACATCCAGGAGATGTCCTACCTCACCTTGTAAGATTTCACTTTCCAGCGCCAGAGCAATCAAACTGGCAATGGAGTAGATAAAGGTTTGTTCCTCGGGTTTCCATTCTCGTCGAGTTTCCAACTGTTCACAGCAGACAACTCCCACCACACGATTTGCGGTTTGAATGGGAAAATCTAGCATCGATACGATGTTTAGCGGTATCAAATATGGCTCTGCTAACTCGATCGTTCGAGGATCACTCTGGACATCCGGCGCATTGACTAAACCATCGTTTGTTAGCGCCGTAAAATAGCTCGGACAATCTGCAACACGGAGTTCTGATCCTTCTAAGTGTTGATTTGAGGAACGTTCATATAAATCAATACAGTTGAGCTGCGATCGATCTGAGGTGTAGAGCCAGACGCTGACGCGTCCTATTTCTAGAGTATGAGCAATGGTTTCTGTGAAGGTTCTAGCTGCTTCCTTGGTTTTCCCCTGAATCAATGCTTCATTTCGAGCCAAGTTAGACAACACATCGTTGTATTGACTGAGTTGAGCTGCATTCCATTGCAAGGTTCTCAACAGTTCTTGAATCTGGTCAGCCATGCGGTTGAGGTTGTCACCTAGGGTTGTCACCTCATCAGAGCCCCCGATCGTCAGACGAGTCTCAAAATTTCCCTGCCCAAATTGCTCCACTGTCACTGCGGCGACTTCAATGGGTTTTATCCCTTGCTTGGCAATCATACTTGCAGCAATACCGATCACGATAATGCTCAGTAAAGTTCCCCAAAAGAACAATTGTTGCAAGCTTTGTTGCGCTCGAAACGCCTCCTCAAGCTCAGTTTCCACTAGAATAAACCACCCCAGATTGGGCAAACGACCGACCGTAGGCACGACCGCATATCCCAACAGTTCATCTTCCTTGTCTATGACATCGACCGTTAGCAAGGATCCTGACGTGGCGGTTTTCCGGAGTTGAGCAAGCTTAGGGAAAAGTTCATCGGCGATTTTGCCTAGATGGGCACTGCGTTGCTCTTGCGCCCCTTCTTGAGACTTGTCGTCTTTACCGGCATTTTCACGCTCATCACGGGTTTCGGGTGCATCATCAGCATCTGTTTCCGCAATTTCAGTTGAGAGGAAGATTTTGCCGCTCTTATCTACGAAGTGATATTCCCCAAGAACATCAAAGCCCTTCAGCAATTCTTTGATCGCTGCGGTCGGGATACGGGTTCGTATCACCCCAATCACTTGCCCAGTATCACTATCCTTGACAGGAGCAGCAACAAAAATTTGTTCCGTTTTCGTGGAACTCGACATCCTGGGCTGAGAAATGAACGGACGCCCCGTTGCCATGACTTCCCGAAAGTAATCATCATTTTTATGATTGTTATGGGCTATTCCACCAGTGACGGCAATTTCATGACCGTCTTTATCCAGAAATGCAATACTGTTGTAAGCGTTGCCGTAGGCTGTAATCCAGTTACTGAGGAACTGTTCCTTTTCCGCAATGGTTAGACTGGATCGTAGCCTAGGATTAGCCAAAAAAGGTTGTCGAGCGAGCACTTCAATGTCACCATAGCGCTCGAACATAAAACGGCTGACTTTATCTGCCAAAAGTTCTGCGTTGACTTGTTCGCTTTGCTCAACTTGCTTCGTGATAATTTGGTCAGCGACCACATACCCCGCTGTACCAGTCAGCAGTACCGGTAGGGTGCCAATTCCAACGGCAAGGAGTGTTGTCTTGAAGCGTAGACTTGACCAAAAGGAACGCTTGTGAACCCCTGAACGATTATTTTGGTTCGTCCAAGCCTGAAGAGTCGAGTCCTGTCCGTTAAATGGAGTAACTTCCTCAGACCGTGATTCGGGTTTTGATGAAGTGGTTGTCATGATTACCTGGAAATATTACCTGGAGATATTACCTGGAGATATTGCTCAAAACTTGACTGAAAAATGGAATGTTTATAGAAGATGTTTTTTAGAACAGATCTCACAAAAGGTGTATACAGTGATAACTGCACCCAGGACTTAACTCAGAATTGAACTGAAACGGCTGCTGCAATGCACTCAACTCTACCGCTGTGGCTGCCAAACTTGATCTGGAATATCTTGGAGCTGAAATTGCCGTCGAGTCAACTCAGGCGCAGAGTCTTGCGTCTCTGAAATATTGCCAATGACTCGATCGACCACAATTCCAACACCAGCGAGTTTCTCGGTAACTCGATTCAAGCGGACAACATGCAAGACTTCCGTAAAAGCGGAACGGACAGGCTGACCAGGGTTTTCTGAGAGAAAAATGGAGGAGGAAATAAGGGGAACAACATCACCTTGATGATGAGTAACCCCTAAAAGGATAGGGCTGTAGCAGGGTAGGGTGAGTATCTGCAATCGCTTAACAAGCATAATTTCAGCAACCCAACGGGACGGGAAAACAATTTGCTGTTGCCCGATTTCGGTGAGAATGTAGTGATGTTGCAACAAGGGTAGGGGCAACATCATACCAGATTCTGCATCGATCGAAATTTCGTTAGAAACATCCATAAGCATTTCAAAGCCTCTGCAAAGTTTGCTCAAGGCGCTCCCGGCTAATCGGTTTCGTCAGATAGTCATCAGCACCCCCTCGCGTGAGACCGTAGTTGATTTCTATAGGCGTTTTTTTGCAGGAATAAAAGATGACGTGCTGATTCTCTGTGCGTTGATTCAATCGCAGTTCTCTTAGGAATTTATAGCCATCTTTTTCGGGCATTACGATGTCTAGAAATACAGAAGCATATTTGCTGGTTGCGAGCTTTTCTATGACTCCTGCTGTATTCTCGTAAGCCTCAACTTGATGTCCCAAATCCTCAAGTAGGGAGGCTAAAAAATGCCGGTCTACAGCACTATCATCAACAATCAAAAATCGCATCACCTTTCTCTCCTAGGTTAGACTGTCCCCCAGCAGCAACTCTCT
The DNA here is from genome assembly GCA_012031965.1 of Scytonema sp. RU_4_4. Taxonomy (GTDB): domain Bacteria; phylum Cyanobacteriota; class Cyanobacteriia; order Cyanobacteriales; family Nostocaceae; genus Brasilonema. The sequence continues at coordinate 56,989 of JAAUSC010000004.1, forward strand.
TCAAATGAATCTTTTGATGAATCGTTTGAGCTGCTTACAAACTGGTTTTGCTTCTGAAATTTTACGAGTTCCAACAATAACTTGCGGAGTTCCAGTTGAAATGATGGAACTTCATTGACAGTTAACGGCTTGGTTAGAAAATGACAACCGCTCCAGCGGGCTCGCCAGTTATTGGAAAGCGTTTTTTCAGCTGTTAACATAATCAAGGGAACGGAAGCAAGTTCAGGACGGCGACGAATTTGTTTGACCAAATCAAAACCGGATATGCTGGGCATATTGATGTCAATAAAGATGGCTGCCGGATTGGAAGAAAACATGCGTTGCATTGCGCCAGCGGGATGACCAAATGTTCTCACTACATATCCCCAACCTGTCATCAAGCTCTCCAACTGTTTCAGCAAGATTGGCGAATCATCAATAACAAAGATTTCAGGAACAGCGGAAAGTGCTTGAAGTTTGACTAACCCATTGCTGATGAGTTTGGCAAAGACTTTAGCAATTTCCAATTCATCCTGAGCTAATGCAAAAGCAATATCGCTCAACGTCTTACCGCTGGATACTAGAAACTCCAAACGTTGTTTCTGCTCTACAGTTAAGTCCTGAGATTCCACTGCCTTCATCGTTAGGACAAAACTGCTATCCATTGAAGGAATTTGTTCTTTTAGCTTCTTCCAGCAGGCTTGCCGTTTGATCGCTTCAGATAGCAAGTTCTCTATTTCAAATCTTGCCATCGGAATTTGCATTCGCAGTTGAGGAGATGGCAAAAACTCGGCCTGTCCTGGATGGTCAAACAAGTACTTATCAAAGTCAGACAATATTTTCAGGCGTAACGCCTGTTCCATCTCTTGATAAGTGATCAAGTGCAATCTGTGTAGTTCGTTAAGTAAATTGAGCAGCAAGAATGGATGGGTTTCTTGTTGTTCTAGAATTGATGGTTGCTGCAAGTTTGAAATGATGCGCTTTGCATCATCGCTGCGTAAACGAGGCACATACCGCTGAAATACCTCTAGGAGAGCTTGCTTGGCAAGGGGCTGTGTTCCTGAGAATATAATTCGTTTTCGTGATAGGGCAAGATACCACGAATGGGTTCTATTGGGGCTGTGGGAAACAGGAAATTCGCATTGCCAATATCCTGTCAGCATCCCAAGGGATGCTTGACTAAGTTTTTGAGGCAACTCCTGCGCCTGAAACGCGAAGCTGCTATGAGAAGCAAGTAATATCATAGGTCAATCAGTTAGGTGGGGAGGCTTTCAGCTGATAGCTATTCAACCTCAAGCATCTTCAACTGATTCAGTTGAAGGTACCTGTTCCAAAGGTAGGTGGGCGATGAACGTGCTGGGATCAATCGCACTATTGAAGTCAATATACTCCTAAATTGCTTTGAAAAGTCAGAGCTTAATATAGAATTCGCACAATCTTTACACCAGGGATATTATGAGTGTCATCACTCTGAAGATATAAGTTATATGAACCAAAAGGAACATAGTTATCAACGAGATTTGACACTCCCACGGCTACCACTCCAAGTCATCCACCACTCGCACACTCGTCATTCTGACTCCTTGGCGGAGCGTCTGGTGGCTCCGCTCCTTGGCGGAGCGTAGGCAGGGGGAACGCTCCTGGCTCCTGACTCCTGACTACTTCTGCAGGTCATTGACATACTCAACTTGCCACAGCACCCACTGTCTCATTCACTCTTTCATATGGTTTTTCTACGCCTTGTGCCAAATATTCAGCAAGCTGAGATTCTATTTGCTCGCGTACAATTTGGCGATACTCTAAGAAATGTTCATTGTGGGCGCAGGTGGCGAGGTACTGCTCCGCAACCTTGGGATTACGCTTGATGATGCTAAACAAGTGGTGCCAGAACTTCCAGCGAGTTTCCCGTTTTATCCCTTGTCGCCAAATAACAAGCAGTAGCGCTTTCACAATCACCCAGTCTGGCATCTTAAATGGCGCTTTCCAACTCGGCGCACCCATCAACAGGAAACAGCGGTAGGTGCGATCCAAATACTGTACTGGGTCGTATAAACTACAAAAAGCTTCAATATATTCTCTGGCAATATCTTCTAGGGGACGAGTGGGGATAAAGTTCATCAAAGTCGTCTGGTTGATGTTGCCATCTTTATTTTCCCGTAGTCGTCCTTCTTTTTTGAGGCGATGCCAAAGAGCTGTATTTGGCAGTGCTTGTAACATAGCAAAAGTCGTAGAGGGAATGGCTGCTAGTTCGGCAAAGCGGACAATGCGATCGCCTGCACCTGGTTTTTCGCCATCAAAACCTATAATAAATCCAGCCATCGGGCGCAAGCCAGTTTTGATGATGGTTTGCACAGACTCAGTGAGCGAGTTGCGGGTATTTTGAAACTTCTTTGTCAGTTGCAAACTGTCTTCATCCGGTGTTTCAATTCCCAAAAACACAGCAGCAAAACCGCACTCAACCATCAACTCCATCAATTCTGTGTCTTGTGCTAAGTCAATAGAGGCTTCGGTGTCAAATCGGAATGGATATTTATGTTCTGCCATCCAAACTTTTAACTCTTTGAGCAACAACTTAACATTGCGTTTGTTGCCAATAAAGTTGTCATCCACCATAAAAATACTACGCCGCCAACCCAACTTATAAAGGGAATCCAACTCTGCTAACAGTTGTGCAGGAGTTTGGTGCGAGGTTTGCGTCCATAGAGAACAATAATGTCGCAAAATTCGCACTGGAAAGGACAACCCCGCGAAAATTGAATCGACATCATGTCGTAAGCGTCAAAGTCCAGCAAATCAAAACGGGGTATTGGGGTGTTTGTGACATCAGGTTTTTCTGTAGCGCGGAAAGTCCCAGAGGTTTCACCCCGTTTAATGGCTTCAACAAACATCGGTAGGGTAATTTCCCCTTCATCTAAAATCAGGAAATCTGCTCCAACATCCTGAACTGCATGAGGGACTGAGGTGGGGTAAGGGCCACCTACAGCAACTAACTTACCACGTTGCTTTGCTTCACGAATTTGCTCTAGTAAATCTTGTTTTTGGACTATCATCGCTGAGAAAACAACCACATCTGCCCAAGCCCATTCCTCTTCTGTTACTGGGCGGATGTTACGATCAACCAGCTTAAATTCCCATTCTTGAGGCAAAATTGCTGCAACTGTCACTAAACCCAAGGGTGGTAACAAAACCTTGCGGTTAACTAATTCCAATATTTTTTCATAAGACCAAAATGTTTTAGGAAAAATGGGATAAACTAATAAAATTCGCATGAACCATCAACCCTCACACTCTGAGTATTCTTTTACTGTAACTATATAAAAAGTTTCTTGGTATACAGACGAAGTTTTCCTCTTTAAAGTTTCTGTTTTTACTTTTTTGGAAAACAATTATTTGCAACTTAATGCAGTTTTATTTGATACCAACTTTGTCTTTGTTTTTCGTAGACTCATATCTTACACCATTCTCAACAAGACCTAAAAAACCGGGTTTCTCAACGAAAAATTAAGCTTTTTAAGTGGTGTCATTCTCAAGAAACCCAGTTTTTGACCTTGGTGCAAGATGTCAGTAGACGAATCGTACTTAACTTGCATGTTTAATTTACTTGATCAAGGGCTCAACACCACTAATTTTTAAAACATCACTCATACTGGCACAGTAATTCGGTAAGGCAAAACTGTCGGGATTGATGACATTTTCGTAAGTAAAATGCCGATAGTTCATGCAGAATCTATCCCAAGCAGCCATTTGAATCCGAAATAAAACTATTAACAAATTAGCTAACGATAAAGAGAGGGGAATGCGAAAGTAGATTTTTTTGCCGAGATAGTTGCAGACTTCTTCAATTGCCTGGTTTGCAGTTAACTGCGCTTGACCTAAAACAAAAAAGCGCTTTTCGTCTGTTGCAGGAGGATTATCTATCAAATATCGCACCACAGTGGCAATGTCTTGACCGTGGATAAAGTGAAAACTGCCGTCTGCTTGAAAAAACCGAATGAAATCAATCCATTTTGTGACTTCTGGGATACCAGATGTTAGGTGGGAATAGGGTTTGTTGGCATCGCCGCCCAGTACTAAAGTGGGAAAAACAGTGGTCACTTTGGGGGCGATCGCTAATTCCGATAATTTTTGTAAGCACACGTACTTGGAAGAAATATAATCTGTACCCAGTTCCCCTGCTTCTTTCAAGGGTTGGTTGTTGCGATCCAAAACGCTAGCAGTGGAAAAATAAATCACTTGTTCGCATCTGTTCGGATCGAGCAAATTGAGCAACTCGTGTGTTTTATGTACATTAATATCAAAAGTTTCTTGACCGCCCCAAGCCGTCGCTGTTAACACCGCAGTGTCTATTGTTTTCAGCAAGTCGGCAAATTGCCCGATTTCTTGCATATCACCTTGCAAGACTGTCACACCAGGACGTGCTTGAGTATCTACTTGCAGTTTCTTTGGATTTCTAACCAGCAGATACAGTTCGTGTTCCGTTTCTCGAATTAAGGCTTCACTTATATAGTGACCGATACAGCCACTTGCACCAGTCACTAAAATGCGTTTCTGGGTCATAGAGAGTTTTACATAAAATTTAGGAGTTATCAATTATGAATTATGAATAATAAAAAAGTTTCAAAATTCATGATTTATGGTAGAACCCTGAAGTCAGTGGCTGATTCTTCATACCCAAATACTGCGCCATAGCGATAAGACTGTCAGGGGACACAAAGCATTGTGCCCCTAAGCTTGCCTGATCATACAACTGCACTACTGAGTTGCTTAGCGGTTTCAAAGAAGAAAGCAACATTCTCCTCTGGGGTTTCCGGTAAAACACCGTGACCGAGATTAAGAATGTGTCCCTTCTTACCAGCTTTGCGAACAGTATCGAAAATGCGATCGCGAATAAATTCCTTAGAACCAAACAGTACACCAGGGTCAAGATTTCCCTGCACTTTGACGTGCTTACCTAATCTTGCCCGTGCGTCTGCCATATCTACTGTCCAATCTACAGTGATCACATCTGCACCCGATAGCGCCATCCTCTCTAGCAAACCTGCACTACCACTTACTAGTAGAATCAGGGGTGTATCAGGATGAGTCTCCTTCACTTGCTGGAAAACCCGCTGCTGATAGGGTAGTGCGAATGTTTCATAATCTTGAGGACTCAACTGTCCTGCCCAAGAATCAAACATTTGCACAACTTGTGCGCCACAATCAATTTGATAGCGGACATAAGTGGCGATCGCATCTGCCAATTTTGTGAGCAACTGATGCAGCAATGTTGGTTCCGAGAACGCCATATTTTTGATGATGGAATAGGTTTTAGAACCTTTTCCCTCTACCGCATAAGCGGCTAATGTCCAAGGTGCGCCCACAAAGCCCAACACAGTTGATTGGTTGCCCACTTCCTGCCGCAATGCCTGTAGGATTGTTTTAATGAAAGGCAGCGATTGTTCAGGTTCTAGGGGATGCAGGTTATTGACTTGCTCCGAAGTACGAATAGGCGAGTGAATGATTGGTCCTTTGCCTTCGGCGATATCCATATCAATGCCCAAACCAGGAAGCGGCGTGACGATATCAGAAAATAAAATCACTCCGTCTGGTTGAAAGGCTTTCCACGGTTGCAATGATACTTCAATCGCCACTTCCGGTATTTCCGAGCGATCGCGAAAAGAAGGATACTTCTCCCTTAAATCTCGGTAAGCTTTCATATACCGTCCCGCTTGTCGCATCATCCATACGGGGGGACGGTCTAACACTTCACCACGAGCTGCTCTGAGGAGATAAGGAGCATTGGAGGAAATACCCATTTAACAGTTCATCCTAAACTCTTTTTTCTGTCATTGTTTAGCTTATCATCCCAGGATTGCCCTTTTTTCAAGAAGCTTCACATCGGGTGCGACTCGCAAAAATTCTACTTCAATTAGACTTAAAACTTAATAATTATCGGTTTACGCGATAGGCGCAAAACTCTGTCTCTTTAGAGGAGTCACTAAACTCTTATGCCACCTGATTCAAAACAACCACTACAAAGAGTCTTTTCTGGTAAACCTAACCCACGAAGATTTTTAATACCTCGGATTGAGAGACGGAGTTTCTTCATCCAATTTACCCTTTTAACCGTTTTAGGATGGGTTGTAGGCGGAATTGCCAGTACAGCCATAGAAAAAATGATCGTAGAGGTCGTGCCATCAGCGGTTTTGCAACAGAAAATATGGTACGACTTAGCAAAATACTTCAGCAATTGTGTGTTTGCGCTCATTTTTGGCGCAGATCAAACTCTTGTTCTATATAAATACATATCTGGTTGGTGGTGGATGTTTTCCACCAGCCTAGGTTGGCTAATTGCTAACAGCGTTTCCGCAGAATGGATTAACTACATTGCATCCATTACTTCATCATTCAATCAAAGTTTATCTCCTCAACAAATAGTCATCTTAGGTTTTTTGTCAACCATTGCATATATCCTCTCAGGAATTTGGCTTGGGTTTTTCCAATGGCTTATACTGCGAAGATACACCACAGGTGCTTGTTGGTGGATTTTTCTGCCCTCAATTTCATTTCTATTGATTAGTCTATTGGTTTGGGTGCTTTCCCTTATGCAAGAGTTTGTTCCAGCAGTCTACCGCGCTCAGGTTGTGTATTTATGTCAACAAGGATTGACAGCGGTCGTTCTGGGAGCTATCCCGGCTATTGGCTTGTGTACTTTGAAAAGAAACTCAGGTTCAACTTAGCGCTCTTTCATCACTCTCGTGAGATTCTAATTTAGAAATCGAACGTAGTGCGAATCACGCCCACATATAGCGGATCATTGTTGCTGTCGTTTTCCGGGTTAAGAATCACCCATAAACCAGGAGTCACTGAGATGTTGTCGTTTAGCCGCCAGCGATAAAATACTTCGATGTGGTAAGCGTTGTCCCTCTCTTTCCGGACATTGCTGTTGGACACGTGTGGTGGCAAACCAAAGAGAATTCCCGGTAGGTTACCCCTACCTCCGACATCTGGAAAGGACATACCAATCGCCCCATACCAGGCATTGGCATTGTCACCATTTCTTACGAAAAGTGAATTCGTTCCACCCCTGCCATTAGAAATCTCGCTAGTTCCAGAGTTTTCCGCATTTGCCCAGATATATCCACCCCAGGCGTGGATCTGGAAATGTGGGGAAAAGCGATAGTATCCCTGCGCACCCACTATGTTGTTGGAAGTAGCAATGTTATCTCCAAAGGGGGAGTTTGCTAGGGCGCTACCCGTCCCACCTATTAAATTAACCTTGCTACTTGGGCTATATCCATGAGAGTAGGCGATGCCAAGTGCCCCTTGTTTACCGTAGTACACTAAGTGCGCTAGGGCATTGTAACCGCCATCAAACAATCCATTTTTTTCAGATGGAAGATTGGGGTTATCTGCCAAATAACCTAAAGTCAAAATCAGGTCTTTATTGATGTTCCAATTCATAGCAGCGCCGCCACCGCCTCGGCGGAACAGGGGATTGTATGACCCAAAGAGTGAGGGAACTCCGTTACCGTCATCGGCAATAGTGGCAGGAGTCACGGTGTCTGTGATGTCTGTGTAACCAATACCTGCCGGACCTATGACGAAAGAAACAGACTCACTGACAGGAAAAAAGTAACGGATGTGGGGAATGGAAACATCATTGTTGCTGTTAGTGTCAAAGTTCAGCCGTGTCATCCCGGTACCTGTCGCCGAGGCAATCTGGCTCGTGCCATTGGAATTCAAGAAGTTGCCGAACTCCAGACGGACTCGTAACAAATCTTTGCCTGTGAAGCTGCTCTCAAAGTTGAGACGACCACGATTTGCAAAATAGGCTTGCGGGCGATCGCTATTACCACCCACTTTGTTACCAAAGGTATCGCTAAGCGCAGTAATGATTTGAGCATTCAATTTAGTCGTAGTGGAAAACTGCTGCTCTTCCAGTGTTGCTGTACGTGCTTCCAGCACATCTACCCTGCCACGCAGAGTTGTCAGTTCTGTCGCAAATTCTGTCTGCAACTTTTGCAGCACTGCTAGGTCTTCCTTGTTGACGAGATCGTTAGTACCTGTTGCAATTAACTCACTCATCCGGTTCATGCAAGTATTTATACCAGCTGCAAATTCATAACGGCTCAAGGCACGGTTACCGCGATAGGTAGAGTCGGGATAACCTGCAATACAGCCGTAGCGTTCGACCAGGGATTGCAATGCACCGAATGCCCAATCGGTTGGTTTGACATCAGAAAGCTCGGAAACTGAGGTAACCTGTCCCTGCAAGCTGACAACAGAACTATCCTCCAAAGGTGCTGCCCAGACTGCTGGGCATGTCAACAATAGGAGTGGGAAACTGTATAAAAAATTTTTCAGCATTATTTTTCAACTGCTTTACCGTTATTTAAATGAATGTGACATTCAGGTTATTGCCTAGATAAAGCTGTGCTGGGTAAACGTATTTTTATACTCATTCTCTTTTTTCTTCCTCTGCGTTCTCTGCGCCTCTGCGGTTCTTTAATTTAAGTATTCTTTGGGTGGGACAGGAGTCGTTCAATACCAAATTACATGTCCTCTAACTCAATTCTTAATGACATAGAACGTGTTGGATTTACGACGAGTAGTGATAGTCATAGTTATAAGTACAAAATGAATTCATTTGTGGAGACAGGGAATAGGAAAACTAATGCGTGTCATTAATTCTGTCTAAGAACGTGTTTTCGTAGAGATAATGACAGAGTTTACTAAACTGGGCTAAAAGCCTCGATAAGCAAGGGCTTGAAGCCTCGGACGTGTTTGCACAGCCAGATCTTTGGACATACGCGCAGCGTGTCCAAAGAACATATTTTGAATTTTGCAAGAACTGTACTAAAGGTCTGTTGGTTAGCACACAGAGCCGCTGTTCACCGTCTGGAACGTCTGCGGAGTCGATCAATCATTACCGCCATAATAATCACCAGACCCTTGACGACGAGTTGCCAGAAGTAAGACATGTTCAACAGGGTCAAACCATTGTTGAGAACAGCAATGATCAATGCACCCAAAAGGGTTCCCCCAATAGTACCAATCCCGCCTGTAAAGCTGGTTCCACCAAGAATAACAGCAGCGATCGCATCCAACTCGTAACCCTGACCTAACATGCCAGTAGCGCTATAAAGACGGCTGGCACTCATGATTCCTGCTAAACCTGCTAGCAATCCACTGACGCCATAGACAAAGAGCAACACGCGATTGACTTTGATGCCAGTTAATCGTGCTGCCCGCTCATTACCACCAACTGCGTAGATTTGTACCCCCAAAACAGTCTGCCGAAGAATAAACCAACTGAGTGCTACAGTCAACAGTGCAATCACCACCAGCCAGGGAAGAGGACCCAAATAGCTATTACCCACCCAAGCAAAATTGATGTTAGGGTTAATGACCGTTGTCCCATTGGCAACCAAAAAGGCAACACCCCGCAGAGCTGTCAGTGAACCCAGCGTGACAATAAAAGGCGGTACATCCAAAAAGGTGATGAGAGCGCCGTTGACTAAGCCCAAAAGCAATCCTGTCAGCAAACCAGCAGGTACAGCCGCCCAACCTAAAGCAGGAAGGAGTGATACCAGCACCGCAACTACGGCAGAAACAGCCAATATTGACCCAACTGAAAGGTCAATGCCTCCAGTCAGAATCACAAACGTCATCCCGGTTGCTAGCACAATGTTGATTGATGCCTGTCGCAATATATTGACAACATTACCAGGTGTAGGGAAGTTGGGGGTAAGGAACGAAAATAAGATGCATATGAGTACCAGAATGGGCAGAATACCTGCAACCTGAAGTAGATTGTTGATTGATTGACGCTGGCGTGCTCTGGGATGCTCTCCAGGTCTATTGTTGACAGGTCTTAAGGTTTGACTCATGATGCTAGTACCTCCGCTGCTCCAGTCGCATAGTGCATGATGTTTTCTTGGGTAATTTCTTTGCCAAGGCTACCGTCAAGTTCGCCTACCAGCCGCCCTTCTCGCATCACTAGGACGCGATCGCTCATCCCGACAATCTCTGGTAGTTCGCTGGAAACCATCAGAATAGCAATACCTTGTGCTGCCAACTCGCTCATAATTCGGTAAATTTCGCTTTTGGCACCAATATCTACACCGCGTGTTGGCTCATCCAGCATCAAGACTATCGGCTTAATGGCTAGCCAACGCGCCAGCAGGAGCTTCTGCTGATTACCGCCTGAAAGATCCACCGCTCTGATTTCCAGGTTGGCAAGCCGGATCTGGAAGTTTTCAACCGCTTCCGTTGCAATCTTATTGACTGAACCCCAGTTAATAACGCCAGCCTTTGCATCCTGCTTGAGCCTGTTGAGAGCAATATTCTTACGGGAACTCATCTCCAGAAATAACCCCTGGTCTTTGCGGTCTTCTGGGACGTAGCCAATTCCAGCAGCAATGGCATCACTGGGCGTATTAATATCCAGTTTTTTGCCATTCAAGAAGACTTCACCGCTTGCCTTAGAGTCAGCACCAAAAATCAGCCGGGATAGCTCGGTGCGTCCTGCACCAACCAGCCCTGCCAGTCCGAGAATTTCTCCAGCATGAAGTTCAAGGCTAGCTGGTTGAACCTTGCGTCCGTCGCTGATATTTCTGACGGACAGCACCACTGGACCAAGATGCGTTTGTCGCTGATGTTCGTAAAAATCCTGCATGGGACGACCAACCATCATCTGCACCAATCGCTGTGGAGAAATTTCATCCCGTGTGAGACTGCCAATATATTGACCATCGCGCAGCACGCTAATCCGGTCAGCTAGGGCATATATTTCTTCCATGCGGTGACTGATATAGATAATGGCAATGCCATCAGAGCGCAGTTTGCGAATGACTTCAAATAAGCGCTCAGTCTCGCGGTCGGATAGTGCTGCTGTTGGCTCATCCATGACCAGGATGCGGCTTTTATCCTTCAATGCGCGTGCAATTTCAACTTGTTGCTGTTCGGCGATCGACAAAGTGCCAACCACATCATTTGGTGCAAAGCTAGCGCCCAGGCTTTGGAGCACTTGCTGTGCTTCACGCTCCATACCTTGGCGGTCTAAAAACTGACCCCGCCGTAACTCGCTACCCATAAACATATTTCCGGTCACGGTTAAATTGGGTGCGACATTCAGTTCTTGATAAATGAGATTAATACCCGCCTGTCGCGCCGTACCCGGATCGGTAATTTTTAGGGGTTGACCATTGATGCGAATCTCGCCTTCATCGGCAATGTAAGCTCCTGCAAGAATCTTCATCAATGTGCTTTTGCCTGCTCCATTCTCGCCCATGAGGGCGTGAACCTCTCCCGGATAAATCGTGAGATTGACATTTTGGAGAGCAGGTACACCATGAAATCGTTTCGTAATCCCTTGCATTTCTAATACAGGGGTGGTGGTTGATGCATCAGGAAACCTGGTTTCAATATTTGTTGTCATAAGTGGCTTGCAAAAACAATTTTCAATTCGCAATTGTGAGTGAGAAATGAATCAACTCCCACCTAGCTTGAAAAAGGGGTGTAAGGGTGTAAGGGTGTAGGGGTAAAGGGGAAAGACATTTTCATGGCAAGGTTTGTGGGATTTTTCCATGAATGGCTGACATGAAATTAAAGCCATCACAAAATCATGTTTTAAAAACTGACCGCAGATGCTATATGCGTACATCTTAGGTATGTGCAAAGACTCTGCGAATGTACCAAAAGATTCACATTAGACAGACTTTGCAATTCTTAACTCACAATTTTTCTGATTTACCAACCTTGGGAGGTGCTGACGTTGTCTCGCGTAATTAGCTTGACTGGAATCAGAATGTTGGGTGACTGAGGTTTTTTCCCATACAGGATGTCGTTGCCAACCTGAACCGCTTTTTGAGTCATCCCTCTGGGATTTTGAGTAGCTGTCGCAGCATATAGGCTGTCTTTGGACGCGATCGCTTTGATTGCTTCTGGCGCACCATCGACCCCAACAATGAAAAATTCATTGCGTCTAACCTGCCGAGCTGCCAAATCTACTCCAACACCACTTGGATCGTTGATGGCAAAGACAGCATCAATTTTGGGAAAGGTTGTCAGTAGATCGCTCATGACCCTCAGCCCTCCATCCCGGCTCCCTTCTGCGTTCTGGTTTTTAGAGAGTATTTTTATATTGGGATATTTGGACAGTACTTTTTCGCAGCCATTAACTCGTTGGATCACCGAACTCACTGGAGGACCGTTAACAATTACCATATTGCCTTTGCCCTTGAGGCGATCGGCAATATATTGGCAACTAACCTCTCCGGCTTGCACATTATCGGTGGTCACTGTAGCATCCACCTTTGCATCAACAGCCGTATCTACCGCAATAACGACCCTACCTGCTTGCCTTGCTTTATCAACTGCTGGGCGAATTCCTTTACTGTCAGCAGCATTCAGGATAATGACGTCAGTATTCGCAGCAACGAAATTTTCAATTTGGTTGAATTGCTGGTTCAGGTCATAGCCACTGGAAACCACAGTCACTTTGACATCATCACCCCCGATTTTCTTCGCTTCTTTCTCAGCCCCCTGTCCCATCAAGACGAAGAAAGGATTACTTAGATCACCAACAGTGACACCGACAGATCGTAATTTTGCATCCTGATGACCATCCTTGCTCTGTGTACTTGTGTTGGTAGCAGTGTAAGTCGTGGTTTTGGTATCAGTATTGCTATTGGAAGAGGCATTTGTGCAGCCTACAAGAGTACCACTGACGAGACATAATATGCCAGCAGCAATCGCAATTCTGTTCACATTAATCTATCTCCAACAACGCATTTGAATTTGAAAAAGCTCCGCAGAATATAAATCTGCAAAGTTGTCAAAATCTAAGCTAGGTGTGAAAACTCCAGATATAACCTAGTCATTAAGAAGAACTCAGTAGTCAGAACGGACTGCGTCCCGCTGCGCTAACAGAACTCAGAATGCATCCCCATAAATAAATTTAGGGGATTTAAACAAGGACGCCGTATTCGGAGTACTACGTATCGCACTACGTGCCGCTGCGAAGCGCGGAATACATCCTTGATTTTACTCCATGTTTCAAAACAGGGGCTTGTATCCTTTTACCATTTATTATTCTGACTACTGAGTTCTGTGTTCTGTTAGCGTAGCGGGGCGCAGCCCGTTCTTTCTTCGGTCACAGTAAAAATAAAGTTACCATCTGAAATAGATAAAAGACTGTATTGTTATTTTTGCACACGTGTGCAAAAAGCATATTAAGTTTTTTTTCTCGTTGCACACCTGTGCATTATTGAAGTAAGGTCATAAATGAGCAAACGAAAAATTTCAATTTCAGATATTGCTCGAAAAGCAGGCGTTTCTCATACCACTGTTTCACGGGCTTTGCGAGATAGCCCTCTGATTAGCTCTAAAGTCCGAGAGGAAATTAAGCAACTGGCGCGGGAGATGAAATATGTACCCAATGGTATTGCTCAAAGTTTGCTTTCTTCACGCACCAATACCATTGGGGTAGTCGTCACTTCAATAGCAGATCCCTTTTTTGCTGAGGTCGTAGAAGGAATAGAACAGATAGCCAGATCGGCAGGTTTGAGTGTTTTGTTAAGTGCTTCACACCGAGATTTGGAGCAGGAAATAGCAGCTATTGATAATTTGCATCGTCGTAGAGTAGACGGTATGTTGGTAGCCGACTCGCGAATGAATAAACACCATACGAAGCAACGAGTGCAAATTGCTGTACCAACAGTTTTTATTAATGCCCAGGCTGAAGATCAACCGGAAATGTTTCACTCAGTAGCAATAGACGACTACTTAGGTGCTCGATTGGCTGTAGAGCATTTAGTCAATCTTGGACACACCTGTATTGGTTACCTGGGTGTGGGCGATAAGCGAAGCTTGCTGCCAAAGGCAGATCGCAGCAAGTCAAACCAGCAGCGCCTGGAAGGATATCGAATGGCTCTGAGTGAAGCTGGTTTACCACAAATGACTGATTGGATTGCAATTAATGATGAAGACAATGTAAGAAGCAGCGATGTTGCTACCGGTCAAAAGATGCTATCTAAGCTAGTCACTACTGGGGTAACTAGCATCTTTTGTTACAACGATATGGTAGCAGTTGGCGCTCTCCTCGCGAGCCGAGAACTAGGTATTTCGGTACCGCAAGATTTAAGTCTGGTCGGATTTGATGGTATTGCCTTGTCCGGTTACGTTACGCCGCCACTGACGACTGTCTCTCAGCCAATGTTGGAAATTGGTCGTTCTGCCATGCAAATGTTACTCGATTTATTAGAGGAAAAAACTGTAGAAAAGCGGGTTTTATCCCCTTTTCTCGTAAAGCGGGGTAGTAGTGCAGCATTCAAGAATAACCCACCAAGTCATTTTCAGGTAATAAGTGGCTGAGATGACCGCTATCAAATTTCTGCCATACATTAAACTTCATTGCGAAGTAAGAAGATAGGCAAAACAACATGATAAGTATTTGGTAATGTCAAGCAACAATCGGAAAAATTGAAGGAGAACACAGTGGTAACGGAATCAAATTCCTTAATGAGCACAAATGCAGTGCGTGATGATTTTAGTGAATATGTTGCCCATCTACAGCTTCACATGGCTCTGCAAGCTCGCAATCTGGTTCCACCCCTGAAACAGTCTTTGGAAGACAGCAGGGAGCAGTTACTCCATCAAACACAAGCCCATTTTGAAAAGCTAGTTTCTCGTAGAGCAATCTAGTTTCAATGAAAATTAAATTAATGTTAAGACAAGGTAAAGTGTAAGCAGATTTTGTTAGGACAAGGCTAATGCTGTTCTCAGAAAATCTGCCTTTTCATCTGCTAGTTACGAAAATCACCCTTTTGGCTCAATAGAAAGTAGCACAAAGCCGTTAAGATTATTGCAGCAGTTCCTTTGACACAGTTACTATAAGCTGAATGGCGGCTCGAATGAAAATGACTTCATTACTTCAGCGAAATCTTAGCGTTGTTATCCGACCAGTCCAATACCGGGACTTGGACGGAATTGAGCGCCTAACTCAAGAGTCATTCGCAGCCCAAACCCCCAAGGGAGCCTGTGATGCAACGCGGCAAATGCAATGGCTACGCCGCTGGTATGGATTACTTAAGTTTTTGAGTTGGTTTCCCAATCCACTACGGTATCGTTTTTGTGCATACGTAGCAGAGCAAGGGCGTATGCTTTTGGGAATGATTCAAATATCACCGTTCAACCGCACCCATAGTACCTGGAGGGTTGACCGCGTGATGGTAGAGCGTGCTATCGATAAGCAAGGAATTGGCTCGCAGCTTTTACGCTATTGCTTTGAATCAGTTTTGGAAGCTCGTACCTGGCTTCTAGAAGTCGATGTCAATGACAAAGATGCATTGGCGCTTTATCGGAAAAATGGGTTTCAGCGCCTAGCAGAAATGACATACTGGGAAATAGAACCAGAGTTACTCCAAGAACTGGCGAAATCACAACCAGATTTACCCAATCTGCTGCCTGTGAGTAATGCTGATGCCCAACTGCTCTATCAACTTGATACGGCATCAATGCCACCTTTGGTACGACAAGTCTTTGACCGTAACGCTGATGACTTTAAAACAAGTCTGTTTGGCACTTTAACAGAAGCAATCAAGCAGTGGGTGACGAAAATAGAAGTCGTGAGTGGTTACGTTTTTGAACCCCAACGCAAAGCAGCAATCGGCTATTTTCAGGTGCGACTAGATCGTAAAGGTCAACAGCCACATGTAGCAACCTTGACAGTTAACCCAGCTTATACCTGGTTGTATCCAGAGTTACTATCTCAACTAGCTCGAATAGCACAGGATTTTCCTCCACAGGCTTTACAACTCATCTCAGCAGACTATCACCCAGAAAGAGAAGAGTATTTGGAGAGGATGGGCGCAGGTCGCATAGAGCACACCCTAATGATGTCTCGCTCAGTGTGGCATAAGCTGCGGGAGTCAAAATTTGTCTCTCTAGAAGGAATTCAATTACCAGAAATGTTACAAGGTTTACAACCTGCACGTAAACCCATTCCTGGTGGTATGTCATGGGTACAACAAGGACAGCCAGTGTCACCAGATAGAAAAGCACAACCCAATACGACAAAAGAAACTGTTGTATTTTCGCGCAATAACTGTAGCATGGAAGCATCTAGTCAGCAAGAGTCGGCAGATGCACAGCAGGAGTAATTCGTAGTGGCTTTTGAACAAGGACACGGGGACAAGAAGACAAGAACAGAAGGAGACAAGGAGATAGAGGGACAATCTTTCCCCTTGTCCCCGACGCCCCTTGTCACCCCCTCCTCTTCTCATTCTCTTGCTGAGAAAAGCAATCACACGAGTTTGTTTCTGCTTTGGGATTAGATGTTGGGCGCAAACGTATTGGTGTGGCAGGGTGCGATCGCACTGGTTTGATCGCTACTGGTATCATGACCATAGAGCGTACATCATTTGAGCGGGATGCAGATCAAATACAACAACTCGTCAATGAGCGCCAAGTGCAAGTTTTAGTTATTGGGTTACCTTATTCTATGGATGGTTCTTTAGGGTTTCAGGCTCGTCAAGTGCAGAAATTTGCGACAAAACTTGCCAAGGTTCTTAAATTGCCTCTAGAATACATTGATGAGCGATTAACCTCATTTCAGGCAGAGCAGATGCTCATCGCAGAGAATCGCTCGCCCTCGCGTCACAAACCATTAATTGACCGTAAAGCAGCATCTCTCATCTTACAACAATGGCTGGATACAAGGCGCTCTCGCTTAAAAACCACATTAATTTCTGCTGATTGATGCAAGCTTTTGACATGATATTCTAAAATTTATTAATCAGTTTTGTTTCTATTTGATTAATAATATCTGTTGAAAGAAACGATCGCTGTTATTCTTAGTTGCTGGTAATTTTTAGTAAAAAATCAATATTTTGGCTATGTTTTCCTCACACTTCCCAGAAGAAAATGATCAGACTCGTACTGGTTCTATCACTTTGACTGATGACAAAGGCAGAACCCTTGAATGTTACATTGAGCATTCACTCACTGTAGATGGTCAAGAATACGTTTTACTCCTTCCTGTTGACTCACCAATAGAGATTTTTGCTTGGCAAGGTGATGAGGAAGAAGAAGAAGCCATTTTAGTGGAAGATGAAGCGATAATTGACCAGATTTTTACTATTGCCCAGGCTGTTCTTTCTGAGCAAAATCTACTTTTGAAGCATACAGCTTATGCTCTGACTGTTGCAGGTGAGTTACCACCTGTGGAAGAGTCAGAACTTTTTACCCTAGAGATTGAAGACGAAGGAGCAGATTTAGAGCCAGAGCAATTACAATTGCTATCGAGCTTCTACCACGAAGAACAGGAGTATGCAATTTACACCCCCCTCGATCCACTGCTATTTTTTGCACGGATCTCTAAAACGGGTAAACCAGAATTGCTCTCCCCAGAAGAGTTTCGCCAAGTTCAACCACTGTTGGAAGAGCATTTGTTTAATGAAGTCGAGTAAGGTAAAAATTCTTAATTAAAAAGTAGAAGAATCAAAAATTTTAATTTTTAATTAAGAATTTTTCGTGTTCATCTTTTACTTGGATGAATTCTTGGCAAAAATTTTGGCAGCGGTCATAGAACCTGGATGTGCTACCATTGACCTTTTTATATAGTCATTAAATCCTTGCAAAAGTCAAATTTATGAAAATGAAACGACACATGAATACCGATGCACATAGAATAACCTATCTGTGTTAATCTGGAGGACACTGCTGTGCGGGGGTTCCCCCCCCCATTGTAGACGCCTGGAGGGCGGTGAGCCAGTCCGGTGGACGGGTTCAACACCCTAGAGGAACTGGTGAGAACTGGCTCTCCCGTTGGGCAAACCCTTAGAACTGCCCGCAATCTGTCGCCAGTGTCCGTTGTGCATCTCGTGTGGTTCTATAGCAGTCCTAAATGATTCATGAAATTCTCTGTTTCTTTTTTTGGCGCTCTATGCGCAGCAGGCGCACGCTACGCGAAGGCGTCTATGTCCTGCGGACACGCTCTTACAAGGCGGTTCGATAATTTTTACAACTCAAATAGGATTGCTATTAATATCCATTAATCATACTTTTGCAAGAAGTTCATTAGTCATGAGTTGGTTGCTCTTGACTCTTGACTCGTAAATCTCGACTCTTGATTTATGCAGTGGAACAATCTCCTAGAGCCTAACTTAATTTTAGAAGGTTCAGTATTGAACCTCACATCAGACATGATCCAACAATACGGGCTAGAAGGGCTGGTGTTGGATGTAGATGAAACATTAGTACCCATTAGAGTTGCGTCAGCTTCTCCAGAATTGCAACAGTGGGTAGAGCAAATGCGCCCATTTGTCAAGTTGTGGTTGGTGAGTAATAACTTGAGTGAAACCCGAATTGGTGGAATAGCGCGATCGCTCAACTTACCTTACTTCCTAGGTGCTGCTAAGCCCTCACGACGTAAAATTCGAGAAGCACTCAAAGCGATGGATTTACCAGTACACCAGGTAGGGATGGTGGGAGATCGGTTATTTACTGATGTCTTAGCAGGTAATCGCTTAGGAATGTTTACCATTTTGGTAGATCCGATCATTCATCCAGATGTTGCTCTGCGTTCCCATCCGATACGCAACTTTGAAGTTTGGGTATCTGAAAGACTCGGAGCCTCGATGACTCCTAAAACAAAGAGAGTTACAAAAGTTGACAAATCATCAGGAAAGTAAATCTAAAGAAAAAATAAAAAAAACTTTGTTTCAAAAAAAAATCTGCAATGATAATAAGTATAAATAACAAAGGGGTCAGCCAAAATAAAGACCCTAAACAATAACAAGTCAGTATAAAAAAGTGAAGCGTCAGCCTCAACATTATAGAGGATCTGGCGCTTCACAATTTAGTTCACTTGTCTCTAGTCTTATGTCATAAAACAAATGACGAATGACCCAACGGGAGAGCCAGTCGCCTCCGGAGGGAAAGCAATCATTCGCGCTGGCTCACTAATGACTCATGACTAATGACTCAAACAATTGTTGTCAAAATAGGCACATCTAGCCTGACTCAACCAGAAACCGGACAACTGGCACTTTCTACAATTGCGACTTTAGCAGAGACCCTTTCACATCTGGCGCGACAGGGTTACAGAGTTGTTTTGGTATCCTCTGGCGCTGTAGGGGTGGGTTGTGGGCGGCTAGGTTTAACAGAACGTCCCAAGGCGATCGCCTTAAAACAAGCAGTTGCAGCAGTTGGTCAAGGTAGGTTGATACGAGTGTACGACGATTTATTTACGACACTGCAACAGCCAATTGCTCAAGTTTTGCTCACCCGCAGCGACTTAGTTCAGCGCAGTCGTTACCTTAACATCTACAACACATTCAGGGAATTACTCGAACTAGGAGTCATTCCAGTGGTGAATGAAAATGATACAGTCGCAGTGGAGGAACTGAAATTTGGGGACAATGACACCCTTTCTGCCCTTGTTGCGAGCTTAGTAGAAGCAGATTGGTTATTTTTGCTCACCGATGTTGATAGACTTTACTCAGCGGATCCCCGTTCTGTACCTGATGCTCAACCTATAGCTTTAGTGAGCAACATCAAAGAATTAGCAGAATTACAGGTACAAACAGGGACACAAGGTTCCCAATGGGGTACTGGCGGTATGGTGACCAAAATTTCTGCAGCACGAATTGCTATTGCTGCTGGTGTTCGCACCGTCATTACCGAAGGACGATACCCCCGCAATATAGAAAAAATTTTACAGGGCGAAACCATTGGCACTCACTTTGAACCGCAACCAGAACCAACTTCTGCCCGTAAACGTTGGATAGCATATGGTTTGGTTCCTGCAGGAAAACTCTATTTGGATGAGGGAGCAGTGCTAGCAATTTCTGGTTCTGGCAAATCCTTGTTAGCTGCTGGTATTACCGCAGTGCAAGGGGACTTTGACACTCAAGAAGCAGTGCAACTGTGCGATCAAAACGGTCATGAAATTGCCCGAGGACTCGTGAACTACAGTAGTACTGAACTGGAAAAGATTCGCGGACGCCGTTCCAGTGAAATTCTCAATATTTTAGGTTATGTTGGTGCGGAAACCGTGGTTCACCGGGATAATTTAGTTTTGACGTAGGAATTGTAGATGATTCCTAGGCTAGAAAGCGACGTGAGATGAGCTTAAAATAACCCCAAAACATCCTCAGCCAACGCCACCGCCCCCCATAGCGGTGCATCATCCTCCAGCGCCGCCGGAACAATCTCAAAATTCACCTCAGGTAAAGCCGTCTCCCGCGCCACCCTTTGCAACACTTCCCAAAAATTCTCACCCGCCTTCGTGACACCACCACCCAACACAAACCGCTGTGGATTCATCAAATTTGCCACATTCCCAATACCTACACCCAACGCCCAACTAGCCCTGTACAAAATTTCCTTAGCTAAATTATCCCCAGCAGCCGCAGCCTCACTCACCACTCGCCCTGTAATCAACTCCAAATTATCTCCCACCAACTCTGTGAGTATTTCTCCTCCTTGGCGTCCTAGCCTTCTTGGCGGTTCGTTTCTCAAAACTTCCCTCACATCCTGCGCCATATAAGGTCCTGACGCCAACCTCTCCACACATCCCCGCTTTCCGCATAAACACACAGGTCCAGAAGGATCGACAACCATGTGTCCAATTTCACCAGCCATACCCTCAGCACCTCGCCACGGCTTACCGTTCAGTATCCAACCACCACCCACACCAGTGCTGACAGTCATATAAAACAGGCTATCGTAACCTTGCCCTGCACCAAAGCGATACTCACCCAAAGCAGCAACATTAGCATCATTATCTACATAAGTAGGAACGCCAAACTCTTCCTCTAACAACTCCCGCAAGGGAACATTATCCCATCCCAGAACATGATGGGACAATCTGACTTTCCCTGTTGTTGCGTCCACTGGTCCTCCAAAGCTAACACCAATAGCCTCTGGTTTCGCTCCCTTGAGTAAAGAGTTGATAAGAGAACGCATAATTTCCAAATCAGTGTCAGCATTTGCATTTGTCGGTGAAAGCCGACGTTCATATCCCAGCCATTTCTGAGAACCCGTATTTACCGTTGCTGCTGCTAGCTTAGTTCCACCAAAATCAAGCGCCAATATGAGTGTCACAGTTTTTACGCCTGCCTACTTAACTGGTATTTTTTAGCTTAGGACAATAGCGATGCTAATAAAAATTAGCAAATACTTGCTTTTGTTATTGACTTCAGATAGAGTCATAATAAACGCCTCACTTCAACGTTGATAGGTTTTCACAGGCTCAGATAAGGTAAATAAATGTTTAGGATAGCCTGAGCCAGAATATCTCATGAGAATGACCAATATCTGCCTAAAAGCAGTTCCGTTCCAGTAATAGTCAAGTTATTCTTAGGGAGATTGCTATGTCAGCGCTAAGTAAAAGTACTTTTTATAAGTTGAACTTTAACCTTAAAAAGGTGACATTCGCAATAAATAGTTGCTAATATTTAGTATTAAGCAGACCAGTCAATCAGCAGGGTATTAAATCGAGTACCCAGGTTTGCACCTGCTTAATTCTTTTGCGACAATTCATTCTATTTTATTTTTTCATTTTAAATGAGAAAAATTTGCAATATATCTCAAGTGAGAGATTTGGGAAAACTATTGAGACTCCAAGAACTTAAAAAAATTGTCCAAAAAAAGCAGTTTTTAGCTCTCAGTGAGATTATCTCTGTTTGTAATCCTTTGTTTGTAAAAGATATCAATAAATGCAGTAAAGTTAGATGGATACTTTCTTTTGTTCAGACCATTCACGACAAGTAGGAGAAGATATTATTGGTAGTGCCTCCACTCACCAAACTTATATATTAGTGGAGTGTCCTCCACCTTGGACATCGGAAGCTTTTCAATCCAGATGGGTTCCTGAAAATTTGCAGATTTTAATTAAGGAGGTAAAACGAAATAAGCTGCCCATAACATTTCTATTAATTGCTAATAATTTATCTCATAAAGTAGACCAGACAACTCTATTGATTTATCAAAGAAAAAAGGGTTTAAGTAATGGGTATCATAAGCAAGAATTTCAGTTGATAAATATTGAGCAAGTCGCTGCTGTTGTCAGAAAATGGTTACGAGGTGATTTTTCTGATTATGATGCTGATTTTCAAACAAGTACAACAAGAGATATTCTTATCTGTACTCATGGTAGTCATGATAAATGTTGTGCTAGGTACGGCAATCCTTTCTACTTCTATGCAACATCAATTATTTCTAATTTGGAATTAGATAATGTTCGTGTTTGGAAATCTAGTCATTTTGGTGGACATCGATTTGCACCAACTGCGCTAGATTTTCCAGATGGAAGATACTATGGGGGTTTGGAGCAAGAATCGTTTCAGTCAATTTTAACTCGTAGTGGTGATATAACATTCTTGAAAAAAGTCTATAGAGGTTGGGGAATTTTACCACACTCACTTCAGGTTTTAGAGAGAGAACTTATCCTTCGTCATGGATGGGATTGGTTTAACTACAAAGTAGCAGGCGAAATCATTAAGCAGAATCTAGATAAAAATATCATTCTTGCTGAGCTAAATGTTGAAAAACCGGATGGTTCTCTATACTGTTATCAAGCAAAGCTAATCAAAGACGAAACAAGAACTCTAAAACTGAAAAGTTCTTGCAATGCTACGCAAGAATCCGTGTATACGAAATATGCTGTCGATAGTTTCTGGCTTGCATCTAATAAGCCAGCAGCTTCTAGTCAAGAAAATGAAACTTTGTTGGGTGTTAAGTACATCTGAGCAAGAAAGAATATAGGCGTCAGTCACCAGGAATCAGAATGAAGGACAGTGTGATTGGTGAACCCGTGCTTCCTAAGGGTGGATGAATTTTAGGTACTCACCACCGCTACATTTTTCCCGGACAAAGCACAGGACTTCCTTTATCCCTGAGGAGCGGTTCCAAGGTTACTCTTGGAGGCGGTCATTGGGCCCCAAAGAATGACAATTCTGGACAAAAACTAGTTAATTGGTGGGGTCGCATTTGGGATAAGGAAAAAGGTCAAGCCTTATTACCACGCGTACTCGATTGGGAAAACAGATCAACCAAACATAGACGCTTCTGCGGCTTCCCGCTTTCTTAGGCTTGACCTTTTTCCCAGTCGTACCCCCGTAGCGGAATGACAAAGGAAGTCCTGTGCTTTGTCTAGGAGTTCCCCCACCCCTACTCATTGCATTCTGAATTCTGTCAGCGCAAAGCGCCCCCGCAAGGGGTACACGCAGCGGGAGTGCAGGACATATTCTGACGAATGATTCTCCTTCAATACCAATCCTATAATTCCATACCCGAAGTAGAAATATTCTCAATTCCATTGTTATTCTACCTCTAGGCATTGAGGAGATTGAGTGATGCTAAAAATTTTTGCTGACCGGGGTGGTACATTCACAGATATTATTGCTGTTACAAATAATCAGGCAATTATAGACAGACTATTAGAACACCAAGAACGTTTTTTAATTGTCCCTCTTCCTAACAAACAATGGGTCATTGTCTACAAATTACTTTCAGAAAATCCTGAACAGTATCAAGATGCTGTCATCCAAGGTATTCGGGATATCATGGGTCTTTCAAGCAATCAACCCATTTCAACTGAAGCAATAGAAGTCGTAAAAATGGGGACAACAGTTGCAACAAATGCACTGTTAGAAAGGAATGGAGACCGAGTTGTACTTGTTATTACTAAAGGATTTAAAGATGCCCTACGAATTGGCTACCAAAACCGTCCTAACATTTTTGCCCGTCATATCATTCTACCAACCATGCTTTATGAACAGGTGATTGAAGTTTCGGAACGTTATGATGCTAATGGTCAGGAATTAATCCCTATCAATATTGAACAAGTCAAAAACGATTTACAAGCAGCTTACAACACAGGAATTCGTAGTTGTGCGATTGTTTTTATGCACAGCTATCGCTATCCCCACCACGAACAACAAGTCGCCCAACTCGCTTTAACAATTGGATTTACGCAAATATCAGTATCTCATCAAGTCAGTCCTTTAATGAAATTAGTCAGTCGAGGGGATACAACAGTCGTAGATGCTTATTTAACTCCGATTCTTCGTCGCTATGTTAACCAAGTAGCCAGTCAGCTACCCGGAGTCAGATTAATGTTCATGAAATCTGACGGGGGTTTAGTCGCAGCCGAACAATTTCAAGGAAAAGATAGCATTTTGAGTGGTCCTGCTGGGGGTATTGTCGGCGCAGTACAAACTAGCAAAAGAGCAGGTTTCGAGTTAGTTATTACCTTTGATATGGGAGGGACAAGTACAGATGTCGCCCACTTTAAAGGAGAGTATGAAAGACAATTAGATTCAGAGATTGCTGGGGCGCGGATGCGAGTTCCCGTATTAGCAATTAATACCATTGCTGCTGGAGGCGGTTCAATTCTATTTTTTGATGGCTCTAGTTATCGTGTTGGACCTGCTTCTGCTGGGTCAAATCCTGGACCGGCTTGCTATCGTCGTGGCGGACCTTTGACGGTGACTGATGCTAATGTCATGTTAGGCAAAATTCATCCCCAATATTTTCCTTTTGTCTTTGGATTAGATGGCAATTTACCTTTAGATAAAGACATTGTGATTCAGAAATTTACACAATTAGCCCAAGAGATTGAAGCAGTCACAAGAAATAGTCGTACTCCTGAACAAGTCGCAGCTGGATTTATTGCGATCGCTGTGGAGAATATGGCAAACGCGATAAAAAAAATCAGTCTGCAACGGGGGTATGATGTCACCCAATATGTCCTTTGTTGTTTTGGAGGAGCAGGAGGGCAAGTTGCTTGTTTAATTGCTGATACTTTGGGGATGAAAAAGATATTTCTTCACCCTTATGCTGGAGTTCTCTCTGCTTATGGAATGGGATTAGCTGATATCCGGGCGACAAGAGTTGGAGCAGTAGAAGCGCCTCTGACTCAAACATTAATTCCCCAATTACATCAGTTAATGAAGTTTTTAGAAACCCAAGCGAGAAATGAATTAAATACACCCGTCCCCCATTTTTCCCTTGCTGACGTGAAGATTCCCGATAAAGTTGATGGGGTTTTGGAAATCGTCCGAAAAGTTAATTTAAAATATGAGGGAACTAACTCTACCTTGACTGTTGATTTCGCCGATGCTGTGTCAGCAATGCAACAAGAATTTGAGGCTGAACATAAATCTCGTTATGGTTTCATTCAGTTAGAAAAAACCTTAATTGTTGAATCTGTCTCAGTGGAAGTTATTCAGAAAATGGATACTCCCGATGAATCTTTAATGACTCGGAAGCGTCCTATAGATGAATCTCCCATTTCTGTTGAAAGAGTACGGATGTTTACTGCTAATCAGTGGTATGATATCCCCGTTTATCGACGGGAAAATTTACAACCGGAAGATAGTATTCATGGACCTGCAATTATTGTAGAAAAAATTAGCACGATTATTGTTGAACCTGACTGGGAAGCAAGATTAAATGAATGTAATCATTTAATCTTGCAACGTATTTAAAAATGTCTGACAACTGACAATACGGTTCGGTTAAGGGTAGTTCGCGTTTTTAGAAACCCGGTTTCTATCCGAGTACTTATCCGAACCCTCTTGTGACAAATGATATCCAATCCGTTGGCATCAGAATTAGGACTTACGCACTATCTGCCAGAAACCCGGTTTTTTCGTTCGTATTTGGTTGCGAAACAGACGATTTTTGGTAGAAACCGGGTTTCTTTGCGTAAGTCCTGAGAATTATATTTTTTCAACGCAAAGTACGCAGAGGATAGCGCAGAGGTACGCAAAGTTTTTCTCTTGAAAAGATCATATAATTCGGAAGCAACTGGAGAGGATATGATACCGTTTCTTTATGAAAAACAGTATTATGCTCATCTACTTAATGGTGCAAGTACCCTTTATTAATTCAGAATTCAGAATTCAGTCATAATATTTATTTTTTCAAAAAGCGCTGACGCAGACGAGATACAAAAAATATTGATTTCTGGTAACTTCATCCATGTAGCAATGACAGCAAAAACGCCGAT